>JAEYEN010000091.1 GCA_023403375.1 Bacillota bacterium
TGGGGTTAACGTTTATTCTCGCCAAAATGCCACCCTGCAAATTGCTTCGCCTTAATTTTTGATTGCTTTCTAATTATTATCTGAATTAGATTTATATTCTGAATTAAATTTATATTTCGATATAAAATAGATTTTTAGTTCGATTTATATTAGATTTGTAATTCGGTTTATAATCGGTTTTTAATCTGCCTTTTCGCCGCTTCAATATTTTGCCCGACTAATCTTTCAGATATTTTTCTATATACTTTTCTTTAATTCTCTTTAATTCCGACTTTGGCAGAATTCTTAAAAGTTCCCAACCCAGATTCAACGTGTCTTCAATGGACCTGTCGGAATAATAACCTTGCGAAACGTATTTCTTTTCAAAACCATCGGCAAAATGCGCGTAAGTTCTGTCTATATCCGTAAGCGCGGCGTCGCCGAGAATTGCCGACAACTCTTTCGCTTCTTTTCCGCGCGCATATGCGGAAAACAGTTGGTTCATCGTGTCCGCATGGTCTTCTCTCGTCTTCCCTTCGCCAATACCTTTATCTTTCAATCTCGAAAGAGATGGCAGAACGTCTATCGGCGGATTTATTCCTTTTTTATAAAGTTCTCTCGATAAAATTATCTGCCCTTCGGTTATATACCCCGTAAGGTCGGGAATGGGATGCGTTTTATCGTCCTCGGGCATAGTCAAAATGGGTATCTGCGTTATCGAACCTTTTTTACCTTTAATTCTGCCTGCACGCTCGTATATCGTCGCAAGGTCTGTGTATAAATAACCGGGGTATCCTCTTCTTCCGGGCACTTCCTTTCTTGCCGCCGATATTTCTCTCAACGCTTCGCAATAATTGGTAATATCGGTTATGATAACCAAAACGTGCATTCCTAAGTCGAACGCAAGATATTCTGCCGCCGTCAACGCCATTTTAGGAGTAGACAAACGCTCTATCGCGGGGTCGTTTGCAAGGTTTGTAAACATAACCGTTCTCTCTATTGCACCCGTCTTTTTGAAATCGTTTATAAAATACTCCGCTTCTTCGTAAGTTATTCCCACCGCCGCGAACACAACCGCAAACTTATCGTCGCTGTTACGAACTTTCGCCTGCCTTGCTATCTGCGCGGCAAGTTCCGCATGCGGCAAACCGCTCATCGAAAACACGGGTAACTTCTGCCCCCTTACAAGCGTGTTAAGTCCGTCTATTGCCGAAACACCCGTTTCTATAAATTCGTTGGGATAATCTCTTGCCGCGGGATTGATAGGCTCGCCGTTAACGTCCATAAACTTTTGCGGAATTACGGGCATACCGCCGTCTTTCGGGTTGCCCATTCCGTCGAATACTCTGCCCAGCATATCTTCCGAAACCGCAAGTTGCTGACTTTTTCCCAAAAACTTTGCTTTGGACGTGGAAATCTGCAAGCCTTGCGAACTTTCAAACAACTGCACAAGCGCTTTATCTCGGTTAACTTCTAAAACCTTACCGCGCCTGACTTCGCCGTTCTTCTGAATAACGTCTACAAGTTCGTTGTATTTCGCACCTTCCACACCTTCGACAAGCATTATAGGTCCAACGACTTCTTTTATTGTTTTATATTCTCTAAGCATCGGTTTTTTCTCCGTTTATCACGCCTTTTAGCACGTCGCAAATTTCTTTATCAATCTCGTCAAGCCTTTTCATCTCTTGCTCCGGTATATATTTCGCCCTGCCGATTTTTTCTTTTACAGGCAAAGAAATCAACTCGTTAAAGTCCGCGCCTTTACTTATCGCGTCCTGCCCTAATCTATGGAAATCATATATAAGTTTAAGCATTTTATATTGCTTTGTCAAAGACGTGTATGTGTCTACTTCGTGGAACGCGTTCTGATGCAGATAGTCTTCTCTTATGGTTTTTGCGGTTTCCATTGTAAACCTGTCTTTAAAAGACAGCGCGTCCGCCCCGACAAGCCTCACTATCTCGTCAAGTTCCGCTTCTTCCTGTAAAATGTTCATTGCAAAAGCACGGAGTTTAATAAAATCCGCCGCAACGTTATCCGTATACCATTCGCCAAGCCTGTCTGCATAAAGCGAATAACTGATAAGCCAGTCTATTGCGGGGAAATGACGTTTATACGCAAGTGCGGACGAAAGTCCCCAGAACACTTTAACTATTCTCAGCGTTGCCTGCGAAACGGGTTCAGACAAGTCGCCGCCCTGCGGCGATACCGCGCCTATCGCGGTAACCGAACCTACCCTTTTCCCGTCGGAACATAAAACGTTGACAATTCCCGCTCTTTCGTAAAACTCCGCAAGCCTTGAAGACAAATATGCGGGATAACCTTCTTCACCCGGCATTTCTTCAAGTCTGCCGCTCATTTCCCTGAGCGCTTCCGCCCAGCGCGAAGTGGAGTCCGCCATTATAGCCACGTTATACCCCATATCGCGGAAATATTCCGCAATGGTTATACCGGTGTAAATAGACGCTTCTCTCGCCGCAACGGGCATGTCGGAAGTATTTGCTATAAGCACCGTTCTTTTCATAAGCGGTTCGCCGGTTTTTGGGTCTTTAAGTTCGGGGAATTCGTTCAGAACGTCGGTCATCTCGTTACCGCGCTCTCCGCAACCTATATAAACGATAATATCGGCGTCCGCCCATTTTGCAAGTTGGTGCTGAACTACCGTTTTCCCGCTGCCGAAAGGTCCCGGAACCGCAGCCACGCCGCCGCGCGCTATGGGGAAGAGCGTGTCTATAACTCTCTGCCCCGTTACCATAGGCATAGACGGAGAAGTTTTACCTATATAAGGTCTTCCGCGTCTTACGGGCCATTTTTGAAGCATTGAAACGCTCGTTTTTCCGTTTGAATCGGATATTTCCGCAATAGTTTCGGTTATATTAAAACTGCCGCGTTTTATTTTAGCGACCGTGCCTTTCACGCCGAACGGCACCATAATCTTATGTCTGACTGCGGCGGTTTCCTGAACTTCGCCCAAAAAATCGCCTGTTTCTACATAATCGCCGACGTTAACGCAAGGCTCGAAATCCCACTTTTTTTCGTGGTCAAGATTATTTACCGCAATCCCCCTGCATATTCTGTCGCCGTATTTTTCGTAAATTTTTAAAAGCGGTCTTTCTATACCGTCGAAAATACCTTCGATCAACCCGGGTGCGAGTTCGACGGATAACGGCGCATAGGTAGACTCTACCACGTCGCCGGGACCTAAACCGCTGGTTTCTTCGTAAACCTGAACGGACGCTTTATCGCCGCGCAATTCTATAATCTCTCCGATAAGTTTTTTCTCGCCGACCCTTACCACGTCGAACATTTTACTATCCGCCATGTTTTCGGCAAGAATAAGCGGTCCGGATACTTTTACGATTCTTCCTTGCATAATCTCTCCTAAATACGTTAGTCGTTATTGTTTGAAAACAGTATGTCTACGCCAAGCGCTTTATCCATAGATTTTTTCATCTTCTCTCTTCCGTAACCGTTACTTCCGCCTTTATCGGGAACGGCAAGGAAAATCGGATAAGGCTCCGATACGTAAGCCGACAAAATCTCTTCATATTCTTTTGCGACTTTTTCCGTTATAAAAATAATTTTATATTGTTTAGCGGTCTTTTTTATAAGTTCTTTAACGTCCGCGCCCTGCGTTGAATAGCAATCTATAC
>JAEYEN010000117.1 GCA_023403375.1 Bacillota bacterium
CGTTTCGGTAAAGAACCGCTTAAAGAACTCGACGGGAAATCGCCCGAAACTTACTACCGCTCTTTTAATGCGGAAGAACTTGTTTCCGCACTAAAAACGCATATAGATAAAAAAGTTCCCGTTTCGGACTTTCTGTGCGAAGCATTAAGGGACGGAGATACCGAAACCGCACTGTTAAACGCACTTGGCGACGAAAAAGACGAAGAATTCGTTTTGTACGTTATGAACGTTTTAAACGATAAAAATTGCGATAAGGTTACCGATAAATACTTGGAATTTATTTTGTGGGGCGGCTCCGAACCGATACGGGAACTCGCGGCGGAAGTTTTATGCGGATTTTCCGACAAAGTTAAAGATAGAATTATTGCAGAATATAAAGACGCTTCCGCACCCATAAAAGAAATTTTTGCGGAAATTCTGTGCAAAGCGACTAAGTGCGACCGCATTTTCGATATTCTTATAAACGGGTTTGTTCAGAACCCCGATAAAACCGCATACTATTGCAGTCTGCTTTCTAAGTATGGCGACGACCGCGCGCTTCCCTTTTTATATTCCGCAATAGAAAATGAAAAAATAGACTATGCCGACTTTGAAGAATTAAGGTTCTGCATAGAAACGCTGGGCGGCGTATACGATAAAAAACGCGATTTTTCTTCGGATGCTATACGGAAAAAATGTAAAGGCGAAAAGACCGCAACCGCAGGTCAGGACATTAACCCCGAAGACTATAAGTCCTGAACGAAAACTCGGCGAAAAGCGTTGTTGAAAGCAAACGGAAAAAGCGTTAAATAATTATATAAAACGAATAAAAATATATAATACATATAAAATCATAAAAAATTTTTCACGTTCATAAAATAGGAACGTGAAATTTTTTTATTCGTTTTTATCGGCGACGTTTGTTACCGTGGGTTCGGTTATCGGCGCGGGATTTATATCGGGCAGGGAACTCGTTGCGTTTTTCGGAACGGAAAGTTTTTTGCCTAAAATAATATTGTCTTTTGTTTTGCTTTCGCTTTTCTTTGCGTTTTTGTTTTATGAAGGCAGAAAGTACGGCGGTTTATCTCCGATGAACAGGGCGCTTCTCAATTTTCACGGCGTTTTTAACGCGGCTATTTTAGTCGCTTCTTTTATTTCCGTTTCGGGTATGCTCGCCGCGTTAGACGTGCTTGCTCCATTTTTCGGCATAAAGCAGGGGCTTCCGATAATGTCGCTGACGCTTATCACGATAGTTTGTTTTACTTCACGCTACGGTATCCGCGGCGTGGAAAAATTTTCGGTTGCTATAGTGCCCGTTATTATTATAATCGCGCTATCGGTTGTTTTAAAAAGCGGAAAATGCGACTATTCCACGGGTAAAATCACTTTTGCTGATTTGATTTTCAAAACGCTTTTGTACGTATTTATGAATTGCTTTATAAATATTCCCGCAATAGCGGACGTGGCGGCGGGGAAAGACAAAAAAACGCTCGTCTTTTCCGCAGTGTTTTCCGCCGCCATATTATCTCTACTCGCGGCGGTAATTCTATCCTTTATAAAAAGCGCGAAAACAGAAGACGAAGCGATGCCCTTTTATTTGGCGGCGGGCGGCGGAACTTTTAAAGTGTTTACCGTTGCGCTTTTTCTTTCGATTGCGTCGTCCGTCGTGTCGGCGTTCTATCCGCTTTATAACGCGGCGGATAAAAAGTGGGGTAAAGCGGGCGTTATTATAATGGCGGCGGCGGTTTTCGGCTTTTCAAGATTAGGGCTTAAAAACATTATAGACGGCGCTTATCCCGTTATAGGCGTGTTCGGCGCGGCGTATATCGCAATCGTTTTGTTTAAGGAAATAAAGGCGGCAAAGAAAGAGCGTTCCGCCAATAAAAATCGCTAAAACCGTGCGGAAAAAGGGGGTAAGGGCAAAACCGGTATAAAAACTTTTGTTTTAGAGATAATATGAATATAACTTTTTTAAGGAGATTTGTATATGTCTAAAAAGAAAAAGAACAAGATAGTTAAATTAACCGACGAACAGTATAATAATTACATTATGTCTTTGAAAGACGAAAAGCCGCCCTTTCCTATGAAACGTAAGGATTCTGCAAACCCCGACTGAATTGACCCGAATTTCGATTTGCCGAAATGTCCGACTTAAAGAGTAAAAGAATAAAGCGCCGACCGAAAATCGGCGTTTTTATTTTGTCGGCATTTTTACGTTATAGGCGTTTTTATTTTGTCGGCGTTTCTATGGTTTCGGCATTCTTATATTTTGTTTATGTTTGTTGTTTTCAATTCCTTTATTTCGTTTGTTTTTGTTGTTTTCAATTTCTTGCCTGTTGCTTTGCGTTTTGCTCGGTTTTTTTGTACAAAAACCGAAAAGTGTTCAGAAAAATAAAATTTCTGGTTTTTTGTTGTTTTTTTGACAAGTTTATTGTATAATTATACTTATAAAACTACGGAAAAGGTTTTTTAAGAAAATATGATTGAAATTGTAGAAGTAAACGACAAAAAAACGCTTAAAGCTTTTGCCACTTATCCGTTGAAGTTATATAAGGGTTGCCCGTATTACGTTCCGTCTTTAAGAAGCGACGAGATGAATACCTTTAATCCCAAAAAGAATTTCAGTTTGCCGAATAATATTTACAAAGGTTTTCTGTGCTATAAAGACGGGGAACTTGTAGGAAGAATCGCAGGACTGATAAACATAAAAG
>JAEYEN010000019.1 GCA_023403375.1 Bacillota bacterium
CGATTGAAACGATAATAGTCGGCGAGATAAAAGCGCGGGAATTTGCAAAAACGCTGAACCTGCCGCTTGCGTTTACCGCAGTTGAGAAAAGATTTAGTTCGGAAGCGGAAAAAAACATTAAAAATATTCTTCCGATTGAGTTGATTAAATACGGCGATTGGTTGTAATATATAATAAAAGGAGAACAAATGGCAAAAGTAACATTCAGAGAAGAGCGTTGCAAAGGTTGCGGATTATGCGTAAGCGTCTGCCCCAAGCACATTATAGCGCTCGCAAAAGATAAAATCAACGTTAAGGGGTATCACCCCGCAGTGGTAACCGAAGAGAATAAGTGCGTGGGTTGCGCAAGTTGCGCGATTATGTGCCCCGATACGGTTATTACCGTTGAAAGATAGAGGTGAATTATGGCAGAAAAAGTATTGATGAAAGGTAACGAGGCTTTGGCGGAAGCGGCAATAATGGCAGGTTGCAGATTATATTTCGGCTATCCCATTACGCCCCAGACCGAAGTCGCCGCATATATGGCTAAACGTATGCCCAAAATCGGCGGAACCTTTTTGCAGGCAGAATCGGAAATAGCGGCAATCAATATGGTAATCGGCGCGGCGTCTACCGGCGAACGTGCAATGACCAGCAGTTCCAGCCCCGGAATCTCGCTTAAAAGCGAAGGTATATCTTATCTTGCAGGTTGCGAATTGCCCGCGCTTATCGTAAACGTACAACGCGGCGGCCCCGGACTTGGCGGAATTCAGCCCTCGCAGTCGGATTATTTTCAGGCGACGAAAGGCGGCGGACACGGTGATTATAAACTTATCGTTTTAGCCCCCGCTTCCGTACAGGAAATGGTAAGCCTTACCTTTAAGGGCTTCGACCTTGCCGATAAATACAGAATGCAGAGTATGATTCTTGCGGACGGTACTATGGGTCAGATGATGGAACCCGTATCGCTCGACCTCGGAGAAGTCAAAAAATACGATAAACCCTGGGCAACCACGGGTACTTGCAACCATTCGGGAAGAAACATTATAAACTCTTTGTCGCTTACGCCCGCTCAACTCGAACAGTGGAATATTCAAAGATTTGAAAAATATAAAATCGTCGAACGCGACGAAGTTATGTACGAAGAGTATATGATGGACGACGCGGAAATCTGCGTAGTTGCGTTCGGTATCGCTTCCAGAGTATCCAAAAACGCTATTGCGGAAGCGAGAAAACAGGGTATTAAAGCAGGAATGATTCGTCCTATAACCTTGTGGCCCTTCCCCAAGGAAGCGCTTAAAAAGGCTGCGGGAAAAGTCAAAGCCTTCCTGTCAGTAGAACTTAATATGGGACAGATGATAGAGGACGTTAAACTTGCGGTAGAATGCAGCAAACCCGTATATCTGTGCAATCGTACGGGCGGGGTTATACCTTCGTCCGCAGAAGTGTTAGAAAAACTTACCGAAATACAAAAAGGAGAGGCAAAAGAATGGTAGTATTTGAAAAAACCAAAGGTTTAACCGATAACGAACTTCATTATTGCCCCGGCTGTACGCACGGCATTATCCACAGACTTGTTGCGGAATGTCTTGACGAACTTAAAATTACCGACAGAACGGTTGGTATAGCGTCGGTCGGTTGTTCGGTTTTCTCGTATAATTATTTCAATTGCGATATGGTGCAGGCGGCACACGGCAGAGCGCCGGCAGTTGCAACGGGCGCAAAAAGGGCGCACCCTGAAAATATAGTTTTCACCTATCAGGGCGACGGCGACCTTGCCGCAATAGGCACGGCTGAAACCGTTCACTCGGCGGCGAGAAACGAAAACATTACGATTATATTCGTAAATAACGCTATTTACGGTATGACGGGCGGACAAATGGCACCTACCACGTTGCCGGGACAAGTAACGCAGACTTCGCCTTACGGCAGAGACGTAACCGTCGTCGGCTATCCCGTTAAAGTATGCGAAATGCTGTCGCAGGTAGACGGCGCGTCGTACTTGGAAAGAGTTGCCGTAAACAACGTGGCTAATATAAGAAAGGCTAAAAAAGCAATAATGCACGCATTCAAGAACCAGATGGAAGGTAAAGGATTTTCGCTTATAGAAGTTCTTTCCACCTGTCCTACAAACTGGGGACTTGCGCCGACGGAAGCGATAAAATGGCTTGACGATAATATGGAAAAATATTATCCGCTCGGCGTATATAAAGATAAGTACAAGGAGGACAAATAAATGAGCAAAACCACCAAAATACTTATTGCCGGATTCGGCGGGCAGGGCATACTTTTTGCAGGAAAAGCGCTTGCGTACACGGGGCTTAAAGCGGGAATGGAAGTCAGTTGGCTTCCTTCTTACGGACCCGAAATGCGCGGCGGCACGGCAAATTGCAGCGTAACGCTTTCGGACGAGCAGATAGGTTCGCCTATCGTCGATAAACCGAACATACTTATCGCAATGAATTTACCGTCGTTGGAGAAGTATTGCAACGAAACCGAAAAAGGCGGATATATTATATTCGACAGTTCACTGATTATCAAGCAGGGTACCGCAAACGATGTTATCACCGTTGGTATTCCTGCGACAAAAATGGCAAGTGATAACGGACTTGACGGACTTGCGAATATGATTATCATAGGAAAGTTGATAAAAGATACCAATATACTTTCACTTGAACAAATCGAAAGCAGTCTATCGCAAATGATACCCGCTAAAAAAGCGGATATGCTTACAAAAAACATAAAGGCGATAGAATTAGGATATAACTATTAAAAGGGGAAAATTGCTATGAAAGAACAATTGATGGAAATGGGACAAAGACTCGCCGAATTGAGAGAAATAAAGGGCGCGTCGCAAGAACAAGTTGCCGAATGGCTCAATATGCCGCTCGAAGAGTATCAAGCATACGAAAAAGGCGAAAGAGATTTCTCGTTCAGTTTTATGTATAACGTCGCTTCTATATTCGAAGTGGACGTATTCAATCTTCTTTCGGGCAATTCACCCAAACTCACCGACTGCGCGGTAGTCAGAAAGGGACACGAATTCTTTGTAAAAAAGGAAGGTTCCTACGATTACAAGCATTTGGCGTACACCTTTAAAAACAAGAAAGCGGAACCGTTTTTCGTTCTGGTAGAACCGGGCGAAGACGACCAGGCGCTTCACAGCCACGAAGGGCAGGAGTTCAACTTTGTCCTTTCGGGAAAAATGGAATTCAAAATCGGCTCTATCGTTTACGAACTGAATAAGGGCGACAGCGTGTATTTCAATTCCAAAATTCCGCACGGCATAAAAGTGCTGGGCAATAAACCCGTTAAATTTCTTGCGGTGGTAATGAAATAAATAATTCTTTACGCCTACACTATATAGGAGTAAAAAATGGTTATCTACGAAAAATACACAGGAAGAAACAGAGATTCTTTTAAAGACTTAGAAGATTTAAGAAAAAATTTCAAATTAACTTATCCGTCCGACTTTAACTTTGCGTACGACGTTATGGACGAACTTGCCGAAACCAAGCCCGATAAACTCGCTATGCTTTGGCTTTCAAACACCAAGGAAGAAAAGCGTTTTACGTTTAAGGATATGAAGTTTTGGTCGGATAAAACCGCAAACTATCTTAAAAGCATAGGCATAAACAAAGGCGACAAAGTTTTAGTCGTTCTTAAAAGAAGTTACTATTTCTGGTTTTGTATGCTTGCAATGCACAAAATAGGCGCGATTCCCGTTCAGGCTACTAATATGCTTGTCGGAAAAGATTACACTTACAGGTGCAATAAAGGGGATATAAAAGCGGTTATAATAACGGGCGACGGCGACTGTACCGAACATTTTGACGACGTTTATAAAGATTGCCCGACCGTTAAACTTAAACTCACTACAAAGCACAAAAAACCCGCAGGCGGCGGCTGGCTCGATTTGGAAGACGGAATTGCCGCGGCAAGCGAAAAATGGACGAAACCCACTGGTGAAGACGCGGTTACCGCCAAAGATATAATGTTTATGGCGTTTACTTCCGGCACCACGGGCTATCCTAAAATGATAATGCACGACTTTACTTATCCTTTGGGACATATAATGACGGGCGTTTTCTGGCACAGGGTAGTAGACGGCGGACTCCATTTTACCATATCGGATACGGGCTGGTTAAAATCGCTTTGGGGTAAGTTCTACGGACAGTGGTTTGGCGAAAGCGCAATTCTGGTTTACGACTTCGATAAATTCCACGGCGACGATATTTTGGACGTTCTGGAAAAATATAAAGTTACCACTTTCTGCGTTCCGCCCACAATGTACAGATTTATCTTGCAGAACGACGTTAAAAAATACGACCTTTCGTCTATGGTAAACTGTTGTTCCGCAGGCGAAGCGCTTAACGCGGATATATTCAATAAGTGGAAAGAAGCGACAGGCTTAGAAATATTCGAAGGTTTCGGTCAGACCGAAACTACGGTTTGCCTTGGCACGTTAAGGGGTTATGCTAAACCTTTGTCGGGTTTCATCGGACAACCTATGCCCGGATATAACCTTCAAGTTCTCGCACCCGACGGCAGAAACTGTATGCCGGGCGAAGAAGGGGAAATCTGCATAGTAGAAAAGCGCGATAAAAAGCCTTGCGGTCTTACCTGCGGATATTATAAAGACCCCGAAGCCACCGAAAACAGTTGGAGAAACGGATATTTCCACACGGGCGACACGGCGTATATAGACGAACACGGAAACTTTTAATATATCGGCAGAAACGACGACGTTATAAAATCTTCCGGCTATCGTATAGGGCCGTTTGAAGTTGAAAGCGTCATCCTCGAACACCCCGCCGTTTTAGAAGTCGCCGTAACGGGCGTTCCCGACCCGAAAAGGGGCTTTAACGTTAAGGCAACCATAGTCTTAAAGAAAGGCTTTATTCCGTCGGACGAACTTGTTCTCGAAATTCAGAACTACGTAAAAACGCATACTGCACCTTATAAATATCCAAGGGTTGTAGAGTTTGTGGATAGTTTGCCTAAAACCATAAGCGGAAAAATCCGCAGGGTGGAGATACGTAAGGTCGACCTGGAAAAATATAGCGAAACAAAATAAAAAATCAACGTATTGAAACTATTTTATTAAAATAAAAGAACGTAAAAGCGTAAAAACGTTTTGCGTTCTTTTTGTTTTTAACGAGTAAAACGTTAGTATCTTATAGCCGCTTTTTGGTTTTATTTTTTAGCGGAAAAGATTTGTTTTACAAAAACGGATAATTTTAACATTTTTACCTTTTGTAGGCATATATTAAAATAGAAAGCCGAAAGGAGGATAAAAATGTCGTTTTTCTGTAATTTTCAATCAGATAAATGTCCGGGACCAATCAACGGAAATCCGCTGTCGGGTTTGTGCGAAAAAGTTTGTATAGAAGCCAAAAAGGTTTTCGACGCTTGTATGCAACAAAGCCAACTTACCGATATAGTACTTACCTTAAATAGTTTTACGCCTACAACGCCTACATATCCTTTGACCTTTATCAGTGCAAGAAATACTTCTTCCAAGGGGACGATAAGCAACCTTTTAATAGAACCGTTGCCCGAACGTCCTAATTCCGCAAGGGTCAAATGCGATATAACGATACCGATATCGGTGGCGTATACGGACGCAAACGGCGTAGAAGGGGTTGGAACTTCTTCTCTCACCGTCAGCAAAGACGTTATACTGAATATACCGTCGGCGTCTATTATGCCGTACACCGTAGAATCGGTGGTTTCGCTCGTATCGACGCAGGGTACGTACACAGGGGAAAATCAATTCACCATCGATTGCTGTTCTTCGATTATTATCAAGATTGTAATGGAAGTCGAATTGCTTGTTCCGTCTTACGGCTATACCGCAATTCCGCCGTGTCAGGAATATACACAGGAAGTTTGTGCGGGATTTTTTGAATTGCCGATGTATCCCGAATAAATCAATCGGGCGGGCAACTGTAAAAAGCGCGGATATATCCGCGCTTTTTCCTTGCGTTTTCCTTGTTAAATGTTAAAAATTGTGTTATAATTTATTTATGAAAATCTATGCGATAAGCGATTTACATATGTCAACGTCTACCGATAAACCTATGGATGTGTTCGGCGGAAACTGGGTTAATTACTTTGAAAAAATTTTTTCCGACTGGCAGGACAAGGTTAATAACGACGACGTGGTGCTGATAGGCGGCGATATAAGTTGGGCGATGACTATAAAAGACGCCGAAAAAGACCTTTCGCTTCTTATCCCGCTTAAAGGGAAAAAAGTGTTTATAAAAGGCAACCACGATTATTGGTGGAGCGGTATCGGCAAAGTGCGCGATATGCTTCCGGAAAATTTTTACGCTCTTCAAAACGATTGCATAAAATTCGGAAACACCGTTATCTGCGGTTCCAGACTGTGGTCTGTTCCCGGTACCCCCGATTTTACGGACGAAGATAAAAAAATTTATTTGCGTGAAAAAGAACGCTTGACTCTTTCATTGAAAAGCGCCTGCGCTATGAAAAGCGAAGGGGACAAACTAATCGCGTTAGTGCATTTTCCGCCGTTTAACGCTAAAAAAGAAAATTCGCTTTATACCGATTTGTTTGAAGAATACGGCGTAAACGCCGTGGTGTTCGGGCATTTGCACGGAAAGAACGTAAGAACGGAAAAAATAACCGTGAAAAACGGAATAACTTATTACCTGACGTCTTGCGACCAGACGGATAATAAACTTACGGAGATAATTTTATAATGGAAAAAGTTAAAAAAGAAACAAAAGCCGAAAATTCGGTTAACGAAACGGAAACCGAAACGATTGAGAAAAAGGCGGAAAGCGAAACCAAAACTGCGGATAAAAACGAAATCCGCGGTCGGGATTTACTAAGCGGCGGCGATACAGTAACCGTTAAACAGAAATTTATAAACTATCTTAAAGCAATGCCCAAAAGATATTTTATAACCGCTTTTTCGGGTATGGCGCTGGGGCTTTTCTGCACGCTTATAGCAGGCACTATTATAAGTATGTTTGCAGGGTGGATAGGCACCGATAATTTCTTCGGGAGTTTTCTTAACGTCGTCGGCACGGTAGCAAAAATTCTGATGGGCGCAGGTATCGGTATAGGTATCGCGTATAAATTGAACGCAAAACCGCTTGTGATATTTTCGGCGGCGGTTACGGGGTTTATAGGTGCGTATGCGCTTAATATAATCGGCGGCACGATGACGGCGGACTATTTTGCGACCGTCTTTCAGAAAGGGCTCCCCGGCAATCCGATAGGCTCTTACGTGTGCGCCATGTTCACGATAGAAATAGCAAATCTTTATGCCGGCAAAACCAAATTCGATATTATTTTCGTTCCGCTCGGTATGATTTTAATGTGCGTCGGCGCGATTTACGTTGCGTGGCCCTTTATAAAACTTATCGACCTGTTTGCGGAACTTCTTGTAATAACCATAAACGCGGGCGCGGCGGTTAAAATCATTATAGGTATAGTCATATCAGTGGTTATGGGGATATTGCTTACAATGCCCACGTCTTCCGCGGCAATCTGGGTGGCGATAGCGACTTCCGAAACGGCGGCTAATAATCCCGAAGTGTTTGCCATTGCGGGCGGCGCGGCGGTGGCAGGGTGCGCGGCGCATATGGTGGGCTTCGGTGTGGCGTCTTTCAGAGAAAACGGGTTCAGCGGACTTGTTTCGCAGGGGCTTGGGACAAGTATGCTGCAAATTCCTAATATAATGAAAAAACCGTCAATTATGCTTCCCGAAATAATCGCCAGCGTCTTTTCGGGACTTGTGGCGGTGCTTTTGGATATAAGGTGTACTGCGGCAGGCGGCGGTATGGGAACAAGCGGTTTGGTAGGGCTTTTCGGCGTGATAGACGCTTGCCAGACTTATAACGTGCCAACTATAAACGTTGTTTTCGGTATAATTCTTTGCCTTTTCGTTATCCCTGCGGCAATAAGTTTTACGGTAAGCGAAATAATGCGTAAAAAGGGAGTTATCGCGTTCGGAGATATGAAACTCCCCGAATAAACTTTGTTAACGCTTTTTTCAAAAACGGAGTAACTCGAATTAAAAATAAAACGCGTGTAAGATTGAAAGTACGTTATAAACAATTTGTATTGTAAATAAATATACGCTTACGTGTTGTAAATAGTAAAAAAGTTATATACAAAATACATTAAAAAAGACGGTTTTTCCGTCTTTTTTTCTTTTATGGTGTTAATTTTTTCTTTTGGGGCATAATTTATAAAAAAGAATGTGGAGGCGATGAAATGCAGCAGACTGAAACAGAAGTCGATAAATTGGTTTTAGACGGCAGAAAGCGGCTTACGATGAGCGGAGTTGAAGCCGTGGACGGGTTTTCCGAACAGAGCCTTGTTTTGTCCGTTAAAGGTGTAAAAGTATACGTCGGCGGGGAAAATATAAAAATTACCGCTTTTAATAAGTCGAGCGGCAATCTTACCGCAGACGGCGAGTTTACGGAAATAAGGTACGGTAAAAAGAAAGCGCCCTTTTTCAAACGCGTTTTCAAATAAATTTTTGCGGGGCGAGTAATGTTTGTAACCGCTAATCAGTTTTACGTTTTTGCGGCGTGTTTTTGTTTCGGCGGCGCCGCTGGAATAATTTTATCGTTCGTTCAGGTCGCAAAAAGGATTATAAAAATAAAGCCGATTTGTTGTCTTGCAGATATTCTGACGTTTGTTTTAATAGCCATGTCGTACGTGGCGTATTCTTACCGTATGTGTTTTCCGTCGCTCAGGTTTTATATGATTTTCGGCGTTTTTTCGGGTATTGCGGTTTGTGTTAAAAGTTTTGGCATTATACTTGCAAAATTCGGCAAAAAGTTATATAATAAACTCATAAACCAAAGAGGTAAAAAACGTGACGGACGAAAAGTTTAAAAAGGTTGTCGTGTCATCTACTGTCGGCGCAGTGCTTTTAGTGGTTTTTCTGCTTGTTATTATGGTCTATCAACTTGCCGTTATCGGCTCGGAAAGGCGCAGGGAAGCGGAACTTAACGCCGCAATAGAAGAATATCGCATACTTAAAGAAGACAGTTCGAAAGAACTCGACGCTTGTTCCAAAAGGTGGTGGATAGAAGAGCGTGCGAGAGAACTCGGCTACCGTTTTATCGACGATAAATTGTATAAATAATCGTACGAATTATCGCGCAAACGAATTGTATAAATACTGAATGTAAAGTAATATGAACGACATTGTGTACGGCGTTATAGACGTAGGTTCGAATTCCGTAAGGCTTATGATTGCGGACGGAAAGGGAACGAGATATAAAAAAACAAAAATAACAAAACTTGCGGAAGGCTTCGGCGAAGATTCGATGCTAAAACAAAATGCTATCGAAAGAACGGTGGATGCAATCCGCTTTTTTTATGAAGAAGCGCTTTTAGTCGGCGCAAACGAGATTTATGCGTTTGCCACTGCCGCCGTGAGAAGGGCGGCGAATAAGACCGAATTTACCGATAAAGTATATAAAGCCTGCGGCGTTAAAGTAGACGTTATAAGCGGCGAAAAAGAAGCGGCTTACGGCGCAAGCGGCGCGCTTGACGGCGACGGCGGACTTATCGACATCGGCGGCGCGAGTTCCGAAATAACCGTTTTGAAAAGCGGTTTGCCCGTTTATACTTACAGCCTTGATTTGGGAACGGTCAGACTGAAAAACGCGTGCGGACAGGATAAAGATAAACTTACCGCGCTGATTGACGAAAAAATCAAACTTTACGGCGACGTGCCGAAATCGGATTTTACGGCAATCGGCGGCACGGCAACTACCGTTTGCGCGCTTTTGCAGCAACTTGAACCTTACGACCCGAAAAAGGTAGAAGGGTATATCATAAAGAAAAAGGAACTTTCCGAATTGTCGGACAAACTTTTTACTCTTGACTTGGAAGAAAAAGAAAGGCTTAAAGGTTTGCAAAAAGAAAGAGCGGACGTTATAGCCGGCGGCACGCTTTTGCTGCTTAAAATTATGGAAAAACTTTCCGTAAACGAAATAAAGGTTTCGGAAAAAGACAATCTGGAAGGGTATCTTAAAGCAAAAACGGAGAAAAAATGAAAAGACGCACATCTGTTATCAACAACGTAATCCTGTTTGCGATAGTTATAGGGCTTGTGTTCGCGGTCGCTTTTTACGGCAACGCAAAATATAAAAACCCCGATTTAGTCGTCGTTATTGCATGTTATCTCGGCGGCGCGATTTTATGGGGGCTTATCAACGCGTTTTCCCACGAAGCGGGGCATATTATAGCCTGCAAAAAAAATTCTTTCAAAGTAACGGTGCTGTCCGTCTGGTTTTTCAGATGGACCAGAATAAGAAAGCGTTTCCGCTTTGATTTTACTATGATAGGCAACGAAGCGGGCTTTACCGAAAGTATCCCCGTGTGCGGCGGAAACATGGAAAAACGCTATAAAAACATTGCCGCAGGCGGAATTATCGCTTCGCTCATATTAACCGTTATTTCGGTTGCGATGATGTTTACGGCGGGGCACGTTCCTATTGCGGTTTATTGCGTTTTAAGTATATCGCTTCCTGTTTCGGCTTATTATTTTATAGGCAATCTTTTGCCTATGATAAACGGCGGGGCGAGAAACGACGGGGCGATAGTTTTCGGTATAAAGAAGAAAGATAAAGCGCTTACGGTCGCATGTTCCGTTCTGGAAATTCAAGCCGCGCTTTTTGAAGGGAAATCGCCTTCCGAGATTGACGAGAAATTTTACTCCGACCTTCCGCAGTTGCCGGAAGACGACTTGTACTTTTTGCAACTTTTAAACGCCAGATATTATTACTATCTCGATAAAGGCGACGCGGAAAACGCGAAAAAGACGTCTGACAGGCTTGTTTCTCTTGAAGATTATCTTCCGAAAGAACTCGAATATTCGGCAAAAGCAGATTCTCTTTATAACGCCTGCACGTTCGATTATAACGAAGAGAGAGCGGACGAACTTATGTACGAACTCGAAAAGTATCTTAATTCCGAAAACACGGCGACTAATCTGCGTATAAAACTCGCGTATCTGCTATATGTAAAAAAAGAAAAAGAATACGCCAAAGATTTTTATAACCGCGGCGTTAAAGTGGCTTCTAAATGTTTTATCAAAGGGCTCGGAAAAACGGAAATAAAACTTTTCGACGAGATGAAAAAAGATTTTTAACTTTTTAACGAACGAAAAAGTTAAAGCAGTAAAAGAATACGATACGCCCCGTAAAAAGGCGTTAAAGGCAAAAAGCCGCGTTTTAGCGCGGCTTTTTGTTTTGTCTTGCGGTAATCAACCTATATACTCTAAGTCCGAATAACAATAAGGACAAATATTTTTGGTTTTTTGGGCGCAGTCGGAACAAATAACCGCGCCGCAGTTTTTACATTCAAGCATATTACCGTCGTTGATTGTTTTTCTGCAATTTTTACAATCGCTCATTTTCTTTCTCCCGTGAAAATCGATTATCTATATTGTGTTTCCGTTAAAAATTTTTATGCGTTTTTGCTTAAAACGGATAAAAAGAACAGCCCCGCATTCGGCTGACGTTAAAAAAGGGCGTATTATTTACCTTAATTTCACCCTTAAAATTATATATAATTTTAAAGAGTGAAAAAAAGCTTGTTTTTTTTGCCGAAACATGATATAATTTTTAAGACAAAATATTTAAAAGGTGTGCTATGGAAGAAAGAAACAAAGTCGGCGGCAATTACGGCGAAAGTCAGATTCAGGTTTTGGAAGGGCTTGACCCCGTCAGAAAAAGACCGGGTATGTATATCGGCTCAACGGACGTCAGGGGTTTGCATCATCTGGTGCATGAAATCGTAGATAACTCTATCGACGAAGCGCTTTCCGGATATTGCGACACAATCTCCGTGATATTCAATAACGACGGGTCGTGTACCATAAAAGATAACGGCAGGGGTATACCGACGGCTATACACCATACCGAAGGCATTTCCGCGGTAGAAGTTGTTTTGACAAAACTGCACGCCGGCGGTAAATTCGGCGGCGGCGGATATAAAATTTCCGGCGGACTTCACGGCGTCGGTCTTTCTGTCGTCAACGCGCTTTCAGAATGGCTGGAAGTAGAAGTATATCAGAACGGCAAAAAATACAAGCAGACCTATAACCGCGGTATTCCGCAGGCGCCCTTAAAAATAGTGGGGGACGCGGACTTTACCGGCACGTGGGTTACTTTTATGCCCGACGACGAGATTTTTGAAACGGTAGACTTTAATTACGACACCGTTAAAACCAGACTTCGCGAACTTGCCTACCTCAATAAAGGTCTTACCATTAAAATGGAAGATAAAAGGGCGGGCAGAGAACAGCACGACGAATTTATTTACGAAGGCGGTATCTCGCACTTCGTTGAAGATTTGAGCAAGAATAAAAATCCTATTTTTGAAAAGCCCGTTTATTTCGACGTTTTTTACGGCGATACGGAAGTCGAAGTCGCTCTTCAATACACCGATACTTATAACGAAACCATTTATGCGTTTGCAAATAACATAAACACCGAAGAAGGCGGCACGCATTTAGAAGGGTTTAAGAATTCGCTTACGAGAATAATAAACGATTTCGGAAAGAAGCATAACGCCTTAAAAGGCGAAGAAAAAGTTTCTTCCGACGACGTGAGAGAAGGTCTTGTCGCAGTCGTTTCGGTAAAACTTACCGAACCGCAATTCGAGGGACAGACAAAGACGAAACTCGGCAATTCCGAGATGAGAAACTACGTTTCCAAAGCGATGAACGAATACTTCGGCACTTTCCTTGAAGAAAACCCCGACAAGGCAAAAGAAGTAATAATAAAATGCGTAACCGCTCAGCGTGCGAGAGAAGCGGCGCGTCTTGCGAGAGAAAGCACCAGAAGAAAAGGCGCGTTAGAGAGCACCACACTCCCCGGTAAACTTGCCGATTGTTCCGATAAAAACCCCGCGTTTTGCGAAATATTCCTTGTAGAAGGCGATTCCGCAGGCGGCAGTGCGAAACAGGGCAGGGACAGACGTTTTCAGGCGATATTGCCGCTCAGGGGCAAAATACTCAACGTAGAAAAAGCCAGAATAAACAGAGTTCTGGAAAATGAAGAAATAAAAGCGATGATAACCGCGTTCGGCGGCGGTATGCAGGAAGATTTCGACGTTACGAAACTTCGTTACGACAGAATTATTTGTATGACCGATGCCGACGTTGACGGCAGTCATATCAGAATATTATTGCTTACTTTCTTTTTCAGATTTATGAAGCCGTTAATCGAACAAGGGCACGTGTATATCGCGCAGCCGCCCCTTTATAAAGCGACCAAAAATAAAGTCGACAAATATCTTTATTCGGATAAAGAACTTGCGGATTACCTTGCGGAAGTGGGTAAATGCGATATTCAACGTTATAAAGGTCTTGGCGAAATGGACCCCACGCAGTTGTGGGATACCACGATGAACCCCGAAACGAGAACTATGCTTAAAGTTACGATGGAAGACGCGGTAGAAGCCAACGAAACGTTTTCTAAACTTATGGGCGACGAACCCGAACTGCGCCGTCAGTTCATAGAAGAAAACGCAAAACTCGTTACCGATTTAGACGTTTAAGGAGATAAAAGATGATAAAAAGAGAAGCGCCTGCGGAACTTACTGCGGAATTTAAAGAGAAATTAAGCAAAACAAAACTTATCAATATAGAAGTAAACAACGAAGTCAAAAAGTCGTTTATAGCGTATGCAATGGCGGTTAACGTTTCGCGTGCGATACCTGACGTAAGGGACGGGTTAAAGCCCGTTCACCGTCGTATTC
>JAEYEN010000051.1 GCA_023403375.1 Bacillota bacterium
GTTAAACACCTTAAACATAAACAATCTCGGGTTTTTAAATAATAACTTAATTTCCATTTTCTGCCTTTTTATAAATAATTTCGTCTATGGCGCAAATCCATTTTTTAATAACGTTTTCGTTATAAAATTTTTCGGCGTCCTTTCTGTTGAACTCGCTCTCTTTATCCCTTAATTCTTCCGACGATAACGCCCGTTCAATCGCTTCTTTAAGCGCGGTTCTGTCCCCGACGGGCACAAGCGTTCCGCCGCCTGCCGATATAATCTCTTTTGCGGTACCCGTCTTAAAATCGGTTGAAACCAGCGGAAGTCCTATCGCTTTTGCTTCTAACAGCGCGTTGGGAAAGCCTTCGTAATCGCTTGACATAACGAATAAATCGGCGGTTTTGATAATATCCAACAAGCCTTTTTTCGCGCCGCACAGCGTAACCCTGTCCGAAAGCCCCAGATTCTCTATCTGCGCTTCTAATTCCGCTCGGCGTTTGCCTTCGCCGTAAATGTTTAATTTATACTCGCTGAATTCTTCGCCCAAATCGGAAAAAGCGTCAATCAGCAATCCGAAATTTTTCTGTCCGTCTAATCTGCCGACCGCGACTACCGTTTTTTCGTCCGACTTTACACGCGCGGGAATAATGTCGGGGTTTACCGAGTTTGGTATAACCGCCTTTTTACTTTCCGCCACGCAGTTATAAAAGTTTTTAACGTCCTCGCTCTGGCAGACGAACATATCCGCCTTTTTGTATACTTTTTTAAGCGTTCTTATAAGCGCCTTTCCTTTATGCGTCGGGTCGTTTCTCTCCGAACAGACGTGCTTGAATTTAAGCCCCGTTTTTTTGCACAACCAAACGATTATGTCCGCCGTGGCAAGGAAAGAAAACACTAAATCGTATCCTCCCTTTTTTATAACCTTTCTCGTTCTGAAAAAGGTCTTTGGGAACTTGAAAAGCATACCCAGCGCGCGCCTGATTGGTTTTTTGCTTATCTTTATGCCGCAGTCCGAAATTTTAATTTCAGAATCCAGATTATAAAAACTTTCGCCGCCGATAAAAGTATGCACGGTAACGTCTTTGCCGTCTTTTATAAACTCCGCCGACAAAAGCGAGATAACCCGCTCCGCGCCGCCGCCGCCCATTCTCGGAACAACGAACAATATCTTTTTAACCTTTTCGTAACTGTCTGCTTTTTGCATCTTTCTGCTTAAAAATTTTTATTAACCCAAATGGGTTAATTTTTTAACCCATTTTATTTTTTTATTTTTTTGTATAATAATTTGTACAACCAAAGCGGCATAAATCTTACCGCGGTAAACGCCGTTTTCACGTAAAGATAATCAAAAAACGAACATTCTTTGCGGCGATATATACGTTTTTGCACAATAATGCGATTAACGCAACTTTCCTTATTCTTATTGCGAAGATAATAGTCGTCAGTCGTTCTGAAATATAAAAGCGGTTTTTCAATGTTGGTCGCTTTAACGCCGTCGTTCACCATTTTGGAAAACAAGTCGTAGTCCTGCCGTCTTCTGAGTTCCGCGGCATACCCGCCGGAAGCCAGAACCAAAGACTTTTTATACATAACCGTGGGGTGGAAAAACGGGTCGTTCCGCCTGAGCGCCTTTTTGATTTTGTTAAAGTCGGCAGGCTGGTACCTTTCGCCGATAACGTTATCGGGAGAACCGACAAAAGTATACATACCCGTGCCGAGAAGTCCCAAATCCGCGTCTTTTTCAAACTCGGCAAGCGATAAGGCGCACCTTTCTTTTACCGAAACGTCGTCGGAATCCATTCTGGCAACGAGTTCGTTTCTGCACTCTTTAAGTCCCGCGTTAAGCGCGTTTGCAAGCCCCTTGTTTTCTTCTAATGTTATAATCGTAAAAACTTCGTGATACTTTGCCGCAAACTCGTCTATCACGGCATCAAGTTCGGCGCTAAGTTTTCCGTCCTTTACCAGAACAATCTGATCGGGCGCCGCCGTCTGATTTAACATACTTTCGATAGAAAGTCTTAAATTTTCGGGTTTTTCTTTATAATATACCGAAGTTAAAAAACTATATTTTTCCATTTTCCGCTTCTATTTTCGCTTAAATTTACGTTTCTGTTTCCGTTTCTGTTTTCGCTTCAATTTATGTTTCTGTTTTTATTTATATTTCTGTTTCCGTTTCTATTTCCGCTATGCTCTCCGAAAGAGTTTTCACTCTGTAATCCACTTCGTACTCGCTTATTTTTTCATCGTAACTTAAACTGCCGAACGCTTTTGATACTTTGCTCGTAAAAAGTCCCAAAAATTTGAGAATGGGCGTAAAACCTTTAACCAAAACGGTCTTTTTGCCGTGCGCCGCCGCAATAAGTTTAATCATTTCGGAAGTGTTGGAATATTCCTTATTAGACGGAAAAAAAATTCCGCTTTCGCCGTTTTTTATCATAAGATAAACAAACTCGCAAAGGTTTTCTATATAAAGCATAGACCGCTGATTTTTAACGTACGGAAAGAATTTCAACTTTAACGCTATTTTTCTGAGCGCATTGTAGTTTCCTTTGCAATTTTTCCCGTAAATCATCGGGCATCTTAATATAACCGTCTTAAAATCTTTGTCGGATAACGCAAGAACGTCTTTTTCGGCGTCCTGCTTGGACTTGCCATAAGCGTTTGCAGGCGCTAACGGAGTATCTCTTTCAATAACCTTTTTGCCGCCCGTTTTAGAACTTTCGCCGTACACTATCGCGCTGGACATAAAGATAAACTGTTTAACGCCTTCCGCTTTCGCTTTTTTTGCCGTTTCAGCCACTAAAACGTGGTTTACTTTATCGTAAAGCGCGGCTTTCGATTCGCTTATCTTTCCGCTGTCGGAATGCGCTATTCCGCTAACGTGATATATCACGTCGTAAACGGAAAAATCTTCTTTTATCCAGTCGGGGTTAATCTGGTCTAAGACAGAAACCTTAAACCCTTCGTTTTTGTTGATTAAATAATTTTTAACGCAATCTCCGACGTAACTGTTTGCGCCCGTTATTAAAATCTTTTTCATTTTATATTTCCGTATCGATAATTATCTTTTTATAACGCTTTTGTTTTTTTATTCTTTCGCTTTTTTGTCGTCTGTTTCTTTTTCGCCGCTATCGTCTTTTTTTATCGACTTTTTCGTCCAAACCGCCGTCAGTATTTTCAGTCTTGCCTGTTTTCTCTTCCGAAACGTCGTCGGTATTTTCTGTCTTATCTGCTCTCTCTTCCGAAACACCGACAATGTTTTCAGTATTACCTGCTTTCTCTTCCGTTTTTTCGTTTTCGACTTTCGCCTTGCCGTCCGCTTCTACCGCGCCCGTGCCGCCTTCTTTAACGCCGTCTTCTTTAAGAACGGAGAAAATCGTTCCGAAAAAGCATTTAAGATCAAACAGTAAACTAAGTTTTTTAACGTACTCTCCGTCTAAACGCGCTTTATCTACAATTTCCAACTCATCTCTGCCGTTAATCTGCGCCCAACCCGTAAGTCCGGGGCGAATATCGTTTGCGCCGTATTTGTCGCGCTCTTCTATTAAATCGTATTGATTATAAAGGCACGGTCTTGGTCCTATTATAGCCATTTGCCCCAAAAAAATGTTGAATAATTGCGGCAGTTCGTCTAAGGAAGTTTTTCTTAAAAACCCGCCTACTTTGGTAATATAACTTTCCGCCTGATTGCCCAGAAGGTGCGTAGGAACGTCGTGCGGGGTGTCTGTCCGCATTGTGCGGAATTTAAGTATGTTAAAGTATTTTTTATTCTTTCCTACTCTTTTTTGCTTAAAAAAAACGGGACCCTTGGAATCTATTTTTATGGCGATAAAAATAATTATCCAAAAGGGCGTTAAAATTAGTATGCCCAGTCCCGAACAAATAAAATCTATAACTCTTTTCAAAAAATGTTTATACAAAACCGTAACCTGCCGAAAATATATAATTTTCTTATTTTATTTTATCATTTTTAGGCTATTCCGTCAACAATAAATTGTGTTTTTATACCCCGTTTGCCACCAATTATCGTTCATTTTTTAATAGTCTAGAATTTTAGCGGTCTTATTAAAAAATTTTTTATTAACCTCAATATATCGCATCATTTTTGAACGGTATTTTTCGGCATTTTTATGGTAAATTTTGTATAAAGACCAAACAAGTTTTGCACAACATTTATTCTTATATCTTTTAAGTCAATATAAACCGCCTGCTTTTTGCACGTATATCACGCATAACACGCAAATCTTTATTTATAACAAATTTTACACAATTTTTATGCTTATATCTTTTAAGCCAATATCAAACGCTTGCTTTTTACACGTTTATCACACATACCACACATATCTTTATTCATCACAAGTTTTGCAGATTTTTTATTCTTATATCTTTTACGTCAATATAAACCGCCCGCATAAACCGCCCGCTTTTTGCACGTATATGACATATACTACTCAAATCTTTATTCACTCTGTTCATCTGTCCCCCCAGATTTTCATTCATCTGCCACGAAGATTTTTTGCACAAAAAAACGGCCTTCTTTACAGAAAGCCGTTTTTAGTTTTTTTTGCGAGTAAACGTTTTGCCGTTTACTGCGGTTTATCTAAAAAACAGGTTTTTGCCCGACCAAAAGACTTTGTGCTTTTATTAACAGTACAGCCAGACAAATTTAATTATCTGTTTTTAATAGATATCTTCGTTATCGTTGCTCTTGAAATCCAACGGATCGTCTATGTCGAAATCTCCGCTGCCGAGCATAACGTCTAATTCGTCAAAATAGGTTACTTCAAATTCAATACCCAAATATTTCTTTTTCATTGTCATATCCTCCGAGCACCCAAATCAACCTACGTACGACGCCGCGGTAACGCTGTATTTCCATAACGCTTTGGCAAGAGCCTGCGCGTTAGCCTGCGTTTCGTTAGCAGTCGTATAGTTAGCCCACGAATAAGCAAACGATTTAACACTGTAAGTCGCGGTCTGAACAACCGTGTCGCCGTCATACAACTTGAAGGTGTAAACGGTTTCGCCGTCCAATGCGCTTATTCCGTCCGTAGCAACTTTGTAATAGTCGTATTCGGTTACTACGTTTGCGGTAACGTCAACTTCGTTGCCGCTGCCTGCCGTTACGGTTACTTTATAATTTTCGCCTGCGTTGAACTTGATATAAATCTTGTTCATGCTGGTGAACGTAAGACCTATCGCGTTTATCGCAAAGCCTTCCGTCGTGCTGGTGCCTTTATCTCTGTCGGTAGCAGTCGGAGCAACGAAATCGGACCTTACGGTAACGTTTGCGTTTACAAGGTTTTCGGTATTATATCCTGCGTAAACCTGAGCCGCCGCGCCGTAATCCAAAAGGTCGCCTATAAGCGTTTTGGTAGCGTCGGTAGTAGAAGATTTAGCAAGCAGGTTGTTGCAGTAAGTAAGAACGCTGTATTCCGCTTTGGTATCGACAACAGAGCCGTTAACTAAAAGTTCTGCCTTAATGTTGTCGCCCATTCTCTGGGGAGTAATACCTGCGAAATCGAATCTGTAATATTTACCGGAAACAACGCCGTCTACGGTGCTTACCTGTTCTTGCGCTTTACTGTTGGTTATAGTAAACTGCATCTTAACGTCGGTAGCAGAACCGATAATCGCATAATATCTCAAAGTAAGGTCGGATTTAAGAACTAAGTCCGCACTTACGATAGAGTCTGCCGCTTCATTATAGCCAACGAGCATTACGCTGTAAAGACGAGCCTGAATGGCTTGCAACGTAACCGTTGCGGAAGGAACATCAATCGCGATTTTAACGTAAACGCTGCTTAACCCTTTAATTTCGTCAAAGTTGGCGTCTATAACGATAGACGACATTTCTCCGTGACTTGCCATATTGTTGTTGTACGGGTCAATACGGTTAGACGCTCTGTAAAGTTCGGTATAAGAACTGTTATCCTGCGAATAGGAAACAACCATATCGCCGCCGTCTAACAATCTGTAATCTATCTTAGCGCGCAAACTGTTGAATACGTTTCCGCTTGCCGCGTCTAATTTATATATAATGTATCCGTTTGCGACAGGAACGCTTGCGCCCCAGGTCGTAGAAGGAATAAGTCCGTGAGTGGTGTTAGCCGCGTCGTATACGTTAGAACTTTCCGCTACTCCGTAAGAAGTAAGGTCGGTAAGTTTGCCGTTACCAAACGAATTTGTTACAGTCGTGGTAGTGCCTGCCGCTCTTTCGGTACCCGTAACGTCTACGGTTGCGAAATAGTACGGGAAGTTCTGCCAGCCAACATTGATAAGAGAACCGTCTTCCTTAGTCGGGTTAACGCCCTTAATCTGAATGTTAACAGCGCCGTATCCCCTTACGAATTCAGAAAGGTCAAACTCGAAATATCTGTCGGAAGAATCTCCGCCCATTCCGTATTTATCTCTGTAATTGTAAAGTTCCTTCCAGTTGGTTCCGTCCAAAGAAGCCATTATAAATATGTTTGTTTTGGCGTGAATAAGCGTGGTGTTACCGTTGAAGAATCTGCCGTAAATTTTAAGGTTTAACGAATCGAAGAGTTTCGCATTGCCTGCGGAAATCTGATAAGTAAGATAGTTTTCGGTAGAAAGGTCGATAGAACCGCCCCAGGTTGCGGAGGGAACAAAACCTCTGTTGTTGCCGCTGCCGCTATCGTATGCCAGACCGTGTCTTGTATACGCGGTAATGGTAGAAGCGGGACCTTTACGGAAGTCGTCCGCAACGTAAGTCTTTTCGCCGACTGCTTTTTCGCTTGCGGAGATTTCTACTTCGTGAATTCTGGTAGGAATCTGGTCGAGCGAACGAGCCGCGCCGTACGTTCCGTTAAGACAGGTAATTCTTAAATATACGGTTTCTGCCTGAGCAAGAGTCGCTTCGTCGATAGACGCGCTGATATAGAATCTTGCGTCCGAAGAAGAACCATACCATTTATATATATTCACGAAAGTAGGATTGAGTTCACTGTTTGCCGACATATAAAACGTGCCGTTAACGTTACAGTTGCTGCCTTTACCGTTAGTCATATAAGTAACGCCGTCCATCCAGGTATCCTTAATTTCCGAATCGCTTTTTATGTTGTAAAGGTCGGTATAAGTTACGTTATCGAAACTATACTGCAATTTAACGTCTGCGGAACCCCAAGCGGTACCGTCGTTATTATGCGCATAAGTTACGTAAGACTTAAAGTTAACCGCGTTGAGATAACCCGCTTCGGAAGAAACTTTATAAGTTACGGAAGCGCTGGTGGGAAGCGTTACGCTGCCGCCCCAACCCGAAGAACTGGGAACCAAGCCGAAACTTGCATGACCCTTGCCGCCGGTAACCATATTGTCTATCGCATAATAATTATTATCGGTACTTACTACGTCGTAGTTATCGTAAACGTAAAGGTCGCCGGACTGTTTTGCCGACTGAGTCAACGAGAAACTAAGATTGTGCAACTGCGGAAGCATTCCGAGTGCGGTACCGGTTTCAATACATCTGCCCAAAGGCATTTCGGTATTGTCGTTACATTCGATAAAGAATCTTATATAGATTTCCGTAGCGTTTTTAAGATAGAACGCGGGAACGGGTATGTCGCTTGCCGTCAGGTTATAAACCTCCTTAGCAGCATAAGCAACGCCCTTTCCGTCTTTATTCAAATCGTAAACGGTGTTCCAGTTCTGGTTGTCGTAACTGATTTGAATCAAGAAGTTTGCGCCGATTTCCTGTCCGCTTTTTCCTAAACCGTAAGCCGATTTCGTAGTAACCGCGCTTGCGTCGTCCGCGGCAACTATGCCGCCTTGTTCCGTAACACCCCACGTAACAAGCGTGTCTTTGGAAACACTCCAAATGTAGTCCTTCTGTCCGGACGGAGCAGTCTGGTAATAGAAGTAGCCGCCTTCGTGTCCGGATTTGACTTCTGCGGTTGCGGTAAGACCTGTAAACGCATAACCTTCGTCTGCGGATACTTTGTAAGTTACGTATCCGTCTCCGCCCATGGTATAAGCCCCCCAACTAGGACCGGGAACTAAACCGTGTTCGGTGTTTCTTCCGACAACGTTATTGGTTTCGTACCAACCGTGTTCGGTAGAGTTTACGAAGTCGTCGGCAACCGAGATGTCATCGCCCGCAGCGTGAACTTTATTCGTTCTGGGTAAAATCATTGCTACACCCAAAGCGATAAAAAGAACCAGCAGCACGGACAAGCCGAGAAGACCGATTTTCCTCTTTGTCATATTTTTCTCTCCTTTTTTCGGATTCACCCGAAATCATTTTTTAAATTACAATCCCCTGTGTCGGTCGCGAAAGAATAGGAATAGATTTTCGTATTATAATCTAATATTATTATACTACACGCGCAAAATATGTCAAGTCTTTTTGAAAAAATTTTTATTTTTTCGGTTTTCGGCTTGTTTTTCAAGTAAAAACCGCTGTTTTTTGCAGTTTTTAACGGTTTGTTTTTTTGTTTTTCTTTATTTTTTCTGAAATTTTACTGAACCTTTTTTGTGTTTTTACGGCAATTCTTAAAAAACGCGAAAGAATTTTATGCAATGCGTTTATATTTCAACTTGTGGTAAGAAAGCGGCACTTTTGACGTAACGCAAAACTCCACGTCGCCTTGCGGCAGGAACACAAACCAGAGTAAGCGTGAAGCGTAAAGTTCGGAAACGTCGTAAACGATGGGTTCGGGCAACACGTAATAAACTTTTGCGCCGACGGAGAGCGAACCCGTCGTCGAGATATAGTCGCCCGTGATTTCTTCGCCGTTATAACTTTCTATAACGCCTATTCGTTGCGTATAGGTGGCGTGCTTGTTTTTGGCTTCCATAACGTATTCGTCGCACACTTCGCCTATTTTTGCGAATCTGGGGTACACGGCAAGCGGATTTTCGGCGCTTGTGTCGTCGTAAATCCATTTTTTCGTGTCTGCGTTTACCCAGAAAGACGCGGGGAATTCTACGGTATTCGTTTGGGTTTCGGTAACAAATTTATAAGTCATTCCGTCGTCGTTTGCACAGCGAACGGGTTGCGGATAATCGACCGACGGGCTTGCTTTTCCGCCAACGTAAGGCTCGTAAGGTTTTGCCGTTTCGCCTTCCGCAAGCAAAATAAAGTCGTAGTCTATGTAGTCGGTTTTACTCACCGCCGTGCCGTTATTTACGTAGAACATTATCTGACATCTCGTCGTGTCCGCTTTAACGGTAAAAGTGATAGCCTGGTCGCCCGTGCCGATATTTTCTATACTCGGACAACCTAACTGTTTATCCGAGGAGTCCAACATTCGTATAACCATTCTGCCACCCACGCCTTCGGGGTAGTTTTCGGAAAGGGTTGTTTTTGCGGAAAGAGTGTACGTTTTGCCTGCGATAAGAGAAAGGTAAAGGCTGCAATAAACAAACGAACCCGAGGAAGAAGAGCCTACTCTTATACCGTTTTCAGTCCTTGTAAGTGTGGATGTGCCGTTTTTTGCAATATCGTCCGCATTAAGCAAATTATAGCCCGTAAAAGCGGCTTGCACCGAGTTTCCGCACGATTTAACGTATGAAAGATGGTTTCTGTCGGCGTTTTCAAGCGTTGCCGAAAGCCCTACTTTTTCTATTGTTTCGGTACAGTCGTTTGAAAGTATAGAGATATGTCTTTTTAGAAATTTTCTGGGGTAGTTCATACTTCTCTCCAACAACAAAGCCAGTGTGTTCCGTCGTAAACCGCGCTTAATTCCACGGTAACGTTAACTGACGGGGCAAGCCGTCTGTTAAACACGGTATTTCCTTCGTTAAAATATCCGAAGCATTTGGTAGCGGTTTCGCCGCTCTTGAAGGTAACGTACGCCGCGTCGCCGACGGACGCGGTGTTCGAAAACGTTATCGTAAGGTCTGCAAGCGTGCCGTAAAAATACTCCGTGTTAGGCTGAACGTCAACGCCGACGGACGTTGCGGCGGTGTTTGTTACAAGCGTTAATTTAAAGTTGTCGTCAACGTATTTTTTATTTACCGTATCGGTATCGCCCGACGGGGTTCCGCAGCGTAAAACGCCGTTTTCACCATATTTTGCAATGGCGCCGCCCTGCGGCAAATCGGAAACCGTCATAACCGATTGTTCGTTGCCGCACACAGTGTACGCCTGCGTTTTGGTGCCGTCGTTCGTTTTTACGGAAAGCAGTCCGCTTATTATTTCCGCAACGGGGATATCAACCGTGTTTTGATTTTCCAGGTTTAATATTATTTTTTTGTTTTCAGCGTCGTAACTTCCGCCGACTACCACGCTTTCCAACGGAAAATCTACCGTTTTAGTCGCCATTACCGCGCCTGTTTTGTCGTATGCTTTAAGGGTAAGTTCGTAAGTCTGGTCGTCCAGCACGAAATCTATTGCCGAAACAAAGTTTTCGTCAACGTATTTTTTGTTGGTTGCGTCCGTTTCTTCCGTAGGGGTGGAAGTAGGAATACAAGCGGCGTGGTTATACGTCGGAACGCAGTCCGCAGAGGGCGTTGCCCCCGCCAGCGCACGGTCGTTCTGTCCGTTTTTGTTATAACCGTATAAATATTCCACGTTTCCATTTGCGGTTTTTTTGGAAAGTTTGAGTTCTACCGCGTCAGACAAATCTTCCACGTCCTGATTGGTTTTAACCATTTTTGCGACTAGTTCGCCTATGCTGTCCGATTCTTCCGCAGCGGCGGTTTCAACCCCTTTTTCTACCGTGAAAGAAACGCAATCTGTTGCGGTTATTTCGCCCTGTGTGCCGCAGGCTATAAAAAACTGCGCTTCTACCCTGCCGCTTTTAGAAGTAACGACGGACGGAATTTCATAATTCCAGGCAAAGTATTTGTTATTGTTTTCGTCGTAAACGCCGTCAAGCCCTTCTCCGCTTATCAGGTTCATCGGGTGCTTTTCGGTAGCGGTGCCGTCGGGCAGTCTGAATGCGGCGGAAACTATGTTGCTTGCCGCAGTGGGGCATAAAAAGTATACCACGTTCGCTTTGTTGGAGCCGCGGTGAACTTCTTCTATAATCGCGCTTTTCAAAGTTCCCGAGGCATTAAAATAAAAAATCATATTTTTCTCCTTGATTTTGCGTTTTTTCTTTTACAAAATCATTCCTTAAAGACCTTTTCAAGCGTTTTATGACGACTTTTTTGAATTTTTGTTTTTTTTCAATATTTTTTGTTATTTTTTATTTTTAAGTGAAAAGCCCGAACTTAATTGTTCGGGCTTTTATCTCGGAATATTTTAATCGGGATATTATAAGCGGTATTAAAAAAATCACCCGTTGTTTAACGAGTGATGTTGGAGCTACTGGGCGGACTTGAACCGCCGACCTGCTGATTACGAATCAGCTGCTCTACCGACTGAGCCACAGTAGCATAAAGATATTAAGTTGTATATTTTACTACCGTGTTTTATTTACACGCTGAGACGAATCAGCTGGTCCGCCTAAGCCACAGTAGCATTTTTTATTAAGTTGTATATTTTACTACCGCGTTTTATTTACACGCTGAGACGAATCAGCTGGTCCGCCTAAGCCACAGTAGCACAAAAATATTAAATTACAAGGCAATTTCAAATTTTACTATAACATATTAGCACAACTTAAAAAAAATATCAACGTTTTTATGCTCTTATTTTTTTAATTTTTGCATTAACGCATTTTTATTTCAAATCCGTGGCGGGTAAGAAATTTTATTGCAAGGTCGAACCATATTTCTGCGTCGGGCGAAAGAAATCTTTCGTCCACGTTATCGTAAGTCTGTTTTGTACATAACGAAAGTCCGTGTACGCCGCTTTCAAACACATGCATTTCAAAAGGCACGGAATGTTTTTTTAATTGAAGCGCGAGATTAAGGCTGTTTTCGGAGGGAACGCAAGCGTCGTCCGCCGTTACCCAAATAAAAGAGGGCGGAAATGTTGTGCCTATGTGTTTTTCGACAGATACTTCGTCGTAAAGCGATTTATCTCCACCAAAAAGGTTCAGAAAACTGTCTGCGTGCGGATGGTCAACCGCGCTTACCACAGGATAACTGAAAACGGCTGCGTCTATCGGTCTTTCGCCGCCGAGATTTTTTGCCGCAGTTTCAACGTATTCGGAATTATACATTGTTAAAAGCGTGCCGAGAAGGTGGCTCCCTGCGGAAAAGCCTATTGCGGCAAGGCGATTGTCTATACCGAGTTTTTCGGCATTTTTCTTGATATATGCCGCCGCCAGAACAGCCTCCGTCAATTGCGACGGAAACCTTGTCGGCGCAACGGAATAATCTAGCGTGAAAGCGTTATACCCTTTTGCCATAAACGCAAGCGCGATAGGTTCCCTTTCTCTGTCGGAAGTCATACAATAACCGCCGCCTGGGATAACAAGCATTGCGGGGCGAATTCTGTTCTTATATTCGTCGGAAGGGTTCTGAATATATAAAGTGAGATAACCCCTTGCAAACTCCGGACGGGTAAGTCCGAAATATTCGTATAAATCTATAACTTCCGTTCTCATAAAACTCCTTATCGCTTAATTTATCGTTTCAGGCGGCAGTATTCTCCATGCCGACAAAACTTTTCGACTTAAAAACGTTTCTGCCCGATAAATTATTCTTTCAAAATTACAACAACTGCATTATAACATCTGCCGACGGGTAATGCAATAAAAACTTTCAAATTTTACGATAACGCTTGAATTTATCCCGTTTGTCTGTTAAACTTATTTTATGAATTACCATATAGATACAGGACTTATAAAAGAAAAATTTCAGACCGAGTGCGACTGTCCGCTATGCGAGATAGAAAGCGTTGTAACGGAACAGTTTTTGCACGAATTTTTAAACGACGCCGTTATGGAAGACGACACCAGACTGAAAGTCAACAAATCGGGTTTTTGCGACAAGCACTTCGATATGCTGATTAACCGCCAGAACAAACTTTCGGTTGCGTTGCAGATTTCGACTCGGGTAGACCGACTTAAAAAGAATATGACGCCGCCCAAAAATTACGGCGAAGCCAAAAAGCAAGCGGAAGAACTGCTTAAAAGTCAAAGCACTTGCATTATCTGCGATTTGGTTGACGAAAGTATGGAAAAATATTATAAAACCGTGGCGCAAATGTATTATAAAGAAAACGATTTTTACAAAATTCTTCTTAAAGCGAAAGGGTTTTGTCTTAAACACTACGCGCTTTTGTTAAAATACGGAAACTACGCTTACGGCGATAAAAACGACTACGTTTCTTTACTTTCTAAAATTCAGGCGGCGCACGTCAATTCCCTGTCCGACGACCTTAACGGATTCTGCTTAAAACACGATTATAGAAATGCCTTAAAGCCGTTAGGCTCGGCGGAAACCGCACTTCCTAAAATGAGAAACTTTCTCTACGGCAAAAAGTTAAAATAAAAAATTAAACCGAACAAAATAAAAAACCGCTCTCGTACCGGAGCGGTTTTTTCTCGCGATTAAATCGGATTTTTACAAATTTAAATTTTATAATTCGTTACGTTTTTCTTCGGGCTCAATAGCGAACTCAATTTACTCGCTTTCCCGAGCGCTTTCGTTTTCTTCGATATTTAAAGCGGCTTTTATATTGTCTGCGTTTTGGTTTCGGCGGCGGTTTGGACTGCTTTTTCTATCAATGAAAGCACGTCGTTTTTCCCGTAGCCTTTGTCGGACACTGCGTGCACGTCGTCTACGCCCACCTTTAATTTTGCCGCAATCGCGCCTAACGCGGGTTTGATTTTTGTTTTCGGCAGTTTATCGGCTTTTGTCGCGACGAGAGAAAAAGGTATTCTATAATGATAAAGGTAATTTATCATCATAACGTCGTCCGCCGTGGGGTCGTGTCTGATGTCCACCAAAGAAATCAACAGCGCGATTTTCTCCTTTGCCAGAAAATCTTCCATAAGCCTTGCCCACTTGGCTTTTTCTTCCTTACTCACTTTTGCGAACCCGTACCCCGGCAAATCCACCAGCACGAATTCGCCGAAATCGAAGTAGTTAATAAGTCTTGTTCGCCCCGGAGTTACCGAAGTTTTAGCAAGTTTTTTTCTGTTCGCCAGCGTGTTTATAAGCGTGCTTTTGCCGACGTTGGACTTGCCTGCCACGGCAATAAGCGGCTTTTCCGTTTTTAAGAACTTGTCGCTGCTCGCCACGCTCGTTATAAATTTTGCTTCTTTAATAATCATAGTAAATCTAAAAATTTATTGCGGTCTTAAAGACTTTTTCCACGTCTTCCGCCGTGATAAACTTCATTTCCTTTTTGATATTCTCGGGTATCTCGCTTAAATCGTTTTTGTTGCCCGCGGGTATAATGACCGTTTTAATACCGTTTCTGTAAGCGGCAAGCGCCTTTTCTTTAAGTCCGCCGATAGGCAGAACTTTACCCCTTAAAGTTATCTCGCCCGTCATCGCGACGGAACTCTTGACGCTTTTCCCCGTAAACGCCGATAACAGTGCGGTAGCCATGGTTATCCCTGCGCTGGGTCCGTCTTTCGGCGTGGCGCCTTCCGGCACGTGGATATGAATGTCTTTCTTCTCGAAAAGCGTTTCGTCAATGCCGTATTTTTTCGCGTTTGCGCGGATATAACTTATACTTGCCCGCGCGCTTTCTTTCATCACGTCGCCAAGTTTACCCGTCAGAATGATTTCGCCTTTTCCGTGCATTAAACTGACTTCTATCGTAAGCGTCGTTCCGCCGACGCTTGTCCACGCAAGCCCTGTTGCCGCGCCCACTTCGTCGCCTTCCAGCACAGCGTCGCGCAGATGACGTTTGACGCCCAGAAACTTCTCCACGTCTTTTTTGCCAACGACCTGTTTTTTAAGTTTTTTGTGCGTGGCTACTTTGGTTGCGACCTTTCTTAAAACGCTGCCTATTTCACGCTCCAAGTTTCTCACGCCCGCTTCCATTGTGTAATTTTTGATAATTTCTTTTATAGCGTCGTCGGTTATCTCCGCGTCGTCCTCTTTAAGTCCGTTTTGTTTTATCTGTTTGGGAATAAGGTAACGCTTTGCGATTTCAAGTTTCTCTTCGTCCGTGTATCCGTTCAGTTCTATAATTTCCATACGGTCTAACAGCGGATACGGAATGGTATCGAGAGTGTTTGCCGTAGTTATGAATATAACCTTTGAAAGGTCGTACGGTATCTCCATATACCTGTCGCGGAAGGTGGTGTTTTGTTCGGGGTCAAGTACTTCTAACAATGCGCTGGCGGGGTCTCCGTGAATATCCGAAGACATTTTGTCTATCTCGTCGAGCAAAAAAACGGGATTGTTTACGCCCGCGTTTTTCAGTCCGTAAATAATGCGCCCCGGCATTGCGCCCACGTAAGTTCTTCTGTGCCCCCTTATCTCCGCTTCGTCTTTAACGCCGCCAAGACTCATTCTCACAAACTTTCTGTTAAGCGCACGCGCGATAGACGTCGCAACCGAAGTTTTACCCACCCCGGGCGGCCCCACAAAGCAAAGAATGGGTCCCTTGACCGTTTTGGTAAGTTTTAATACCGCAAGATATTCCACTATTCTCTCTTTAACCTTTTCCAGACCGAAATGGTCGGCGTCAAGCACGGCTTTCGCCTTTTTAAGGTCTTCCGTATCTTCCGTGTGCTCGTTAAACGGAAGCGCAAGAAGCCAGTCGAGATAATTCAGAATTATGGAATAATCGGGCGATGACGGATTGATTTTATCAAGCCGCGCCACTTCTTTAAGTGCCTTTTCTTCAATCTCCGCGGGCAGGTTTTTGGCTTTTATCTTTTCCGTAAGTTCGTCTTCTTCGTCCGCGTCGTCGCCTAATTCTTCGTGTATCGCCCTGAGTTGCTCTCTCAGATAAAACTCTTTCTGACTTTTGTCTATATTGCTCCTTACCTTTCCCGTGATTTTCTTTTCTATTTTTGAAATTTCAAGTTCTCTCGAAAAAAGTTTGCAGAACTCTTTTAACCTTGTTATCGTATAATCTTCGCTTAAAATATCGAGCGCGTCGGTAATCTTAAAATTCACAACGGACATTGCGTTGTCTATAAATTCGTCGGGGTCGGGTATAGCGGCAATCGTTGCGGCAAGTTCTTTGGTTACCCTGCTGTCAAATAACGAGAATTCGTAAAACGCCTGAATCGCCACGCGGAAATACGCTTCGGTTTCCGCTTCGTCCTCACCGTGAATATACGGCGCTTCGCAAACTCCTACAAGATAGTATCCGCGTTCTTTTTCAAAGTTTACGATTTTTGCTCTTTGAATTGCCTGAACGCTTAATTTTATGTTGCCGTTAGGCAGTCTTACGATACTTTGAATTCTCGCAATAACGCCCGTATCGGCGATGTCTTTTTTAGACGGATTGTCTATTAAAGTATTTTTTTGCGCGGCAATAAACAAAAGGTTGTCATAACCTGTGGACGCTTCTACCGCCTTTATCGACATAGACCTGCCCACGTCGAAATTAAGGACGGTATCGGGAAAGAACACTTTCCCCCTTAATACCACCATCGGTAAAATATTTGTTGTGTTTTCCGTTATGTTTTCGTTTTTCATGTTACACCTATGTAAGTCGTTTACGTAAGCCCTTATAAACAATGGTAAGACTTTATAAACGGTAGTAAGATTTTTTAAATAGTTTTTTTAAGCAAATCTTTTATCTTTCGGGTTCTTGCGATAAAGTCCTCGCCGTTTTATAAACAGTTGTTATAAACAGTATTTTTCAAGCAACGCTTTAACGGGCTTTTCGCTGTAAGGCACCGTTATCTCGTCGGCATATTTTTTAAGTTCTTCCTTTGCGTCGCCCACGGCAACCCCGCGCCACGGTCCGTTTATCATCTCTATATCGTTTGTGGAATCCCCGACCGCAATGATTTTATCGTAAGGGATAGAAAAGTATTTAGATAAATATCTAATCGCTTTACCCTTGCTGAACTCCGGATTTATGACTTCTAAAATAACGTCACCGCCCGAATTGAATATAAGTTGATTTTTATAAATCGCGGAATATTTTTCGGTCAGTTCTTTTATCCGTTCGGGATTGCCCACGGAAACGATTTTATGTACGGGTTTTTTGAATTGCTCCACCATTTTAAGAATGCTGGGTACTAATTGAATATTGCACAAGCCTTTATGATAATCGGTGTACGGCGTATATTCTTCGCAATAAATAACGTCGTCTATATCCACCACGGTCGGCACCTTTTCTTTAAGCAGTTCGGCGGCGACCTTTTCGGCAAGAACGTAATCTATGCCGCCCTCTAAAATAGTTTTCCCGTCCGACAAATTGTTAATCATTGCGCCCTGAAACGACACCACTGTTCCGCCAAGCCCGTACTTTAAGCATATCTTTTTAATGGAAGAATACATTCTGCCCGTGCATATAACGAATTTTCCGCCTTTTTCAACATATTTTTTAACTGCGGCAAGCGTTTCGGGGTTTATTTCGTCGGGTGCGTTGCCCAACGTTCCGTCAAAATCGGACACAAATAACTCGTACTTCATCTAAGTCCCTCTTTGGTTAAAGTAATTATAATCTGTTCGGCGATGTCGTCGCCTATACCTTCCGTTTCTTTCAACTGTTCTTTGGTTGCGGAAACAATACCGCCTAAATCTTTGAATTTTTCAAGCAACGCGCGTTTTCGCACTTTACCAAGCCCGTTTACCCCGTCCAGAACGGAAGACAATTCTCTTTTGGAGTGCAAACTTCTGAAATAGGTAATCGCAAATCTGTGCGCTTCGTCCCTTATCCGCTGCAAAAGTTTAAGACAATAATCGCGTTTATCAAGCACTACGGGGGTGTTGTTATAAACGGTAAAAATCTCTTCTTCTCTTTTTGCCAGAGATATAAGGTCTATATCGGTTATCCCTTTTTCTTCAAAAATCTCTTTCACCGACGATAACTGCCCTTTGCCGCCGTCTATTATTATAAGGTCGGGCTTCGGGAATTTATCGGGGTCGGTAGCCATACGTTCAAGTCTTCTCGACAAGACTTCCTGCAAACTCTTAAAGTCGTTCGCGCCTTCTACCGTCTTGATTTTGAACCGTCTGTAATAGTCGCGCGCAGGCTCTCCGTCGTAAAAAACCACCATACTGCCCACTTTATCCACGCCGCTGATGTTTGAAATGTCGTAACATTCCATTCTTTTGGGATAGCGTTTAAGGTTAAGTATCTCTTTAAGTCGTTTGCACGCCGTAACAGTCATATCGTCTTTATGCTTTATTCTGTCTACGGCGACTTCCAGATGCTCGGTAGCGTTTGCCGCCGCCATATCCGCAAGTTGCTTTCTCACGCCCGATTTAGGACAAATGAGTTGCGACTTTTTTTCCGATTTTAAGTTTATATAATCGATAAGCGTCTGCCCGTCCGCCATCTCCGTTTCGGTTATAATCTCTTCGGGGAAATCTTTTTCCGCGGAATAGTATCTGCTTAAAAATTCCGAAAGCCTTTCGCCGTCGTTTTCGCCCACACATTCAAAGGAATAATTCTTTCCGCCAAGCATTCTGCCGCCGCGCACCACCAAAAGGTTTACCGCGGTGAAAATGCCGTTGGAACGACAGGCAACCACGTCCGCGCTTAAAAATCTGTTAAGCGAAGTAATACGTTTAAGCCTGATTTTTTCCAAACCCGTTAAAATGTTGCGGTATTTAAGCGCAAGTTCAAAATCTTCTTTTTCGGAAGCCGCCGCCATTTTTGATTTTATCGTCCTTTCCGCTTCCTGCGATTCGCCCGATAAAAATTCGATTGCCGCTTTCACGCGCTTAAAATAATCTTCTTTGCTGATATATCCCGCGCACGGCGCGCTGCACTTATCTATATGATAATTAAGACAAGGTTTTACCTTTTTTGCACCCGAGACAGGCTTTCCGCACGGTCTTATGCCAAACGCCGTCTGTAAAGTTTCTAAAATTTCGGTTGCGGAAACGCCGCCCATAAACGGACCGAAATATTTTGCCCCGTCCTTTTTTATCTTTCGGGTTATCGTAAAAGTGGGAAAATCGCTTTTAACGTCCACCCTTAAATAAGGATAGGTTTTATCGTCTTTAAGTAATATGTTATATCTCGGCTTGTACTTTTTAATAAGGTTGTTTTCTAACGAAAGCGCGTCAATCTCGCTTGGCGCGATTATATAGTAAAAGTCCGCAATATTTTTTACAAGCGCCATGGTCTTTTCGGTTTTTACGCTGTTGAAAAAATATTGCCGCACCCTGTTTTTAAGGTTTTTTGCTTTTCCGACGTAGATAACCTGTCCGTCGGCGGAAAGCATAACGTAAACGCCCGGATTAGAAGGTAAAAGTTTAAGTTTCTCTTCTATTTGACCCATAAAATTATTATACATTATTTTGCCGATATTATCAACAAAAAAACGCGTCCCCGAAAAAGGACGCGTTTGATAATTTTTATTTTACTCCTTATTTAAGCGTTGTAAGTCTTTGTAAATAAATTTTTAACGGACGCGAAAGGCATTTATATTACGTAAGCAACAAGCGGACGATAAGTTGACAAAACGTCGGCAAAATGTCGGCAGAAATTTCAGTAGCCCAAAAATTCCACGCCTTTCAGCAGCACTTCGTTCAATATCTCGTTCCTTAACGAATAAAACACCACTTTGCCCTGTCGTTTTGTTTTTACGGCGTTAAGATTTTTCAAAAGTCTTAGTTGGTGCGATACCGTGGTCTGGTTAAGACCTAAAACGTCCGCCATATCCGTAACGCACATTTCCGAAATAGCCAGCGCGGAAATCATTCTCAGCCTTGTGTAATCGGAAAATATAGAAAAAAAACAGACCAAATCGTCTAAAATCTCGCCGTTCGGAACGTAATCTTTAACCATACCCTGAATTTTTCTGTCAAGCAAAAGTTCTTTCATTTTTTTACTCCTTAATTCATATAATGATTGTACATATATTATACTTTAAGAAAAAGAAAGAATTATAACTTGCTTTGGCGCATAATAATAAATAATAGCGGATTTTGACGTAAAGGGAGGTCAAATATGAATTCTAACAACATAGTTCTGGTTGCATTGCTTCTTTTACTTACAAGTAACAACACGATAAATTCCACGCAATTATTCTTACTTTTAGCGCTTTTAACCACAACGGGTACCTGCTGTCTTGGCACAAACACAAACGTTACCGGTTAAATTCTCAATTTACCATAGAAAAAAGGGCAGGTTCAACCTGCCCTTGTTTTTGTCTGAAAATAAGTCTTTATTCTGAATATAAATCCTTACCCTTATATAACTCTTTATTCTGAATATAAGACCTTATAATTTAATTCGGAATAAATGTCTGCCGTTATCAGTTTGCTTCGTGAACAAGCACAAAGTATAACGTATAAGATTTTACCACGCCGTTTACGGTTTCGCTCGTTTTATATTTCAGAATATTGCCGTCCACTACAAAATCCATAACGTCGTTTTCGTCCATAGTAACGGAAACCTTACTAAGGTCGTCGCTCTGCACGTATTGATGTTTTTCGCTTGCAACGTCGCCGTTTACAAACCACGCTCTTCCTTTATAATCGAACTTCATAATCATTCCGTGGAAAGACTGCTTGATATTCTCTTCTTCCGCTTCGGAAAAATTCTGGGTGGTAATTTTACTTACCTGAAAGGTTCTGCCTTTAACGTTTACGGGCGCGCCGCACGCGGAAAGAGCCGCAACGGAAACCACAAGGCACAACAATAGCACAAACGGTAAAAACTTTTTCATAAAAAACTCCTTATCGGCAAACCTTTCTGTATCTGCCGACTTTTAATTTTATTTTATTACTATATTTTTTTTATTACTATATTTTTATTTATTACTATTTTATTTTTAACTTTATTTTATTACTATATTTAATGTATAGCACAAATATTATTTATTGTCAATAAAAATAAAAAACCCGCCTGAAAAAGACGGGTTTTAAATTCTCTTTTTACTATTACGTTGTTCTCTTTAATTATTTGATTTCGGAGAAGTATTTAATAGTTCTTACCATCTGGCTGGTGTAAGAGTTTTCGTTATCGTACCAGGAAACTACCTGTACCTGATAGGTATCGTCGTCGATTTTGGATACCATAGTCTGGGTAGCGTCGAATAACGAACCGAATCTCATACCGATGATGTCAGAAGAAACGATTTCGTCGGTGTTGTAACCGAAAGATTCGGTCGCTTCGGATTTCATCTGTTCGTTGATGGATTCTTTGGTTATATCTTTGCCCTTAACAACCGCAACCAAAATGGTGGTGGAACCGGTAGCGGTAGGAACACGCTGAGCGGAACCGATAAGTTTGCCGTTGAGTTCGGGGATAACAAGACCGATAGCCTTAGCAGCGCCGGTGGAGTTAGGAACGATGTTCATAGCGCCCGCTCTGGAACGACGAAGGTCGCCCTTTCTCTGGGGTCCGTCAAGAATCATCTGGTCGCCGGTGTAAGCGTGAACGGTGGTCATAATACCCGACATAATGGGATATTTGTCGTTTAACGCCTTAGCCATAGGAGCAAGACAGTTGGTCGTGCAGGAAGCAGCGGAGATGATGTGGTCGTCCTTGGTTAAAGTCTTGTGGTTTACGTTGTAAACGATAGTGGGAAGGTCGTTGCCTGCGGGTGCGGAGATAACGACGTTCTTTGCGCCTGCGGTGATGTGAGCCTGCGCTTTTGCCTTAGAAGTATAGAAGCCCGTGCATTCCAGAACAACGTCGATGTCGAGTTCTCCCCAAGGAAGTTCCGCAGCGTTTGCTTTTGCATAAATGGTGATTTCTTTGCCGTCTACGATGATAGAACCGGGAACGACAACGGTCTTTCCGTCTTCTGCCATAACAGCGTCTTTATAAGAAACTTCGTGATTTCTTGCATAGTTACCCTGCATGGTATCGTATTTAAGCAAGTGTGCGAGCATTTTGGGGCTGGTAAGGTCGTTGATAGCAACAACTTCATAGCCTTCTGCGCCGAACATCTGTCTGAAAGCCAAACGTCCGATACGGCCGAAACCGTTAATTGCAACTTTTGTTACTTTTGACATAATATATGTCCTCCAAAAATATATATATTTTTTTAACTATTTTATTATAACGGCAAAAACAGCGTTAGTCAATCGTTTTTTTGCGTTATTTTAAATTTTCGGGGTTAAGCGGCAACAAATCGTCGGGTAAAAAACGTCCGTTTTTACGTATCAGTTCGCCGTCGAGATAAATTTCGCCGCCGCCGTATTCTTCCGTCTGTATCTGCACCAAATCCCAGTGTACGGCGGAAACGTTGCCGTTATAGCAATCGTCGTAACAGCAACCGGGCGTGAAATGTATAGAACCCGATATTTTTTCGTCAAACAAAATATCGCCCATAGGCTTAGTTATATAAGGATTTACGCCGAACGAAAACTCGCCCACGTATCTCGCCCCTTCGTCCGTGTCGAATATGGCTTTCAGTTTTTCGGGATAGTTGCCGTCCGCTTTTATAATCTTTCCGTCCTTAAAAGTCAGCGAAACGTTTTCAAACTTAACGCCGCGCTCTATCGACGGCGCGTTATAAGTTATCGTACCGTTAACGCTGTCTTTCACGGGCGCGGTGTAAATTTCGCCGTCGGGGATATTGCGCTCTCCCGAACATTTTTTACTGCCGATTCCTTTTATCGAAAAAGATATATCGGTGTCTTTCGCCACGATATGCACCTTATCCGCCGCGTCAAGCCGTTTTTTAAGCGCGTCCATAGCCTTGTCCATTTTAGAATAATCCAGCGTGCATACGTTAAAATAAAAGTTTTCAAACGCTTCGGTACTCATACCCGCCTGTTGCGCCATTCCCTGATTAGGATAACGAAGCACAACCCATTTGGTTTTCTTCACTCTCAATTCGTGATGAACGGGGTGCGAATAGTATTCGCTTTCTATATTCATATTTTCTTCGGGCACGTCGGAAAGTTCGTTGCAGTTTTCGCCGCCGCGTATTCCGATGTACGCGTCCATCTCGCTCATTCTTAGTCCGTCGTATCTGGCGCGGAGAACCGCTAACTCTTTTGTTTCGCCCATAAGAAGTTCGCGCGTTACTCTGTTATCGTAAATTTCCACAAAAGGATATGCGCCGACCGCAAAAACTTCTTTCACGATGGCGTTTACAAGCATATAATCTATGCCTTTCGCTTCTATAAGAACTTTTTCGCCCTTTTTAAGGTCACAGGAATAATTTACTAAAATTTTCGCAAGTTTAACAATTCTTTCGTCTGTCATAATAAAAACTCCTTCAATTTTTAAGTTTATTATACACTTTGCTCGGTTTTTTATAAAGTATTTCACATTAGATTTAAAAAATAATTGCCAAATTTTGAAAATATGATATAATATAACCGAAAAAGAAAATAAATATCTTTTAATTCATCTCTTTGTTGGAGGAAAAACAAAATGGCATTAGTAAACTCTAAAAAAATGTTCGAGCAGGCTTACAAAAACGGTTATGCAATCGGCGCTTTCAACGTAAACAATATGGAAATCGTTCAGGGCATTACCGAAGCGTGCAAAGAAACCAACTCCCCCGTAATTTTACAGGTATCCAAGGGTGCGAGAGCGTATGCTAACCACACTTACCTTGTTAAACTTGTAGAAGCGGCGGTTATCGAATGTCCCGATATTCCGATAGTTTTACACTTAGACCACGGTCCCGACTTTGAAACCTGCAAGGCTTGTATCGACGGCGGATTTACTTCCGTTATGATAGACGGCTCTTCTCTTCCCTTTGAAGAAAATATCGCGGTTACCAAAAAAGTCGTTGAATATGCGCACAACCACGTTCCCTACGTTACCGTAGAAGGCGAACTCGGCACTCTTGCCGGAATCGAAGACGACGTTAAAGTCGAACACGGCGCAGAATCTTATACTAACCCCGAACAGGTTATAGAGTTCGTTAACAGAACGGGCGTTGACTCTCTTGCAATCGCAATCGGCACTTCGCACGGCGCATACAAATTCAAACCCGAACAGTGCACGCTTAATAAAGACGGAATTTTGGTTCCCCCCGCACTCCGTTTCGACATTCTGGAAGAAGTTTCCAAAAAACTTCCCGGATTCCCCATAGTACTCCACGGTTCTTCTTCCGTTCCGCAGGAATACGTTAAAATGGTAAACGAAAACGGCGGCAAAATGCCCAACGCTATCGGCGTTCCCGAAGAACAATTGAGAGAAGCGGCAAAACTTTCCGTTTGCAAAATCAACATCGACTCCGACTTACGCTTGGCAATGACCGGAACTATCAGAAAGTTCTTCACCGAACATCCCGATAAGTTCGACCCCAGAGAATATCTTAAACCCGCAAGAGCAAACATCAAAGAACTCGTTAAGCACAAACTTATCGACGTTTTGGGTTGCGCAGGCAAAGCGGAAGAATGCAAATAATTTTTGCCAGAACGCTTTATAAAAACGTATAAATTTTCTTACGGGAAAATAAGTATAAAAAAGCAATCGGAAATATTAAAAGCCTTTTCCATTCATCGGAAAAGGCTTTTTCTTTTAACTTTTTTACTACAAAATGTTTTCTATGCTGACTTTGAAAGTTTTAGGAATTTGCTCCGACAACTCTCTTAAAACTTCTATCTTCGATATGGCGTCCGCCCATTCCTTGTCGCGGACGAGCGTTACCGCTTCCGAAAGCCATAGGTCGATTTCTTTTATCTCGTTGTGCGGAATAAAAATATGCAGATATTTTTTCTTGTTTACCCAATTTTTTTGCACGGCGTAAACGTCTTCTTTATTTGCCGTTTCTTCGTCCACTTTATAATAAAGTTCTTCAAGCGCAACGTCGAATTCCGAAAACTGCCTTGCAATAAAATCGGATTCGTACAGCGCGCCCGCAAGCAATATTGCCGAAACAAGCAACATAGTTATTATAGACCTAACCATTTTTTATTTCTCCTGTGGGAAAAGTTAAAATTTTATATTCTTTGTTTTTGCACTTTAAATAGGCTCTTCCGTTTTCGTCTACCGTAAGCACTTCGGTATTTTTAATAGTGCTTTCGTTATCTTTCATAAACTGTTCCAGCCCTTTCATATCCGAATTAAAAAAGGCGAGATTTTTGGTAACGGGTTTGCCGTCGTTTATAATAAGCAGGCTAAGTCCCCTTTTGCCTTCGCTGTTTTCCTTTTTAAGCGCGGAAAGTTTGCCGTTAGACTCGAATATCGCATAATCAAGGTCGTCAAGCGCAAAGTACCCTTGCGCGCGCATGGATTCAATAAGGTCGTCCACGCCCATATTGTTCTTTTTTAACTCTTTCATATTCACGCCGCGCTTATCTATAACTATACTCGGCTTTCCGGACAGAATAAGTTTGGTAAAATCGCCGCCCTGTTCTATCAGCGAGAAAATCTGGTGCAGAACGAACAGCGCGAAAATAGCCACTATACCGTAAATGAGCGGTATGGAAACGTCCGCCATAGGCACACAGGCAAGGTCGGCGATAATAAGCGTTATAACAAGTTCAAAAGGCTGCATTTCGCCTATCTGCCGCTTTCCCATCAACCGCATAACTATAACGAGAGTTATAAAAATAATAAGCGTTCTTATAAAGGTAACTGCCATATAACGTAGTATAGGTCTATTTAAAATTTTTATGCCGCATAAACGCTTGACGAATTTTTTTGATGATGATATTATAAAAACATAAATAGAGTAGCAAAGACGCGTAAAGTGTTGCGAAATGGGATGTCGTTCGCAAACGAAAGGTTTTCCTGCGGTGTCTTTGCGCGTCCGCTATCATTTTATCGCGCAAAAAAGCGCATATTATCTTATCGGTCTCTCTAAAATTTTTTCGGGAGATTTTTTTATGAACTTTTTACTTCTTGCAGGCGCTTCGGATAAGCCGTCCGCCTTCGACTTCAAAACGATTTTTTCAAATTTCGTACAAAATTGGTATTACTATTTAATACTTTTTGCGGTAATCGCGGCAATAATATTGTTTTGCCGCTTTAAAAAACCGCGCTCCGTAAACAGACTTAACCACACGCAAAAAATCGTATACGTTTCTGTGCTTACCGCCCTTTCCGCAGCGGTAAACGTGTTGACTTACTACCCCGTTTCCTACATAGCCATATCGTTTACCCCCGTCGTCTGCTTTGTTGCAGGCTATCTTCTGGGTGCGAAAGCAGGATTCGCCGTGGGATTTATAGGCGACCTTATAGGTGGCCTTCTTTTTCCTGCGGGCGTGTATAATCCGCTTATCGGCGTGGCGAGCGGGCTTATGGGCTTTATACCCGGTATCATCTTTGAATACTTTGGCGGAAACGTTTACTTAAAAGCGATTATCTCTTCTGTTCTTACGCTGTTTATCTGCACGGCGGGTATAAACACTTTCGCGCTTTATCTTATGTACGGTCTGGGCAAAAAAACTTATTTTGCGTATCTTATAACAAGACTTCCGTGGCAGGCGTTAAACGCCGCCGTAAACTGCGCGCTTTGTATTTTGTTCGCAAAACTGTTGCCAAAAATCTTAAACGGCAAAAACTTTGTTTTTGAACAAAAAAGTAAAGACGAAAAGGAAGAAAATCTCCAAAACTCTATAAACAAAGACGATACGTTATAACGAAAGGATACATAAATAAATAATTAAAAAGCCGAAAACAAGCCTTTCTTTTAGAAAAAAACGTCACGAAACAAAATATAAAAAAACAACCCCCGCCTTAAAAATGCGGGGGTTTTAATATTTCGTTTTCTCAAAAAACTTCGCTTGTATACTATATTCCCG
>JAEYEN010000128.1 GCA_023403375.1 Bacillota bacterium
GCTTTGTCATTAGTCCAAAAAATCTTTAAGTCTTTTAGAACGGCTGGGGTGGCGAAGTTTTCTTAACGCCTTTGCTTCTATCTGTCTTATACGTTCACGCGTAACGTTGAACTCCTTGCCCACTTCTTCAAGCGTTCTCGGTCTGCCGTCGTCTAAACCGTAGCGAAGTCTTAAAACCTTTTCTTCTCTCGGCGTAAGCGTGTCAAGTACGCCGATAAGTTGTTCTTTAAGCATTGTGGAAGACACCGCGTCGGTAGGCGCCGCGCTCGCTTCGTCTTCTATAAAGTCGGAAAGGTGGCTGTCTTCTTCTTCGCCGATAGGCGTTTCGAGAGATACGGGGTCCTGCGCGATTTTTTGAATTTCACGCACTCTCTCTTCCGTAACGCCCATTTCTTTCGCTATCTCTTCGGGCGTGGGCTCTCTGCCGAGTTCCTGTAAAAGTCTTCTCGAAACTCTTATCTGTTTGTTTATAGTTTCTACCATGTGAACGGGAATACGAATGGTTCTCGCCTGGTCCGCTATGGCGCGGGTTATCGCCTGCCTTATCCACCACGTGGCGTAGGTTGAAAACTTAAAACCTTTCTGATAGTCGAACTTTTCTACCGCTTTCATCAGACCGAGATTGCCTTCCTGAATCAAATCGAGAAATTGCATTCCCCTGCCCATATATCTTTTTGCGATTGATACGACAAGCCTTAAATTGGCTTCCGACAAAAGCCTTTTGGCGTTTTCGTCGCCGTCCATCATTCTTTTTGCGAGTTCGGTCTCTTCTTCGGGTTGCAAAAGCGGAACTTTACCGATATCTTTAAGATACATCTTCACGGGGTCGTCCATGCTGACTTCTTTCAGGATTTCGTCGTAAAATTCTTTGTCTTTTTCGTATTCGTTGACTATCTGAATACCCGCTTCGTCAAAAGTTTTATAAATTTCTTCGAGTTCCTGCGGGGTAGCCTGACATTTTTCAAACTTGTCGAACAGCGCGTCGGTCGTTATAACGCCCTTGTTTTTATACTCTAAAATAACGTCGCCGATAGTCTGGTTTATCAGTTCTTTGCGTTCGGGGTTTTCTTCGGTTAAATTTTTCAATTCTTCTTCCATTTTTTGTTCTCCGCTTTTTTGGTAATTTATCCGTTTATCTGGTGAGTCTGTTTTTTTCGGTTAAAAGACTACTTATCTCCGCCGCGATTTCTCTTCTCTTTTCGGCGGAAGTTTCTTCTTTGAACATTTTATTAAGCCGCTCGGTCTTTTTATCTATCGAACGAAGTTTAAGCGTTTTAAGGCAATCTTCGTAATACTGCGCGCAATCGTAACTTTTATTGTCGTCGTTAAACAGTCCCGCAATTTCGGAAAGTTCTTCCTTTATCTTTTCGTTATCGTCAAACGCTTCGTATAAACTGTTGAACTTCGGATTTTCGCCTTGTGCGGATTTAGATAAAATGTAATCCTTTATCTGCGCGTGAACGGGGTTATCGAACTCCGTATCGTTCAAGTCGGACGGCGACGCGTACGGTTTCATAAAAAGCCGCCCTGCCAGAACGTATCTTGCCGCCACGCTTATTCTGTCTTTTGCGACGGCAGGCTCAACCGTTTCGTTGTCGGCGGCAAAGTCTTCTTTTTTTACTTCCGCAACGTAAAGTTCTCTCTTTAACGCGTCCATCGTAAAGCCGGTGTAATCGCGCACCGTTTTCATAAGGTCTTCCTGTTCGGCGGGCGACGGACTTTCTTTTATAACGCGCATGGCGTTAGCCGCAAACTTCCGCTTTCCGTCTACCGTGTTCACGTCGTAAGTCTTTTTAAGTATATCCAACTTAAAATCTATCAGCGGCATTGCGTTGGTAAGCAGATTAAGGTAACCGTCGTGCCCTAATTTTTTTACCACGTCGTCGGGGTCCATTCCGTCGGGCAAAGAAACCACTTTCACTTCCAGCCCTTCGTCGCGCAGAATTTCAAGTCCGCGGATTGCCGCTTTCTGACCGGCGGCGTCCCCGTCGTAACTGATAAACACCTTGTCCGCATAACGTTTGAGTATTCTTGCTTGGTCTTTCGTGAGCGCGGTGCCCATACTTGCCACCACGTTGGGGAAACCGCCCTGTACCAGCGAAATGACGTCCATATGCCCTTCCACTACTATAACGCTGTCTATCCCCACGTCGTTTTTAACCGCTTTTAAATTGTTTAAGTTAAACAAGGTTTTGCCCTTGGAAAAAACTATCGTCTCTTTTGTGTTGACGTATTTTCCGACGTTAGGACGGCTCTCTAAAACCCTGCCGCAAAACGCCACCACGTTGTTGAACTGGTCTATTACGGGAATTATCAGTCTGCCGCCAAGCGCGTCGTAATACCTGCCGTTTTTAACGCCCACCGCGCCCGAATCGGTCATCTCGTCGTAAGTATATCCCTTTTCGTGAAGAAATTGCGGCAAACCGTTAAAATCCAGAGAAGCGCCTATACCGAAGCGTGAAACGTATTCTCCGCTTATGTTTCTGCGCAGAATATACTCTATGTGTTTTTCGCTGCCCGCCTTTTTCAGGTTAGAAACGTAAAACCTTGCGGCGTCTTTAAGAAGCGATAAAACACGCTCTTTTCTGTACTTTTGCTCTTTGACCTTTTCGCTGTCGTACTTCGCTTCGGGAAGGGGCATTTTGGCGCGTTCCGCCAAAAATTTTACCGCGTCGTTGAAATCCAGCGATTCCAACTCCATAATAAAACTTATCACGTCGCCGCTTTTATGACAGCCGAAGCAATGATAAAACTGCTCGGGCCCGTTTATGGCGAACGACGGCGTTTTTTCGTGATGAAAAGGACACCTGCCCCAAAAACTGTTTCCGCGCTGTTCTAAATGAACGTATTTACCCGCTATGTCCACCAAATCGTTTTTGGCTTTCAGTTCGGATATAAATTTAGAATCGAATCCCGTCATAAGTTCCCTTTATAATTTAAATCCGCTCGGAACGAAAATATCGTTGAACGTTTTTGTCGCGAATCTGTCGGACATTCCCGAGATATAATCGCAAAGCACCGTGTCTTCGTCGTAAGTCAGCAACTGCTTGATATAAAACTCTGGCAAGTCTTCTTTATGCTTTTTAAAATAATCGTACATCGCGCTAATCATTCTGTCTGCGCGTTCTTCTTCTTTTTTAAGCGCGTCCGCCGTGTAAACCCGTTCAAACAGGAAAGCGCGGAGTTTCAACGTTGCGTCTGCGATTTCGGGTTCCATTTCCACACGGTCAAACCCGTCGGAATACTTATAAATAGACATAATCATCGTATTTATACGCTTGCTGGACGTTTCGCCCAAAAGGTCTATCAAATCTTTCGGCAAGTCGCTACGGGTAATAAATCCGCTGTCTATCGCGT
>JAEYEN010000015.1 GCA_023403375.1 Bacillota bacterium
GGCGAAAAGAGAGCGAACGCTATGTTTTTCGGCACGGCTTCGCACGATTCAATGCCGTACTTTAACACTTTCAGAAAGACTTATACTTCCGTATTCGATATAAAGGCGGAAGTCGGACTTACCGTTTACGGCGAGATGAATTTGGAGCATATAGCGGAAAAGATTGCCGCGGCGGACATTATATATGCGGGCGGCGGCGACACTGTTTTTATGCTTAAAAAGTGGGAAGAAGTCGGACTTACAAAGTTGATACTAAGCGCTTACGAACAAGGCAAAATAATCTGCGGCTTATCGGCAGGCGCCATTTGCTGGTTTAAGGATATGTACACCGATTACGAAATTATAAACGGCAAAAGCGACAGATACGTTCTTAAAAAGGGGCTCGGCGTTCTGGACGGAACGTGCTGTCCGCACTTTAACGAAAGGGAAAAGGATTTTTTGGAAGCGTTTGGAAAAAGCGACTTAACCAAGGCTTACGGGATAGAAAACGACTGCGCGTTGGAGTTTACTGACGGGGAATTAACCAACGTTATCTCCTGCGGCGGAAACGCTTATCTTATAGAAAAAACGGGCGGCGGAACGGTTAAAACAAAGTTATGAACAAAATAAACTACGACGCGGAAATGTTAAAAGAGTGTGAGACACTCAAAAACAGCGGGGCAAAACCAAATCTTTTGCTTCACAGTTGTTGCGCGCCTTGTTCGACCGCCGTTATAGAACGGCTGGAAGAGTTTTTTAACGTTACCGTATTTTATTATAACCCTAACATAGATTGCGAAAAGGAGTTTCTTACCCGCGCCGCGGAACAAAAGCGGTTTTGCGCCGAAAAAGGCGTGGGGTATATAGAGGAAGAATACCGCCCGAATGAGTTTTATCGTGCGGTAGCAGGGCGTGAGAGCGATACGGAAGGCGGAAAGCATTGTTATTTATGTTATAAACTGCGCCTTAAAAAAACCGCGGAAAAGGCGGCGGAATTCGGCTTTCGGTATTTCACGACGACGCTTTCGGTAAGCCCTTATAAAAATGCGGAATGGCTGGTGCAAGCGGGAAGAGAAGTTGAAAAAGAGATGATTGAAAATTCGTGCGGCAAACAGGTTCCGACCTTTTTACCCGCAGATTTCAAAAAACGCGGCGGATATTTAAGGTCTACCGTGCTTTCGGAAGAATACGGATTATACAGACAGGATTATTGCGGTTGCGTTTATTCTAAAAAAGAGCGCGAAGCGGCAAAAAAGACCGATTAGTCGGAACATTCAAAATACCGTTACAATCAACAACATCGATAACATCGATAAAGTCAGGCTTTTTAAGTTATGACAGTCAGATTTTGACCACTTCGCCGAAAAAGACGTATGCAAGACGGTTTGCGTAAAGCAAATCGTCTTTATTTAATTTAAATTTTTCCGCAATGGAGTTGGCGGTGTCCGTCGGCAGAACTTTGTAGCAATGCTTTTCATCGGATATGAGATAAAGCATATCGCCTTCTTCTATTTCGGAAGTTAAATTATTAAGATAAATAATGTCGCCCGCGGGGATAAAAAACTTAGACGAAAGCGAAAGCACGCTATCGCCTTTTTTTACGCGATAAAAAAACTTTTTCATACCATTATTATATTTGTTTTTTCGCCCGAATAGAATATAAAAGAATAACGCTCGGGGGCGCATTTTGAAAAGTTTATTTAAAACGGTTGCCGTGGTTACGATTTTTTCCGTATGCGAAAAGTTTTTAGGGTTTATGTACAGGATATTTTTATCCCGAACAATCGGCTCGGAAGGTATGGGACTATATCAGGTCGCACTTTCGGTATTTGCGCTTTTATTTACCCTTACTTGTTCGGGAACGCCCATAACTGTAAGCAGACTTATGACGAAATATCGTGCGGAAGGCGCACATAAACGCATTAACGGGGTTATAACCGCGGGGCTTTCTTTCACGCTTTTGGTCGCCGTTCCGATAGTTTTGTGCTGTTTTTTATTCAGAAGCAAGTTAAACGTTTTCTTTGCGGACGACAGGTGCGTAAACATATTTTTAATAATGTTGCCCGGTCTTATTTTTACTTCCGTTTATTCTGTTCTCCGCGGCGTGTTCTGGGGCAATAAAGACTTTTTGCCGTACAGCATTATAGAACTTCTGGAAGAAATCTGTATGATTGTAACGGGCATAATTTTAATAAGCGGCGCAACCAGCGTTTTTCAGGGCGCGATGGACGCAGGCATTGCCGTTTTGGTTTCTTACTGCTTTTCGTTTTCGCTTGCGGTTATCGTATTCTTTTTCAGAAAAAACAAAATACAAAATCCTTATTCGGAATTTAAACCGCTTTTGAGTTCGGCGCTTCCTATAACGGCTATGCGCACGGCGAATTCTTTAATAGTTTCGGTGGTGTCCGTAGTGTTGCCTATGCGGCTTATGGCGTGCGGTATGACTTCTTCCGAAGCGATGAGCGCATACGGAAGCGCGGTGGGGCAGGCGATACCCATAATTTATATTCCCGCAACGCTTATCGGCTCTTTTATCCTTGTAATCACGCCCGAACTTTCCGAAGACTTTTACCGCGGAAAGAATACGGAACTGAAAAACGATATTGAAAAGTCGCTTAAATTTACCGTGCTTGTTTCTGCCGTGTTCGTGCCGGTTTTTATCGTTTGCGGCGAAGAAATAGGCGTGTTTTTATACGGCAGTTTAGAAAGCGGAACGTTCTTAAAATACTCCGGCTACCTGATAATTTTAATAGGCATATCCACGGTAACGACAAGTATGCTTAATTCTATCGGGTTAGAAACCAAAACGCTGATTTATTTTATAATAAGTACCGTTTTTATGCTTATCGCAGTTATTGTTTTGCCGAAATTTATGGGGATTTACTCTCTGCTTGTAGGGTACTTTTTCGTTTACGGCATAACTTCCGTCCTTAACCTTATTTTAATACACAAAACGTGCAAGGAAAAACCGCGTTATCTGAAATTTTTGTTTTCCGCTATGGTATTGACGCTGCCGTCTATAATTCTCGGCGTTATGCTTGAAAAAATGTTGCTTCCGCTACTCGGCACGACCGTTACGCTTTTTGCGGTGGCGGTTATCCTTGCGGCGTTTACGCTTTTGCTGTATATAGGGTTCGGACTTGTGTCTGTTAAATACGTAAAAACAAAAATTCCCCGTTTTAAGAAAACAAAATTAAAAAAAGTTTCCGCCGCGGGAAAATAAAATAAGATAGAAAACGTAAGACGTTTGCGGAAAGATAAAAAGCAGACAAACGGGAATATAGTATACAAG
>JAEYEN010000063.1 GCA_023403375.1 Bacillota bacterium
GAGTATACATAAGACTACGGTTGCCGCCATAACAAGGTCTAACTTAAATACCTGACCGCCGTAAACTATTAAATATCCCAGCCCCGCTCTCGATACGAGATATTCGCCCATAATAGAGCCTATCCACGCCATACCTACGCTTATTTTAAGCATATTGATCAGGGTGGGGAAACTTCCCGGGATTATCAGTTTTCTAAGAATGGTAAACTTGTTTGCGCCCATAGATTTGAGCAACAAAATTTTGTTTTTGTCGGTAGCGAGAAAACCGCCCAGCATAGTCATTACAGCAACGATAATGCCTATCAGAACAGCCATAAAGATTATTGCTTTACTGCCGCTTCCGCACCATACTATGATGATAGGGCCAAGCGCTATTTTGGGCAGGCTGTTCAATACGACTATATACGGTTCCATAATTCGCCTTAAACTTTCGGACCACCAGAGCGCCAGCGCGATTGCGTAGCCTAAACCCACCGCTATCGCAAAGCCTAAAAGCGTTTCGTAAAGGGTTATACCCATATGATAAAACAAATCGTTTTCCGTTATAAGCGTGCCTATCGTATAGATGATTTTTGACGGGCAACTTGCTATAAACGGGTCTATAACGCCCGTTTTGGCAAACAGTTCCCACAGTCCGAAAACAAGTAGTAAAATAAAGAATCTTAAAAACCAGATAAGTCCCGTCTGCCGCTTTAATTTTTTGATATATTTATAATGTTCGGTCGAAAATTTTTTATCTTTTTTCATTGGTTCAGTTCCTTCCAGATTTTTTCAAACCACACTCCGAAGTTTTTGCTTTCGCGCCGTTTGAGTGGCGAACCGCCGCCTAATTCGGGTTTTTCTATAAATTTTACTTTCGCCGGCCTTTCGGATAAAACTATTATTTCGTCAGAAACCGAAATCGCTTCGGAGATGTCGTGCGTTACTAAAATCGTGGTTTTCTTTTCTTCTTTGATTATATTGTAAACGTCGTCGCAAACGGATAATCTCGTTTGATAATCAAGCGCGGAAAAAGGTTCGTCTAAAAGCAATAAGTCAGGCTTGAAAACCAGCGTTCTTATAAGTGCCACACGCTGCCGCATGCCGCCCGACAACTGGTCGGGATAATTGTTCTTAAAACTTCCCAGCCCGTATTTGTCTAAAAGCGAAAGGGCGTATTTTTTGTTTTCCGAATTCTTGATTTTTTTGATTTCCAGCGGAAGGTATATGTTCTTTTCTATTGTCCGCCAAGGGAACAACTGGTCTTTTTGCAACATATACCCGATGCTTTTGTCCTTATCGTTTTCGCCGTAGTAATTTATTTCGCCCTTGCTGGGCGCGATAAGCCCCGCTATCAAAGATAGTATTGTAGTTTTACCGCACCCCGAAGGTCCTATAATAGAAACGAAATCGCCTTGTTTTACGGAAAAATTCAGCCCGTCTATCGCGACTATTTCGTCGGTTTTAGTTTGATAAATCAAAGATACGTCTTTAAGTTCCAAAAGTTTTTTCATATTTTTTCCGCCGTATAACAATATTCTGTCAGCCGATATTTTGGTCGAAATTTTCAGTCGATTATCGGCACGTTTAAGGTCGTATAACCCCTTTATCAGCCGAACACTTCGCTCGCTAAGGAATTATTCACAAGTTCGCCGAACGCCACTTTGTTTTTGAGTTCGCCCGAGTTTATCATCACGTCCTGCAAGCGGTCGAAACTCGATTCGGTGGCTTGAAGGTCAGTTTTCCACGCGTCGATTGATTTATAACTCTTGATAGAAGTTTCAAGCGAGTTAATGGTGGTCGAAGGGAATTGCTTTACGATAGCCTGCGCCACTTCGAGTTCGGTGTGCGCGGCTAAGAATTCGTGCGCTTTTTTGAGCGCTCTTAAAAAGGCTTTGAGATTATCGGCGTTTTTCTCGATATAACTGTCGAGCGCGATAAACGAAGTATAGGGAATTTCGCCGCTTTCTACGCCCACGCTTGCAACTATGTGCCACTTGCCCTGAGCCTGATATTCGGAAGCGGTCGGTTCAAAAACCGTGCAGTAATCTGCGGTTCCCGATAAAAACGCGCTGGTCATAAGATTGAACTGAACGTCGTAGTTTAAGCGGTAGTCGGTATTGTTGGTCATTCCGAGTTCTTTCAAGACGTATTCGAAAGTCATTGCGGGTACGCCGCCTTTTCTGCCCGCTAAAATTTCTTTACCCCGTAAATCGGAAAAGCGGAAGTTCGGTTCTTCGTTTCTGGATACTAAAAACGAGCCGTCTTTTTGAGTCAACTGCCCGAAAACCAAAGGTTTGTCGGTTTTGTTCTGGTTATGAACGTAAATAACCGTTTCGGGACCCATAAGACCTACGTCGGCAGTGCCGGAAAGCACGGCTGTCATCGAGTTATCCGCTCCGCCGCCGTTGGTAAGGTTGATGTCCAGACCTTCTTCTTTAAAATACCCGTTCTCTATGGCAAGATAGAGCGGGGTATAGAATACGGAGTGAGTAACTTCGTTGATTTCTATTTTTTTAAGGTCGTCGTTTCCGCAAGCGGACAAAGGCAATATCATAATTGCGACCGCACAAAAAAGTGTAAGTATTTTTTTCATAAAATCTCCGTGTAAAAATACCGTTTTGAATTTCAGTTTTGATTGTCGGTATTTTTTATATGTAAAAAGCAAACGAAAACGAATGCTTTCGATATTTTATTATATGAAACCCGAATTACGATTGACAATGCGAAAGTTATAAAGTATAATAAACTTTACACGCACAGGTTAAAATTACAGGAGAAAGTTTCCTATGGATATGTCAAAAACCTATAACCCTCAGGAATTCGAGGGCGATATTTACAAAGAATGGGAAGAAAAAGGCTATTTCAGGGCGGAAGTTGACGCAAATAAACTTCCGTTCACTATCGTTATACCGCCGCCAAACATAACGGGGCAGTTGCACATGGGCCACGCCCTTGACGAAACTTTGCAGGATACTCTTATCAGATTTAAAAGAATGCAGGGTTACAGCGCATTATGGCTCCCCGGGACCGACCACGCTTCTATCGCGACGGAAGTTAAGATAGTGGAACAGATGGCAAAAGAAGGTCTTACCAAAAAAGACGTGGGCAGAGAAGGGTTTTTGCAACGCGCTTGGGCGTGGAAAGAAAAATACGGCGGAAGAATAGTAGAGCAACTTAAACTTTTAGGTTCTTCCTGCGACTGGTCGCGCCTTGCGTTCACTATGGACGAAAAATGTTCCAGAGCGGTAAAAGAAGTGTTCGTGAACCTTTATGAAAAAGGTTTGATTTATCGCGGCGACAGAATCATTAACTGGTGTCCCGACTGCAAAACCGCACTTTCCGACGCGGAAGTGGATTACGCGGAAGAAGACAGCCATTTGTGGTACATAAATTATCCGTTAAAAGACGGAAGCGGATTCGTTACCGTTGCCACTTCAAGACCCGAAACTATGTTCGGCGACACTGCGGTGGCTGTAAACCCCAAAGACGAAAGATTTAAGGATTTTATAGGCAAAACGCTCGTTTTACCTATCGTTAATAAAGAAATACCCGTAATTGCCGACGAATACGTTGAATTGGAATTCGGCACCGGCGCGGTTAAAATTACCCCCGCGCACGACCCCAACGACTTTGAAGTGGGGCTTCGCCATAATCTCGAAGTGATAAGAGTTATGAACGACGACGGCACTATGAACGAAAACGCGGGTAAGTATAAGGGAATGCCCGCTCTCGAATGCAGAGAAAAAGTGGTTGAAGAATTGAAAGAACTCGGCGTTTTCGTCAAGACCGAGCCGCTTCATCACAACGTAGGGCATTGTTACAGATGCGGCCATACCGTAGAACCTATCGTTTCCAAACAGTGGTTTGTAAAAATGGAACCGCTTGCAAAACCCGCGATAGACGTCGTAAGGAAAAAGAGCGTCAGATTTACGCCCGACAGATTCTCCAAGATATACTTTAACTGGATGGAGAACATAAAAGACTGGTGTATTTCCCGTCAACTCTGGTGGGGACACAGAATTCCCGCATATTATTGTCAGGACTGCGGCGAGATGACCATATCCAAAACCGACGTTACCGTTTGCCCCAAATGCGGCGGAACGCATATAAAGCAGGACGAAGACGTACTCGATACGTGGTTCTCGTCCGCTCTCTGGCCGTTCTCTACTTTGGGCTATCCCGAAATGACGGAAGATTTGAAATATTTTTATCCGACCGACGTTTTGGTTACGGGTTACGATATAATTTTCTTCTGGGTTGCGAGAATGATTTTCTCCGGACTCGAACATATGAAACGCATACCGTTTAAGGACGTTCTGATTCACGGCTTGGTAAGGGACGCGCAGGGCAGAAAGATGAGTAAGTCCTTAGGAAACGGCATTGACCCGACGGTTATAATAGCGAAATACGGCGCGGATACCCTTAGGTTCTCGCTTATAAACGGCGTTGCCGCAGGCAGCGATATGAGATTCTCGGACGAGAAAATCGAAGGCGCGAGAAACTTTATGAACAAAATCTGGAATGCGTCCAGATTCGTTCTGTTAAACGCCGAAGGTAAAAATATAAGGGATATAAAAGACGTAAAACTTAACGTTGCGGATAAGTGGATTATCACAAAACTCAATAAAGTAGTAAAAGAAGTTACCGTAAATATGGAAAAATTCGAGATGGGCGTGGCTTTATCTAATCTTTACGACTTTGTGTGGAACGACTTCTGCGACTGGTATATAGAGTTTACGAAACCCGTTCTGTACGGCGAAGACGATTTGAAGAGAGAATATACGGTAAGCGTTCTGGTTTACGTCCTTACCGAAATTCTTAAACTTCTTCATCCTTTCGTTCCGTTCATCACCGAAAAAATTTATAAGAGCATACCCGACGCAAAAGGCG
>JAEYEN010000081.1 GCA_023403375.1 Bacillota bacterium
CTATAAGATTACCGTCGGCAAGCAAAAATAAAAACTTTTCGGTACCGTCAACGGATTTTAAGTTTTTTATTATTTTTACAGGCTGCGCGATAAACTGTTCGGAAAGTTTTTCTCTCAGCGGTTTTGACAATTCGGTCATTTCCGAAAAATCCAACCCGTAACACAGCGCGCGGTATATCTGCGTAGCCCTGAATTTTTTCTCGTTAAGTCCTTCTATTATTTCGCTAAGTTCTGCGAAATTTTTGTCCAACAAACACTCTTTCAATTTTATTTTTTCTCTTTAAAATTATCTAATCGGTATCTGATCGAAGATTATATTTTGCACTCAAAAAAATATATTTTATGTTTAAATAATCTATGCTTAAACGTTTAATCCGCTCGCAAGTACTTTCATTAATGCCTAAAAAACTTTTTTAAGTTTAGCAAAATAAAAACCGTTTCCGCCCGAAATATCCGGCAAAAAACAAATTGTGCCGTTTTTGGTTTCGTGCGGGAGTTTGCTGTCTGCCTCGCACAGTTGAAAGCCTTTTACGTCAGACATAAAGGACTTAATAATCGATATATTTTCTCTATCTAAAACAGAACAAGTCGAATAGTATAGATATCCGCCTTTTTTAACGTATGCGGAAACGTTTTTAAGTATCTTTTTCTGCAAAGCGTTAAGTTCGTTTAAGTCGTTTTCGGTTCTGTTAAGTTTTATATCGGGGTTATCGGATACAACGCCCATTCCGCTACAAGGTGCATCGCAAAGCACCGCGTCGAATTTTTCTATAAATCTCTCTTCCCTTTTCGTTGCGTCCGACAACATCGGCGTAATGTTTTTTCTGTTCATTCTGTCGGAGTATTCGGATATAAGGTTTACTCTATGTTCGTACACGTCGCAAGAAGTAACTTCTCCGCATTTATAAGAAAGCCTTACGCTTTTACCGCCGGGGGCGGCGCAACAGTCAAGTAGTTTATCGCAAGGTTCAATCATATCGCAAATCGCAACGGAACCTATCGCCTGAAAGGTATACGTTCCCTTATCGTAATCTGCGTTTCTGACAAATCTTTCTGCAAGAAAAACGTTATTAAAAGGCGTTTTTTCAAACTCGATTTCTTTTTCTTTAAGATACTCTTCGCCCGAAACGTCGTAAAAAGCAAGACAGGTTTTTTTATTTTCCGCCTTTATGATACTTTCCGTTCTTTCTTTCCCGTACACGGAAAGCAATTCTTTAACCGCAAAGAGCGGATATGAATATTTTACCGACAAATTCTCCGCCGTATCGGACGGAAAATCTATTTTAGCAGCGGTAAACTTTCTTAAAAAAGCGTTTACAAAACCGCTTGCTCCGGATTTACCTAATTTTTTCGTCAGTTCAACGGCGTTTTTAACAACGGCATAGTCGTGTTTATCGAGATATTTCATCGAATACATCGATATTTTAAGAATGGTTCTTATTGCGAGTTTGGGCGATTTATCGCACAGTGCGTTTATATAATATGACAGTTCGATATCCTTATCCAGAACGCCGTAACAGGTTTTTATTGTAAGCGCCCTGTTTTTTTCTTCTATAAAAGAAGAATTTATCGCCTGTTTTAAGAAAGATTTATCGCTGTATACTTTATTTAATATAACGTAGCAGTCGTAAAAATAGTTTATCATAACTAAATCAGTTCAGAATTTCGCCTTTTAAGTTTCTCGCCCCGCTTAAAAAAGCCTTAACGGAAAGAATCTTTCCGCCCGACTTTTGCAGTTCTTCTATTAAAACAGAGCCTTGCCCACAGGCGACTTCCAAAACTTTATCGTCGCGGATAATTTCCCCGACGCGGACGTTTTTCTCTTCTCCGACACATTCACTCGCCCCGACTTTTTCATTTGAAACGCTGCAAGAATAAATCTTTATCGTTTCGCCGTTCAGCGTACTATACGCCGCAGGCACGGGCGAAAACGCCCTGACAAAGTTTGCCACTTCCGTAGCCGACTTATTAAAATCAATCTTTAGATCTTCTTTTTTTATCAGTCTGGTATGAGTGGCAAGGCTGTCGTCTTGTTTTTTGAACTCCGCTTTTCCACTAGCAACAAGTCGCAACGCTTCTACAATCATATCCGCGCCCAATTCCGAAAGACGCTCCGATAGTTCCGAAACGTTTTCTTTTTCGCCTATTTTTATACTTTTTTGCGTTAAAATATCGCCGGTATCGATACCTGCGTCCGTTCGCATTATGGTAACGCCGGTTTCTTTTTCCCCGTTAGCGATTGCATAATTTATGGGCGAAGCGCCGCGATATTTAGGCAACAGCGAAGCGTGAATGTTTAAAATTCCGTATTTGGGTATATCGATTATTTCCTGCGACAAAATCTGACCGAACGCGCAGGTTATCATAATATCGGGGTTAAGCGACTTCAAATCGTCAACGCCTTCTATTCTTATTTTATCGTACTGCAAAACGGGAATATTATTTTCCATCGCCGCAAGTTTTACGGGCGGTGCGGTTATAATCTGTTTTCTGCCGACGGGTCTGTCCGTATTGGTAACCGCAGCCAGAATTTCAAACTCGTCTTTTGCCGATAATAATTTCAAAAAAGGTTTAACGGCAAAATCGGGCGTTCCAAGATACACTATTTTTAATTTATTCTTCATTTTGAACACTCTTTGCCCTGTCAATATATAAAATACCGTCCAGATGGTCGTATTCGTGGCAGAACGCTTTTGCCATAAAACCGCTTGCTTTTATCAAAACTTCTTCGCCTTTGCGGTTAAACGCTTTCACCGTTACTTTATACGGTCTTTCCACAACGCCGCTTTTGCCTTTAATGGACAGACAGGCTTCTTCGCCCGTTTGTTTGCCGCTTTGTTTTATCATTTCGGGATTGATACATTCAAAATATTTTCCTTCGTAAGACACGATAAAAATACGTTTCAGAACGCCCACTTGCGGAGCGGCAAGCCCGACGCCGTTAGCCGCTTCAAGCGTTTCTTTCATGTCGTCTAACAACGTTAATATTTTATCGTCGATTTTCTCCACGGGAAAACTTTTCTTCCTTAAAACGTCGTCCCCTAACTGTATAATGTTTCTTATAGCCATATTGTACCCCGATTTTACGTTAAATTATTAGGATTTATTTCAAACGACACGAAAACGTTTCTCGTTTCCGACTTTCGCGCGCAATTGTAAATCTCACGCAAAAGCGTTTCGTCGTCCGCATTTATCCGCATTAAAATTTGCAGTCTGTACTTGTTTTGCAATTTTTTGATAGGCGCTTTCATCGCGCCGAAAAATCTGAATTTTTCTCTATTGCTTTTATATATTTTTTCTATTTCCGCATAGCAATTTCCGGTGGCGGCGGTAACCGTTTCTTCTTTTTCGGAAGATAACAAAACCCTTACTATATCCGTAAACGGCGGAAACGCGGTAGATTTTCTTATAGAGATTTCTTGATTGTAAAAATTTTCGTAATTATAATTTATCGCTTGCCTTAAAACAAAGTTTTCTGGCGAATAAGTTTGTAAAACAACTTTCCCTTTTTCTTCCGCCCTGCCGCTTCTCCCTGCGACCTGCGTTATAAGTTGAAAAGTGCGTTCCGAACTTCTGTAATCGGAAAAATGCAGGCTTTGGTCGGCGTCTAATATCCCCACAAGCGTAACCGACGGGAAGTCGTGTCCTTTTGCCACCATTTGCGTTCCCACCAAAATATCCGCTTTCTTTTCCGAAAAAGCGTTCAAAATGTTAAAATGCCCTTCTTTCGTCTGCGTGGTATCCCTG
>JAEYEN010000095.1 GCA_023403375.1 Bacillota bacterium
ATTCGGGGCAGAATTTTGCAACGGGCATTTTTTCGCCGCATTCAGGACAGAATTTTGCGTTGCCGGAAACGGTTGCGCCGCATTTAGCACAAGTTCTCTGCACGCCGCCTGCCGCGGGTTTTTCCGCCGCTTTTTCATTGGATTGAGATTTGAACGCGTCCGCAATTACGCTGCCGATACCGGCGCCTGCGCCGATACCTAAGCCTGCGCCGACGAACGCACCGCCGGTGCCTTGATTTTTAGCCGCGTCCTGCATAGCCTGAGCAGCCGCAACTTTCATCATAACGTCGGTCTTGTCGCCAAGTATTCCGAGTCTGCTTCTCTCGTCGATTGCTTTTTCGACTTCTTCGGGAACAGACATATTTTCGATGAACAGGTTTACGAGTTTTAAACCTATTTCTTTAAATTTGTTCTGAATATTTGCGGTAACGATTTCGTTGAATTCCAGCGTGTTGCCCGCAAGGTCGAGCGCGGAGATTTTGCTTTCGCCGAGCGCGTCCGTAAGAGCGGAGATAAGCATGGTTTTAAGCCAGTCGGTTATATCTCTTGTTACAAAAGTAGAATTGGTGCCGAACAGTTCTTTTAAGAATGTTGCGGAGTCGTCTACTTTGAAAGAGTACGAGCCGTAGCCTTTAACCCTAATCATTCCGAATTCAGGGTCGCGCATCATTATAGGATTAGCGGTACCCCACTTGCAACCGGTGAACTGTTTGGTATTGATAAAGTAAACGTCTACTCTTATAGGCGTCTGGAATCCGTACTTCCAACCTGCAAGTTTGGAAAGTATAGGAAATATGTTCGTATTAAGGTCGTAAGTTCCCGCGGGGAAAATATCGCATATCTGCCCTTTGTGAACAAAAATCGCTTCCTGCGATTCTCTGACGACTAATTTACTTTTCTGGTTGATTTCCGTGCCGCCCTTCGGTAACGGATATTTATAAACCAGCGTGTCGTGCGAATTATCAGCCCATTCTAAAATTTTGAGAAAAAGCGCCATAATTTTATCTCCGTTTATATTTTTTTACATTGTAACATAATTTTTATTTTTTTGCAATATTTTATATGTTTTTACGTTTACTTTTTTTGTTTTTTTTGTTATAATTTCTTTGCTTAGAGAATTTAACGTCTTTGCAGGTATAGTTCATCGGTAGAATAAGAGCTTCCCAAGCTTTGGAGGTGGGTTCGATTCCCATTACCTGCTCCACTACGCAGTCTTTTTTAAGGCTGCTTTTTATTTTGCTTTTTGCGGATTTTTGCGACCGTGTTTTTTCTTTTGTTTTTTCTTTATTATTTTTTTGTTTTTATTATTAAGTTTGTTTTGATTTTTTATTTAATTTATTTACATTTTATTATTCGATTTAGTTTGCTTTTCGTTCCGAATAATTATCCGATAATTATTTTAATTAAATTATTTTATTTATTTTTTGCAAAAACGATTAACAAAATTTTTTTCGGTGTTATAATGGCTATACTATCGGCATTATGACGGCTATTCGATAAGGAAAAATATGAAAGAGAATCTTTTACAAAACGAATTTTACGGGTCTGCGTCTGTCTTTAAGATTTTAATTAAAGTTGCGCCGCGCTTACGTTATCGTTTACGTTTAATTTGATATTTTATTATGATTGACGGTCATGTTTTTCGATATAAACGGCTTTGCTTTTTTCTACGATTCTGATTAAAATCACGCCGAGAACGACGCCCGCCGCACCCTGAACGGCGTTAGCGGGTACGTTTACCAGGGACGGACCGAACCCGTACAGGCAGCCTTCAAACAAAAGATAGCCTGCGACCATAAAAATTTCGGCAATAGTTCCGCTTATGATTTCGGCAAATGTTACTTTGCATTTTGCCGATAAAAGTTTTCTGCCGTAGAAAGCGATTACCGCCATTAACCCTTTGATAACAAGCGTTGCGGGGGCGTAAACGAGATAGCCCGATATTACGTCCGCCATAGCGGAACCAAGCCCTGCCGCCACAAACCCGTAAACGGGCGAAAGCAAAAATCCCGAAAGAAGAACAACGCAATCGCCGAGATTGAGATAACCTTTTAACGGCGAAGGTATTTTAATTATCATCGTCGCAACGCAAGTAAGCGCTGCGAGAAGCGCGGTTAAAACTATTTTTCTTGTAGTAGTATTCATAATTTTACTCCTTTTATTGCCGTTCACAATAAATCTTCGTTGTATATCGCCCTTATTCCGCCGATGAATTTGGGACGAGTTCTTGCGGCGGAAACGGTGGCAAAACCGATTTTGTTATGTTCTAATCTGACGGGTACCGCCACCTTTTTCAGGTGCATTCCTATAAGCGTTGTGCCTATGTCTATCCCCACGTCCGCTTTGATTTCTTCTATCACCACGGGGTTTACAAAATTATTATATGCCTGCGTTGCCATAGAACCGCCTGCCTTTTTTTGCGGAACAACGTTCACCTGTTCGGCAAACGGGAGCGTATCGCGTTCTATAACAAGCGCCCTGTTCAGATGCTCGCAACACTGAAAGGCAAGTTTTATTTCCTTTTCTTTCGCATAGTCGTTAATGGCGGAAAAAACTTGCCCCGCAGTTTCGTAGTTGGAATCGGTGCCGATTTCCGCGCCGCCTATCTCGCTGGTTGAACAACCCACCACTACTATATCGCCTTTTTTTAACTTTGCTTTTTCGCCAAACTCTTTCATTACATCCATCGTTTCCGAATACAAATCCATTTCCATACGTTCTCCTTTTATATAACCCGTTTTTCTGCTTTTTTAATTTAAATATTTTTTCCGTTGATTTTTTTATGAGTATACTATATAATAAATCTGAACATAAGTAAATAGTCAGAAAGGAGCAATATTATATAACCAGATGACCAAGGAAATTAAAGAAAAAATGCGCAAAGAGAAAACGAAACCCGAATACTTAAAAATTTACGCAAAAATAAAGAAAGGGATAATAGACGGCGCCTATCCGTTCGGGAGCAAACTTCCGTCAAAGCGGCTTCTTGCCGCCGAGAACAATCTAAGCACCGTTACGATAGAGCACGCATATTATCTGTTGTGCGACGAAGGATATGCCGAAGCGAAAGAGCGAAGCGGTTTTTTCGTTATATTCAAAAGCAGCGACGGATTTATTATGTCTTCCGAGCCGGAAACGGTCAGTTATGACAAGCAAAAAACCAGAACGTACCCCGACTTCCCCTTTTCCGTTTTAAGTAAGACTATGCGCGCCGTTTTAAACGATTATGCCGAAGCGGTGCTTGAAAAATCGCCTAATTCCGGGCACGACCAACTTAAAAACGCGCTTAAACTTTATCTTGCGAGAAACCGCGGCATACTAATAGGTGCCGAACAGATTATAATAGGTTCGGGCGCGGAATACTTATACGGTCTTATAATAGAACTACTTGGAAGAAACATAATTTACGGCATTGAACAGCCCTCTTATAAAAAAATCGAGCAGGTTTATACCGCGGAAGACGTAAAG
>JAEYEN010000107.1 GCA_023403375.1 Bacillota bacterium
GTATATGTTTGCGCAGGTTTCGGGGCTTAAAGCGGGCGAACTCGTTCACGTTATTGCCGACGCGCACCTTTACGACAGACATATTCCCGTAATAAAAGAAATGATGCAAAATCCGCAATATCCCGCGCCCAAATTCAAAATGAATACGGATATAAAAGACTTTTATAAATTTACGGTGGACGATTTTGAGTTGGAAGACTATAAATTCACGCCGTTAAACACTAAGTTCGAGGTGGCTGTTTAATGAAAGCGATAGTTGCGGTTGATAAAAATTGGGGAATAGGCAAAAAAAACGGTCTGCTTTTTCATCTCCCCGAAGATATGAAATTTTTCAGAGAAACCACCTTAAACAAAGTTGTGGTAATGGGCTCTAACACGTTAAAATCTTTTCCCGACGGAAAGCCGCTTAAAAACAGAGTAAACGTTGTGCTTTTCCCCGGCGGAGAAAAAAGAGACGACTGCGTGGTCGTCGATAATTTAGAAGAACTTAAAGCGGAACTTAAAAAATATCCCGCAGACGATATTTTTATTATCGGCGGAGCGATGTTTTATAAAACCATGCTTCCTTTCTGCGACGAAGTTCTTGTAACCAAAGTAGAAGCCGACGGTAACGCCGAAGTCTTTTACGAAAATCTCGATAAACTCGGCAATTGGGAAATGGTTTCCTGCGGAGACGAATTGGAAACAAACGGCTATAAAATAAGATTTACCGTTTATAAAAATAAAAACGTTGCGGAGTTTTAATCGGCCAACCCAAAAGTCTAAATAAAGTTAAATTAAAAAGCGCCCCGATTTCAGGGCGCTTTTACGTTGTAAAAATATAAATGTAATTATAAACGGTCAACTTGCGGTATCGGTGCGGAAGAGCCTTACTGCAAGCGCGGTCATATCGTCGTTTTTCTTTCCGCCGGAAAGTTCCACCGCTTTTTTAACCACGCCGTCTGCCAGAACCTGCGGGTTAAGCGCCGGCACGCTTCTTAAATAATCTATTATCTCGGAAGAAGAGCCGAACGCGTCCGAAACGCCGTCTGAAACAAGAAGGATAATATCGCCGTCGTTTAGTTTCGCGTGGCAGACGGAAGGGGATATTTCTTCTAAAATACCTATCGGCAAGGTGTTGCCTTCTATAATTCTCAGTCCCGTTTCGCTTATGATAAATCCGTAGGGAGAGCCGTATTTTATAAAGTCCGCCTCGCACGTTTTAAGGTTTATCACGGAGATGTCCAGCGCGGCAAAATTATCTTCCGAATTGATGGCTAAAAGTTTGTTTACCGTGTTCAATATAAGCGGACTGTTAAGCCCCGCCTTGTAAAAACTTTCTATCAAAGAAAGCGAACAGGCAGAAATGCTTTCCGCTTTTTCGCCGCTGCCCATTCCGTCTGACAACGCCATTAAAAAGCGGTCTTCTTTAATACGCGTAACCGAATGAGTGTCGCCGCTCTCGTCGCTTCCGTCTTTCAGTTCGCACGCAATACCGAACGCCGCGTCAAACGCGGGCGAACGACGGAAAGAGAGATAGCACTTGTCCTCGGTGATGTCCGCCTTTTCGCATAAACACATTTTTTGCCTTAAACAGTCGCTTACCGCTTTTTCCACCGCAGCAGGCGAAAATTCGTTTACTATAAGGATAAGTCCGACGGAAAGATTTTCCGCTTCGCCGTAAATAAGAAGTTCGCTTACGATATATCCCGCTTTGAAAAGACTGTCCGCAAGCGCGCGCTCCATTCGGCTTTGATATTTAAGCGTGGTGCTTGTTTCTAACGCAAGTTCTTTTAAGATTTCCGAAATGCCGCCCGCTTCTTCGGCAAGTAATTTTCTGCTGCCCGAAAAGTTGGCTTTTTCGGCGTTTAATTCCTTGAACTCCGAAAGCATTTTGTTTGTGGAAAAAATAAGGTTGTTCGGGTGCGTGCAACATTCCGAAAGTTTGGCAGGCAAATCAATCAGTGAAATTTTGCCTTTCGCAAGCCCTATATTTAAAAGTTTGTCTATGTTTTCCTTTGTATAAGAAGAATACTCGGCGCATTTAAGTTTCCCGTCGCAATTTTTGCAGACGGAAGATAAAATCTGCGTTTTAAGTACCGTTTTTATCTTTTCTTCGGTCATCTCGGACTTGGAAAAGGTCTTGAAAGCCGCTTTCATCTCGGTAAAAACGTTAGAGAGTTCGTATAGCCTGTTGCCCGTCATAAGCCTGTTTCTGTTTATGGTCTGGCGTACCAACTGTTTTTCTCTGAAAGAATATAATTTTTCTTTAAGTGTTTTTAAGTATTTCGTGGGGAATACCATAAAAAGCACCGCGCCCGAAACAATCGAAACCAACTGTATAACCCCGTATTCGGGATAGATTCCGAATATAACCTGCATAAGATAGTCTGAAAGAACGAGCGTGGGCGCAGAAATAAATCTCGATAACTTCATAAAACTTTCGGCGGCTAAACTCCACACCAAAAACAAAGCCACAATATCCAGCCTTAAATAATAAACGCCAAGTCCCAGCCCTAAAACGCAGGCGAAAATAACGCTTATCCCCGTTCTGAAAAGGTACGCCGCAATTAAAATTATAAAAACCGAAACGCCTTTCCATACTTCGGGCGAAATAAAATTCGACGTTCCTAATCCCATCAGCGCAACGGCGATAAAAATAGAAGCGAACTCCTCGTATCCTAATTTGTATTTAAGTCCTTTGTTGACGGCGGCGTTAAGCGCAACCTGTAAAACCAGAGTAAGCGCAACGGTGAAAAGCGAAGTCAAAAGCCGTTTTTCGAGGACTATATCGGTAGAAGTAGAACCTAAAAGTATGTAACCTAAAAGCGAAATGGCAACGTAGCCTAAAAGTTCGTAACGTATTTTAACTTTGCATTTTTTGTAAATTAAAACCAGAACGAAAAGAAAGGCGGCGGCAATCGCCATAGAACTTATAAGTCCGAACGCACCCGTTACGGCAAAACTTCCGATAAATAAAATTGTGGTAACGATAAAATTAGGAAAAACCGTAAGGGCGGCGGCAAAAAAAGCAAGAGAGTATACCGACGCTTCTTTTTCTATGTACGAAAAAATAAGGAACATAAAAAACAGTAACGCATATTTTATTAAAGAAGTGTAATCGGCACGGGGTATTTTAAGTTTCATTTAATTTTGCTCCAAAATATAGCGATATAAAAACCGAACGCTTACGGTTTTATTGATTTATAGAATAATTATAATAAATATAATCGGTCTTATTTTGTCGTTTTTTATAAAGGCTTGTAATATTAAGTCGTTTGATTTTTGCTAAAAACTTGTCAGAAAATCGGGCGACCCGACTTTCTTATAGGGTATAAAAATCTATCCGCCAAGGGATAGATAAACTTGATTTTTCGCCTGAAAACGATTTTTGCTTTTTCGGGTTAAATAAAAATAATAGTTTTTATAAAATATTCTTTTGGGAAAATACTTTATAAATTTAATAAAATGTTGTAGAATAAAAGAAAAAACGAGAGGACTATAATGATAAAAGTTGGTATTTTCGGTTACGGCAATTTAGGAAAAGGCGTGCATCTTGCAGTGGATAAGGCGCCCGATATGGAACTTGTCGGCATTTTCACTCGCAGAAACCCAAAAGACGTTAATCCCGTTATAAAGGCTGACGTTTACAGTGCGGAAGACATGGCGTCTTTTAAAAACGACGTGGACGTGATGATTTGTTGCGGCGGAAGCGCGACCGACCTTCCCCAAACCACAAAAAAAGTGCTTGAAAATTTCAATACGGTAGATTCTTTCGATACCCACGCGTTAATCCCCGAATATTACGATGAACTGAATACCGTTGCTGAAAAAAACGATAAACTTTGCGCAATAAGTATAGGTTGGGACCCCGGTATGTTTTCTATTATGAGAATGCTTTTCGGCGCGGTACTGCCCGACGGCAACGATTATACTTTCTGGGGCAAGGGCGTTTCGCAAGGACATAGCGACGCGATAAGAAGAATTAAAGGCGTTAAAAACGCCATTCAGTATACCATTCCCAAGGAAGAAGCGTTAAAGCAGGTTAAAAGCGGCTCCGCACCCACGCTTACGGTAAGAGAAAAACATTTAAGAGAGTGCTTTGTCGTGGCGGAAGACGGCGCGGACAGGGAGAAAATAGAAAAAGCGATAAAAGAAATGCCCAACTATTTTGCGGATTACGACACGATTGTTCATTTTATCAGCGAAGAACAGTTAAAGAAAGAACATTCACGCTTGCCGCACGGCGGATTCGTTATTCGCTCGGGCAAAACGTCGGAAGAAAATTCGCATATTTTAGAGTTTTCGCTTAAACTCGATTCCAACCCGCAGTTTACGGGCAGCGTGCTGACGGCTTACGCAAGGGCGGTCGCAAAACTTTATAATGAAGGAAAACGCGGCGCCGTTACGGTGTTCGATATTCCCGTAAAATATCTTTCTCCGCTCGCTGAAAACGATTTGAGAAAAAAACTTTTATAATCCTTAAAAGTAATTGACTAAACGACAAAAGGTTTTGACTACCTGATTTTTACATAATAAAATAAAAATCTCCGCATACTACCGATAGTAACGGAGGTTTTTTATTTATGAGAGATACGGGCATAGTGAGAAGAATAGACGATTTGGGAAGAGTGGTTATACCGAAAGAAATTCGCAAAACGTTGAGAATAAAAGAGGGCGACCCGCTTGAAATATATACTAACAAAGACGAACTGACCTTAAAAAAATATTCGCCTTTTTCAACAGACGACGCCGAAATGAAGTCTGTATGCGACGCGCTTTCTGCAATAAGCGGAAAAATTTGCATTGCGACCGATAAA
>JAEYEN010000122.1 GCA_023403375.1 Bacillota bacterium
GTTCTCAGTCCAAGCATTATAAACTCAAAGCGAGCGTCTTTTTCGTCTATCAAATCGCTTGCTATTTCGGGCGCTTTGTTGTAAATCACGGCGTTCATATATTCGTCTATCGAATAGGTGTTCGTAAATCTCCTTTCGTTTATAAAAGAAGAAGCCGAAACGCCTAGTCCTATATATTCGCCGCGCCGCCAATAGTTAAGGTTGTGGCGAGAATAAAAGCCGTCTTTACAAAAGTTTGATACTTCGTAACGGTTAAACCCTTTCTCTTTTAAGTATGCGACCGCTTTTTCGTAAATATCCGCCACTTCGTCGTCGGATAAAAGTTCGCCGTTCAAGTAGTCGGTATAAATGGGCGTTCCCGTTTCGGGCGTTAAAGCGTACATAGATATATGCACCGCGCCGCCCGCTATCGCAAGGTCTATCGTCCGCTCGACCTGTTCCGAAGTCTGGTCGTGCAGACCTATTAGAATATCCGCGCTGATATTTTTGCCCTTTAACATATTGCACGTAAGCAAAAAATCTTTGGCGGTGTGTATTCGGTTAAGTCTTTTAAGTTGCTCGTCGTATCCGCTTTGAAGCCCTATCGAAAATCTGTTGATACCCACGCTTAAATAATCTTTTACCTTTTGCTCGTCAAGCGTTTTGGGGTTTATCTCGATAGTGATTTCGGGGTTTTCGGAAAGAGTGAAAAACTTTCTTACCTGCCTTATCGCGCCGCAGATAAACTTGGATTCCACAAAAGAGGGCGTGCCGCCGCCTATATATATCGTATCGAATTTTTTATCTTTAAGTTCTCTTCCGCGCGCTTCTATCTCTCTGTAAAGACACGCGAAATAACTTTCGATTTTTCCCGCTTCCCTTGGGTAAGACGCAAAATCGCAATACGTGCATTTGCTTTTACAAAAGGGAACGTGTATATAAATCCCTGCCATATTTTTTCCTTCTTAATACCGCTTTGGTTTTGCTTAAATAACTTGCCGACCGTCTTATATAATTTACAGCCGTTTGAAACTATCAGTTTGAAATACCCGTTAATCGCGGTCGTTATCCGTTTTAAGAATAGATATAAACGCTTCCGACGGGATTTCCACCGTACCGATAGAACGCATTTTCTTTTTGCCTTCTTTCTGCTTTTCCAGAAGTTTTTTCTTACGGGTAACGTCGCCGCCGTAACATTTTGCAAGAACGTCTTTACGGAAAGCCTTTACGGTTTCTCTCGCTATAATCTTTCCGCCGACAGCCGCCTGTATAGGTATTTCAAACATTTGCCGCGGAATAACGTCTTTAAGGCGTTCGGCTATCTGTCTGCCCCTTTCGTAAGCCTTGTCTTTATGGACGATTACCGAAAGCGCGTCGCAAATATCGCCGTTCAGCAGAATATCGAGTTTTACCAAATCGCTCTTTTCGTAACCCGAAATCTCGTAGTCGAAAGAAGCGTAACCTTTCGTTCTCGACTTCAAACTATCGAAGAAATCGTAAATTATTTCGTTAAGCGGCAGAATATATTTAAGTTCCACTCTCGTTTTATCGAGATAAATCATATCTTTATAGATTCCGCGCTTATACTGGCACAGTTCCATAATGGGTCCCACAAATTCGGGCGGAGTGAAAATGCTCGCCTTTATTACGGGCTCTTCCATATAATCTATTTCGGTCATCGGGGGCAGGTGCGTGGGGTTTTCCACCGTTAAAACGCTCCCGTCCGTCTTATAAACTTTGTACGAAACCGACGGCGCGGTGGTTATAATGTCAAGGTCGAACTCACGCTCTATACGTTCCTGAATAACGTCCATATGCAAAAGTCCCAAAAACCCGCATCTGAATCCAAACCCCAAAGCCGCCGAGTTATCGGGTTCGATAGAAAGCGCGGCGTCGTTAAGTTTAAGTTTCAAAAGCGCGTCTTTCAAATCCCCGAACTTGCTTCCGTCAAGCGGGAACACGCCCGAAAAGACCATAGGCAATGCCTTTTTATATCCCGGAAGCGGCGTTTTTGCAGGGTTCTGGGTTTCGGTTATGGTGTCGCCCACCGCCGTGTCTTCTATACTTTTAATGCTTGCGGCAATATACCCTACTTCGCCGGCGGAAAGCGTGGGTTTGGGCATCATTTTAGGTGTAAACACTCCCACTTCGGTAACGTCGAACTGTTTGTCCGACATAAACGTTTTTATTCTCGTACCTGCTTTTACGGTACCGTCCACCACTCTCACAAAACAGATTACGCCCTTGAAATTATCGTAAAGACTGTCGAATATCAACGCTTTAAGCGGTGCTTTTTCATCGCCCTTGGGCGCGGGAATTTTAGTTACAATCTGCTCTAAAACTTCTTCTACGTTAAGCCCGCTTTTTGCCGAAATTCTGGGTGCGTCGGAAGCGTCTATCCCCAGAATATCTTCTAATTCCGCCGCCGCTTCGTCCGGATTTGCGGACGGTAAATCCATTTTGTTTATTACGGGCATAATCTCCAAATCGTTATCTATCGCAAGATAAGCGTTGGCAAGCGTTTGCGCCTGAACGCCCTGCGTTGCGTCCACGATTAAAATCGCGCCTTCGCACGCTTTAAGCGAGCGCGAAACTTCATAAGAAAAGTCCACGTGTCCGGGGGTGTCTATTAAATTAAAAATATATTCTTCGCCGTCTTTCGCTTTATAAAACATTCTGACGGGCGTAAGTTTTATGGTAATGCCGCGCTCCCGCTCTAAATCCATAGAGTCTAAAAGTTGGTCTTCCATATCGCGTTCGGACACCTGCCCCGTTTTTTCCATAAGCCTGTCCGCAAGCGTGGATTTGCCGTGGTCGATATGTGCGACTATACAGAAATTTCTGATTTTGCTTTTATCCGTTGACATAAATTCCTTTTTAAAGTATTATTTTGTTATAAATCGTTAAATATATTTTTGTTAAGTATGTTTTTGATTTAATTAAATTTTAATTACTTATTTGCCGTATGTTCGATATGCTATGTGTTTGTATATCCGATTATACGTTTTTGTATGTTTGATATATATTTTCTAGTTTATAACGTATTAAGTATATAACAACAAGTAAAGGTTTGGCAAGTAAAATAAAAACGGAGAGAAGATGAGAATTTCTGAAACGAACGAGATTTTTTGCCGTCCCGTCGCGCACAGGGGGTTATGGGGCGGAGATATAGTGGAAAACAGCATAACCGCCTATCAAAACGCGATAGATAACGGCTACCCGATAGAAATAGACCTTTATTCCACCACCGACGGGGAAATCGTTTGTTTCCACGATAAAACCTTAAAGCGTATGACGGGCAAAGACGGGTTTGTTTACGAAAAGACGTTTGCGGAACTTAAAAGTTATTCGTTAAACGGCACGGCGGAAAAAATCCCCGCTTTTTCGGAAGTGTTAAGCCTTTGCGAAAACAAAACGCCGCTTTTAATAGAGTTCAAAAACCAGCCCAATAACGACTACGTTGAAAAGGCTGTGGAAATGCTTAAAAATTATAAGGGCAAGTTTGCCGTTCAGTCGTTCAACCCTATGATAATAAACAAAATCAAAAAACTCGCGCCGGAATTTATACGCGGAATTTTAGCCACGAACGATTTGGAAGATACGAAAAGCGAAAACCCGTTCACTCGGTTTGTCCTTAAAAAAATGCCGTTAAACTTTATTATAAAACCCGATTTTATAAGTTATAAATACACGGGGCTTCCGCTCCCTAAACGGAAAACCAAAAATAAAGCCGTACTTTGCTGGACGGTTACTTCTCAAAGCCTGTTCGACAAAGTTAAACCCTTTACCGACAATATTATTTTTGAAAATTTTATCCCCAAATTATGAAACGGCAGTTTACAAAATCGTGCGGATTTGAAAAATTTTACAGACGTATTTATAATAAAAAACAAATATTTAAAATAAAAAAAGTACGGAAAATTTCCGTACTTTTTTTATTTTTTATTGTTTTAGTCAAGCCTTGTTTATTAAATTTTTTCGTGTTAGTTAAAACGCCGAATTTTAAGTACCCCGACGTTATTTTACAAGTCTTTCTTCCGAAGTAAAGAACAGCGCCACCGTTCCCGGTCCGCTATGGCAGGCGATAACGGGACCCAGCGGGTTAAGAATAATATCCAAATCGGGGTTCTTTTCAAGCAACTCGCTTTTTAATTCTTCCGCTTCTTTTAAATTTCCCGCATAGCCTATAAAAACCGTTTTGCTTACGGGAACGTATTTACTATTAAATTTTTCGGCAAGAGTTTTAAGCGCGCGCTTTTTACCAAACACTTTCTGAACCAAATAAATTTTACCCTCGGTGGAAACGTTAAGTATAGGTTTTATGTTCACCAGATTTCCGAAAATTGCAAGCGACGGCGCCACTCTTCCGCCGCGTGCGAGATACGTAAGCGTGTCCACGGCAAAATAGTGCGAAACGCAAAGTTTTATTCTTTCCGCATAGTTAAACGCCTGTTTTACCGTCCAGTTTTCTTCTTCGGCTTTTTTGCTTATTTCCGCCAGAAGAAGCGCCACGCCCGAAGACTGACAAAGCGTGTCTACCACGTATATTCTGTTTTCGCTTTCTCTGTTAAGTTTCTCGGCAACTTCTTTTACCGTTGCGCAAGTTCCGCTCATCGCGCTTGAAAAAGATAAATGCAAAACGTCTTTACCCTTTTTCAAAAGCGAGCGAAGATACTCTTCCACTTCAAAATCGTTGGGTTTGGTAGTAGACGTTTTTGCCCCTTTTGTCATTTGTTCGTAAATACTTTCCACGTTATAATCTTTATCTTTCGTTTCGTACTCTTTTCCGTTCACGTAATATTTCATACTCATAACGGAAACCGAATATTTTTCTGCCATGTCGCGATTCAAATCGCAAGCTGCTTCCGCACTTAAAATAAACTGCATATCGCCGCTCCTTTATATTTTCGTTTCGGCTTTGATTATAATTTTGCCAAGTAAAAAAGGCAATCTACTTCGTTTACGCAAAACTATCTGAAAATATTTTTGCGGGTAGACTGCCGTTTTTACACTCTCACAATATTTTTTGCGCTCTACTCACGGTAGAATTTTATTGTTTTTACGCAAAAACCACAAAAAAACAGCCCCTTTTTCAAGGGGCTGCAATTTTGCTATATTTATTGCTATTTATTTTATCGACGCCGCTTTCACTTTTCAACCAATCAGCAAAAACCGTTATATTTCAAACAGTGCGCTTTCAAATCGCTATTCATTGAACACGATTAAATTTGATAAGCAAAAGTTTATATCGGGCACTCCGCTTTTTATAGAGCCGAGCAACGCGATAGCGACGCTGAATTTATAAACGGCACGATATTAGTAAGCGATGTGATAGAGTTCCAGAATTTCCGCAACGGAAGTTTTTCTGGGGTTACCACCCGTGCAGGGGTCGATAAACGCGTCTTTCGAAAGTTGGTCTAAGTCTTCTTCTTTAATAAGAACTTCGTCGGTTCCGCGTTTTTTTAGTTCTTTAATGGTCTGCGGAATATTGATGTCCTTAGAAAGTTTCTTAACCGCTTCGATAGCAGCGTCAGCCGCTTCTTCATCGGTCATACCTTTGATGTCAACGCCCATAGCCCTTGCTATATCGCCGAACTTCTTAATGCAGCAGCATTTGTTGTATTCCATAACGTAAGGAAGAAGAAGTGCGTTTGCAACTCCGTGGGGAACGTCAAACCTTGCGCCTAAGGGGTGCGCCATAGAGTGAACGATACCAAGACCTACGTTAGAGAACGCCATACCTGCAACGTAAGAACCGTAAGCCATTCCTTCTCTTGCCGCGGGGTCGTTGCCGTTAGCAACCGCGTTTCTTAAATTTTCGGAAATGAATTTAATACTGTTCCAGCAAAGCAAATCGGAGATGGGATTTGCGCCGGGGGTAATGTAACCTTCGATAGCGTGGGTCAAAGCGTCCATACCGGTTGCCGCGGTAAGACCTTTGGGCATGCTCATCATCATTTCAGCGTCGTTGAACGCAATCATCGGAATGTCGTTGGGGTCTACGCAAACAAGTTTTCTTCCCGCTTCTTCATCGGTAATAACGTAGTTAATCGTAACTTCCGCAGCGGTGCCGCTGGTAGTTGCGAAGCAGATAGTGGGGAACGCTTTCTTTTTGGTGTTGGCAACGCCTTCAAGACTCTTAACGTCTGCAAAGTCGGGGTTGTTGGCGATAATGCCGACCGCTTTTGCGGTGTCGATACAACTGCCGCCGCCTATTGCGATTATAACGTCGGGATTGAACGCCTTAAATGCGGCAAGCGCGTTTTTAACGTTGTTGATTGTGGGGTTAGCCTTTACGTCTAAAAATTTGGTGTATTCTACGCCCGCTTCGTCCAAAACGTCGGTAACCATTTTTACCACGTTGAATTTGTCAAGGTCTTTATCGGAAACGATAAACGCCTTTTTCATATCTCTTTTAGCCAATTCAGTTTTGAGTTCTTTTCTGCAACCTGCGCCGAAATAACTCGTTTCGTTTAAAACCATTCTTGCCATAATGTTATCTCCTTTTCGGCTTTACGCCATTTATTTGATTTTATATTTTAATATTACCATTTTTCGGTAAATTTGTCAACACGCACTTGTTTACTTATCTTAATATTTTCTTATGTTTCGGCATTTATACCGCAAAACCCGTATTTGTACGAAAATATTTGACGATTTAACGGTAAAAAACCGCCGCGCCTATCTTCCGAATTTTTTATACAACGCTTTTAAGAGTTCTTCTTTGCTTTGCGCTTCGCTCTTCTTTCTCTTTTCTGCGTTTATTCTTCCCGCTTTTCTTTCCCTGTCCGTTTTCTGACTGCCAACGTTTAGTCCGTGCGGAAGTTCGGTCGTTTTCATCGTAAGCGAAATCTTCTTTTTGTCAAGGTCCACGCCCAGCACTTTTACTTTAACCACGTCGCCCACTTTAAGCGCTTCCGACGGGTGCTTGATATAGTTATCGGAAATCTGCGAAATATGAACGAGCCCGTCCTGATGAACGCCTATGTCCACAAACACGCCGAAGTCTATAACGTTTCTTACCGTGCCGATAAGTTCCATACCTTCTTTCAAATCTTTAAGTTCCAGAAGGTCGCTTCTTAAAACTGGCTTTGGTAAAGAATCCCTTATATCTCTGCCGGGTTTTAATAATTCCGAAACAATATCTTTAAGCGTGGGTTCGCCGATACCTGCGTCGTCCGCAACCTTTTTAAGACCTATCTTGTCGATACGCTCTTTCAGGTCGCCTATTTTATTCTGCTCCACGTCTTGAAGAGTGTAGCCCGTCTGACTTAATATCTTTTCGACCGCTTTGTAGTTTTCGGGATGAACTGCGGTATTATCTAAAATATTGCCGCCCGAAATACGCAAAAAGCCGGCGCACTGCTCGTAAGTTTTCGCGCCTAATTTTTTGACTTTCAAAAGTTCTTCTCTGCTTTCAAAACGTTTTTCTTTTCTGTATTCGAGAACGTTTTTGGCAATTCCCGAATTAAGCCCCGCAACGTAAGAGAGTAAACTTTCGGAAGCGGTGTTAAGGTCCACGCCGACGCTGTTAACGCAGTCTTCGACAACGCCGCCAAGCACTTCTTCCAGCCTGTTTTCGGGCATATCGTGCTGATATTGACCGACTCCTATCGACTTAACGTCTATTTTAATAAGTTCCGCAAGCGGGTCTAAAAGTCTTCTCGCAATAGATACCGCGCTTCTTTGCGCAGGCTCGAAATCGGGGAATTCTTTCGCCCCGAGTTTGCTTGCCGAATAAACGGAAGCGCCCGCTTCGTTCACCACGGCGTATGAGAGCGGAAGTCCGCTTTCCTTTATCATATCCGCAACGAAAATTTCGCTTTCCTTGCTTGCCGTGCCGTTGCCTATCGATATAACCGAAACGTTATATTTTTTTATCAGAGCGAGAAGTTTTACTTTCGCTTCTTCCGTTTTGTTCTGCGGCGGAGTGGGGAATACCACGGCGGTATCCAGAACGTTACCTTTCTCGTCGATAACCGCTATTTTGCAACCCGTTCTGTAAGCGGGGTCAAGTCCTAAAATAACCTTTCCTTTAAGCGGCGGTTGTAAAAGAAGCGGACGAAGATTTACTTCAAACATTTTTATCGCCTGTTCGCTCGCTTTGTCGAAAAGTTCGCCGCGCACTTCTCTTTCAATCGACGGGAAAATAAGCCTGTCGAAAGCGTCGGTCGCCGCGGCTTCTACGATTTTTGCACATTCGCCGTCGTTTTTAACGTAAGATTTTTTTACCGCGCCGATAAACGCTTCTTCGTCCTTATCTATATAAACTTTTAAACATTCTTCCTTTTCGCCGCGGTTTATAGCAAGAATTCTGTGCGACGGAATTTTGCTTACTTTCTCGGAATAGTCCGCGTACATATCGTACGTTTTGGCGTTTTCGTTCTCTAAAAGTTTGCACTTTATCTCGCCGCCGTCGTTAAGCGCCTTTCTCAATTGCTTTCTCAATTCCGCGTCGTCCGAAATTCTTTCCGCTATAATATCCGAAGCGCCTGCAAGCGCCTCTTCAACGGTGTTCACGCCCTTTTCTTCATTCACGTATTGTTCGGCAACGACGGTGGGGTTTACCTTTTCGTCCTGTTCTGAAATCACGTCTGCAAGCGGGGTCAATCCCTTTTCCGCCGCGACGGAAGCCCTTGTTTTACGTTTCTGTTTATACGGGCGGTAAATATCTTCTACTTCCGTCATCGTTTCGGCTTTTTCAATCGCCGCCGTTATCTCGTCCGTCATTTTGCCCTGTTCCGTGATAGACGCAGTGATTTCTTCTTTTCTTTTATCTAAATTTCTGAGATATTTAAGTCTGTCGGAAAATTCTCTCAGCACCTGGTCGTCGCACGAACCCGTCATTTCCTTTCTGTATCTCGCTATAAACGGAACGGTATTGCCGTCGTCAAGCAGTGAAATAACGTTTGCGGCGTGGTCCGCTCTCATTGAAAATTCTTTACTTAGTTTTGCCGAATAGTCCATAATCGTTTGCCCTTCCTTTGGTTCTTTATTTTTTACCTTTTTTTATTCTTATTTGTTTAACGGTTTTCTCGTACCCGTTGTCGAGCGGCTTATAATAAACTCTGCCCGCAAGTTTATCGGGAAGATATTGCTGCTCTACGTACCCGCCGTAGTTGTGCGGATATTTATAATTTTTAGATAGTTCTTTGTCCTGTTTTGAAGCGTATACGGAGTTTTTAAGATGCGGCGGAACCGCGTCGTCCTTTACGTTTACCGCGTCTTCCTTTGCGCTGTCCATGGCGATTACGACGGAATTAGATTTTTCCGCTTCACACACGTAAATAACCGCTTCGGATAGCGGAAGCATACCTTCGGGATAACCGACTTTTTCAAACGCCAGCAGCGCGGACGTTGCCACGACAAGCGCGTTCGGGTCCGCCATACCCACGTCTTCCGCCGCGTGCGCGATTATTCTTCTCGCAATCAGCAACGGGTCGCAACCGCCCGTTATCAGCCTTTGCATATAATAAAGCGCGGCGTCCGAATCGCTTCCCCTAAGGCTTTTGCAGAAAGCGGAAAGCATATCGTAATACATCGTTTCGTCGTAAGAAAGCGCTTTTTGCTGGATTGATTCTTCTGCGTCCGACAACTTAACGACTATCTTCCCGTCGCTTTGCGGCGTTGTGGTAAGCACCGCAAGTTCCAGCGCGTTATACGCGACTCTAAGGTCGCCTGCGGCGGTTCTCGCAATGTGCGTTATCGCGGCTTCTTCCACTTCCGCGTCGTAATTTCCTAAACCGCGTTCTTTATCTTTAAGTGCCTTTTTAAGCGCAAGCGCAATATCTTCTTCCGAAAGTCTTTTAAGTTCAAACACCCTGCACCTTGACACGATTGCCGGCGTCATCGAAGCGTAAGGATTTTCCGTCGTGGAACCGATAAAAATTATATCGCCTTTTTCTATCGCGGGTAAAAGACTGTCGCTTTGGGTCTTGTTAAACCTGTGGCATTCGTCTAAAAGCAAATAGGTTTTCTTTCCGTAAAGAAGCGCGTTCTGTCTGGCTTCGTCTATCACCTTTTTCACGTCCGACACGCCGCTTGAAACGGCGTTCAACTTAACGAAATAGTTGTCCGTGCTGTTCGCTATAACGTTTGCAAGCGTGGTTTTACCGCAACCGGGCGGACCCCAGAATATACAACTGCCCAGCCTGTCCAATTTTATCGCGCGGGAAAGCAAACCCGTTTCGGAAACTATATGCTTTTGTCCGATAAATTCCGAAAGAGTTTTCGCGCGCATACGCTCGGCAAGCGGCGCCGTTTCTGTTTTGTTATAATCGAATAAATCCATACTGTATATTTTATCATATCGCATACTTTTTTTCAAGCGTAAATATAATTTAACGTATGATAAAAATAAAAACCCGAAGTAAAATTTTTGAATATTTTTTGTTTTTTTCGCTTATTTCTTTTGCGGCGATTTTAACCGTGGGCGAAAGATACCATAAGGTGGTGTCTGACGGGGTGCTGCTATGGGCGGCGGTCATAGTGCCGTCGCTCTTTCCGTATTTTTTTATAACCGAGGTTTTATCTTCTCTTTCGGTAACTGAAAAAATCGCTCTGCGCTTTTCGTTTTTTACCAAAAAAGTTTTCAATACGGGCGGTATCACTTCTTACGCTTTCATAATGAGCCTTTTGTCGGGCTTTCCCGTCGGCGCAAAATTAGTTTCGGAATTATATTCGCTCGGTTGCATTTCCGAAACGGAAGCGTTGCGCGCTTCTTCTTTTTGCGCCACCGCTTCGCCGGTGTTTTTAATATCCGCCGTCGGAAAAATTATGTTCGACAACGTTTTATTCGGCGTGTGTCTTTTTGCCGCAAACCTGCTTTCCGCATTGTTTTCGGGGGTTTTGCTTGCTTTTTATAAGCGAAAAGAAAAGCCGCTCGATAAATATTCCGCCTTTTTTACCGCAAGCAAAAATCTTTTATACGACAGCGTTTTAAGCGGCGTTACTTCCGTGCTTTGCGTGGGCGGAATAATAGTTATATTTTACCTTTTGACCGAAGTGCTTTGCGTTCTTAAAATAATCGCGCCCGTAAAATGGTTGTTTTCTCTCGTTCTCGGCGACAAAGGGCTTGGTTCCGCCGCCGCAGAAGGTCTTATAGAATGTACAAGGGGCTTAAAAACTTTATCGCTCGGCGGAATAAAGTTTCTATCGCTTCCCGTCGCTTCCGCAACGGTGGGGTTCGGCGGATTTTCGGTTATAGCGCAATCTATGGCGTTTTTGAAAAAAGCCAAAATAAAAACCGCGGCGTTTGTTTTAATAAAACTTTTAACCGCGGTTATCGGATTTGTTTTCGGAATAATTTTTTCGCTTATATTCTTTTACTGATTTTACCGAACGTTTTTATAACGTCCGCTTCAATCTCTTTCGGGACAAGTCCGTCTATGCTTTCGCCGTTAAAAAGCCTTTCTTTAACGAGCGAAGAACTGACGTTTATCTCGCAACCTTCCGCTTTGATAAAGCGCGTGTTGAGTTCGGGATAAACGCTTTTATTAAATTTTTCGGCGGCGCGCTCGTAGATTAGGTCCTTGTCGTTTCTGTATCCCCTTATATAATCGGTAACTTTTTTCTCTTTCATAAAATCTACCGTAAGCCCCGCGTTGAAACAAACTTCAACCCTTTTTTCGCCTATAAAAAGTTTGTTAATAAAGGCAAGCCTTTCTTCCACGCTGAAAAGGGGCGTTTTTTTATCGTTCACGCCTATTACGACGTATACTTTATCGTAACTTAAAAGCGCCTTTTTTATCACCGCGGAATGCCCTGCGGTTATCGGGTCGAACGTCCCTGCGAAAACGCAACTTTTCATAGTTCTCCTTCTCTTTTATAAAAAGTAAGATAAGTTCTGCCGTATTTTTTCTCTTTGAACTTCTTAAAAACGCCTATCTCGTCTTTTTCCGTAAATTCGCTTTCCAAAACGACCGTACCGAAAGGCGCCAAAACGGATTGGCATTTTTCCACCGCGCTTTCGTTTAATCCGCCTTTATACGGCGGGTCGATAAATATTATATCGAAGGGTTCCGCCGCCTTTTCAAGCAACGTAAATGCGTTAAGGTTATACACTTTAACGTTTATCGGTTTTCCTATCAAATCAAGGTTTTTTTGCGCGACAGAAAGGCTTTCTCTCGAAAGGTCGTTAAGTGCGACAAAGCCCGCTCCGCGCGATAAAGCCTCTATTCCCACTGCGCCCGTGCCGCAAAAAAGGTCTAAAAATCTGCTGCCGACTATCTCGGTATTCAAAATATTGAAAAGGCTTTCCCTTACCTTATCGGCGGTAGGTCTTATCTCTTCTCCCTTAAAAGAACAAAGCACCCTGCCGCGGTATTTTCCGCCGACTATTCTCATTGCTTGTCCCCGTAAAGTTCTTTGTTTATATCGTCGATTTTATCAAACTGTTTCTGCGATTTCTTTGCGCCGAGAATATACTCCACACCCAAAACCGCAACTATTATAACGAATGCGTAAAGCAGAATAAAATCCTGCGCCCAGGTGAGTCCCACGCCCGTGCCGTGCCCTACCAAAAACATTCCGTACATCCAGTAAAAGGAAAAATAGAAAAAGTTTGTAACCATTCCTGCGCCGATATACGCTTCGCCCAAACTTAAACCCAGAATAAGGTGAATAAACAGACCTACAAGCATAGGCATACAGGTAAAAACGCCTATCAGAAACCCTTTGTAAGGCTTGTACTCTTCTTTGAGTTTAAGCGGTCTGGGTTCGCCTGTTTTTACTATATACGCGCGCTCTATGTCGTTGGCGTGCCTTACCCGCACGGCTTTCTCGCCTTCCTTAAACACCATATGCCCTATGATTATCAGATAGAAAACGATTATTATAACGTTAAGAATACACTCGGCGTAAATGTTCTGAATAAAATAAACGCCGAAAGACAAAAATCCCATTATAAATGTATAAACGTATCCGAATAAAGATTGCTTAAAATAGTATCCCATAGCCTACCTTAAATATTTTTTCTCCGCGCGGAGCCCCGCGCGCACAAGTATTTCGTAACTTATCGTTTTGTGTTTTTTAGCGGTTGCTTCCGCGTCGGTCATTACCGCCCTTTTACGGGTTCTCATTCCCTTTCTTCCGCCCGCCGAACCGTATCCGCCGCCGCAAATGGCACGGTAATCGCCATTTCGCCCGCCACTCGTTTTTCCGAAATTTTCGCCAAAACCGTTTCCCAATCCGCCGCTATAAGCGTTGGCTTTTGCGCCGCCTTTTTTCTGTTTGACTACCGCGCACAAATCCATACACTTATTGTTAAACAGACCTTTAACGTTTTCTCTCGGCAATCCGTCCCCATAGCCGTACCGCACGATAGAAAGGCTTTTCGCCGTCAGCGTTTTTTTATCTCCGTACAATGCGGAAGAAAACGGAGCCACGCGTTTTTCCGCCACTTCGCGCGAATAAATTTTCATTGCGGGTTTAACCGATATTTTATCCGTTTTGAACGGCTTATAGCCGTAAAGTAAAATACCGATTCTCACCATATCCATATAAACGCCTTTAAGAAAACCGCCGCTTGCCGAAATATGGCTTATTATCTTATTATTATAACCTTTAACGACTTTATTTGCAAGCAAAAATTTATCCAACGCTTTTTTACGACTTCTGTCGCTTTCGGGTTTAGCGAAATGCGAGAAAAAACCCGTTACCTTAACGTTTTTGTGCCTTTTGGAAAATTCCAGCATTTCCACCACTTCTTCTATCGTTTCCGCGCCTATTCTTCTCATACCGCTGTCAAACGCAATATGAACGCACGCCGTTTTATTCTGCCGCCTTGCTTCACGCCACAGAACTTTCATTTCTTCAACGTTGCAAACCGCGGCGGTTAAATCGTATCTCAAAACTTTTTCGGCGTCCTCTTCCGCAATGGGGCAAAGTATTAAAATGTCTTTGTCTATTCCCGAGATTCTCAGTTCTTCCGCTTCTTCGGTAATCGCAACGGCAAAATAGTCCGCGTATTTATATAAAGCCGACGCCACTTCGGGCGCGCCGTGTCCGTATGCGTCCGCTTTAACCACGGCGCAAAACTTTGTGGACTTCGGGATAGCGTTTACAACCGCTCTCGCGTTATGTTCTATGTTTTTTAAATTTATTTCGGCAATATTTCTCATACCCACATAATATGAAAAAATATTTTCTTTTGCTTTTTTAATAAATATTTTTTACCGCGTTTGTAAAAAAAGTGCTGTTTTTTTATAAATCTTCACGTTTTTTCCGCAAACGGCATAATAAATATATTTTTTTATAAAAATATGCACCCAAAGCGAACCTCTTTGGGTGCATAACCTTATTTTTCGCCGTCGGTTTATTTAATTTCGGTTTTTAACAACCCAAAATTTTTATTATCGACTTATTTTATTTCTTCTTTTCTATCTTCCGCTTTATCGTCTTTTGAGTTTTCGATACCGTCCAAAAAATCCATGTAATTTTCTTTCGCAAAAGCGGTTATGTCTTCCCAATTTTTGTACAAATCTCTGAACGCGTTTTTGCCGATTTCAATCAATCTTTCCTTATCGGAAAGCGCGGCGCATACGCCGTCTATGTATTCGTTTTCGTTAAAAACGTATCCGTTTACGCCGTCCGTTACCGTGCCTGCCGTTACCGAACCTTTAATAAACGCCCCGGGGAGCAAGCGGGAAGCCGCTTCTACCTGAACGATGCTCGACGTGTCGTATTTGCTCGGAAACATAAATAAATCCGCCGCCGAATAGATTTCCGCCAATGCGTTTTTATCCGAAACGTAACCTAAAAGCGTGCAATCTTCTGCAATACCGTTCTCTTCTATTCTCTTTTCTAATTTTTTTCTGTCGGGTCCTTCCCCCACAAAAATCATTTTAAAGGGAATTTTACGCGTTTTAAGTTCTTTCAGAACGTCTGCCACAAACAGAATATTTTTCTGTATTACAAGCCGCCCGACAAAAAGTAAAAGCGGTTCTTCGCCCACGCCGTATTTAGTCCTGACGGCGTAGCGCTCTTTATCATAATCTTTGGACGGATAAAAGTTTGTCCCGTTGGGAATAAGCCGCGTTTTCCCTTTATAGCCGTAACTCCTTAACACTTCTTCTGCCGAACGCATCATCGTCCACACCTCGTCGGACGAATTAAAAACGCGCATAATGCGTTTCAACATAAGGTTTACTATAAATTTTACCTTAACGTATTTTTCAAAATCCTGCCGATATTGAGAATGGAAGGTAGAAATCATAGGAATATTGCGTTTTATATGTATC
>JAEYEN010000048.1 GCA_023403375.1 Bacillota bacterium
AGAATAAACCGTGTAGCAAAGTCCCATTTCTTCACGAATTTTCTGGAAGAGCCTGCTGCTCATTCCGCCGCCGAAAACGGTGTTTGCGATAGCGAGCGCGTCTGACCTGTCGTCGCCCGACTTAAAAGTGGGAAAGCAAAGACCTATATGCGCCTGCTCTATCTTTTTTATCTTTCTTAAATTTTCTTTATACGTTCCGCCCGTTACGAACTGCGCGGCGGATTTTATGCGCGTAAATTTCTCGGCAAAATATTTTTCGGCTATTTCTTCCGCATACCGTACGTCTACGTTACCCGCAACGGATATTACCACGTTATCTGCGGCGTAGTATTTATCCATATATTCCAGAACGTCTTTTTTGGTAAACCGTTTAATGTTCTTAATACTGCCGAGTATTGTTCTGCCAAGCCCCTTATCGCCGTAATAACCTTTGGCAAGCAGGTCAAGACATAGGTCTTCGGGCGTGTCCTCGCTCATATTTATCTCTTCTATGATAACGCCTTTTTCCTTTTCCAGCTCTTCTTCTTTAAAAGTCGCGTTAAAGAAAATATCGGAAAGTATTTCCATAGACTGTTCTAAATGTTCCGAAGTGGATTTTGTATAGAAACAGGTTATTTCCTTAGACGTAAACGCATTTATCTGCGCACCTATACAATCTATATCGTCGGAAATATCGAAAGCCGAACGCTTTTCGGTTCCCTTAAAAACCGTATGTTCTATAAAATGCGATAGCCCGTTTTCTTCTTCGCTTTCGTTCACGCTGCCCGTTTTTACAAGCACCCCGCAGGAAACCGATAAAAGTCCTTCTATTTTTCTTACGACGAGTTTAAGCCCGTTAGAAAATCTTTTTATTGTTGTCATAAATTCTCCGATAGTATGTATGCCGAATTTTTCGGCGCGTTTTTATTTATTCTTTACTTTATTCCTTACCGAATTAAATATTATATTCAATTCGTAATTCGGTTTTCTATTCAATTTATTTTCGTTATCGATTTTTTATTATACTATTTACCGCGGCGTTTCGTCAAGAGATATTTTCGCTTACCGTTACCGCCTTAAACCCGTTATTTTTACAATATTCCAAAACGTCTTTAAGCGCGGCAAGGGTGTGAGATTTCGGGTGCATAAGAATAAGGTCGCCGCCCGCCATATTTTTTACCGCTCTGTTATACACAACGGTTTTATCTTTATCGCGCCAATCAATTGTATCTCTCGTCCACATAATAACTTTATATCCGCAATCGTTTGCGGCGGCAAGAGTAACGTCTGAAAAACTCCCTGACGGCGGCGCGAACAAAAGGTCTTTTTTGCCCGTGAACGCCGTTATTATTTTAGAGCAGTTTTCTATCTCCGCCATGTTCTGCTCGTAATTCAGTTTTTTGTGGTCTTTATGAAAATAACCGTGATTTGCAAGTTCGTGGTTATTATCCGCTATATATTTAATCGTTTCGGAATTATCGTCCGCCCAGCACCCGCCTATAAAAAAGGTCGCTTTCGCGCCGTACTCGTTAAGCGTATCCACAATAGATTTAACTATGTCCGCGCCTTCGTAAACGTTAAACATAAGCGAAACGTTTTTCTCGTTCTCGTTGCCTTTATAAATTGCCTGAACGCTTTTATCGCCGTAAATCGGAACCACCGTTTCTCCGATAAACCCCACCGAAAATACCGTGATTACCAAAACTGCAATTATAAGGTCGGCAAAAATCGCGTACTTGCGCTTTCTATCTATTTTCTTCATTTTAAGATACCTCTATTCATTTTATGAACGGGCAATTTTTAAAATACTGTTATTACCCACAAAAAATAAAGACAGAAACAACAATTTCACTGCAACAGCCGAAAATTGCGGTTTTTTTAGTCTGCGCCGCCGTTATTGGGCGGTTTCTACGCCATAGAAATACACTCTACTCCGAATAGAATTTAAAAAAACCAACTCTCTCTTAACAAATAAAAAGCGTAGATTGGCGAAGCGATAGTTTCTATCGCGTTTACTTGCGGAGCGGTTTTAACGCTGATAAAATTATTGCATACAGGCGGGAACGCCTTAAAATCAGTTAAAAAAACAATAAGGCATTTATTATGAAAAACAAAGAAAACCAACAAAGTCGGAAAGAGTTAAAAGCCGACGCATTAAACTTAAAAAGCAATAAAAAAGAAACGAAAAGAAAAAAACGCGAGTTAAAATCGCGGCAAAAAGAAGTAAAAAAGGAAGTGCCCGTATTTTTCGCCGTAGACGACAACTATTCCTGCTTTCTTGCGGTTGCGCTTAAATCCATTAAAAACAACGCGTCGAAAGACTATATTTATTCTGTATACGTGCTTCACGACGGGTTAAAGAAAGACACGATGACGGCGTTAAAAAATGCGGAAGACGAGAATTTCACAATCAGATTCGTTAACGTGAGAATGCGGCACCTTATGTTTCAGAACAAACTTCATACCAGAGATTATTACTCGAAATCGACCTATTACAGGTTATTCATACAAAGCCTTTTCCCCGAACTCGACAAAGCGATTTATTTAGACAGCGACATAATAGTTACGGGCGATATTTCGGAACTTTATAACTATGATTTAGACGGCTATCTCGTGGGTGCGGCAAACGAAGACGTTATGCAAAACACCAACGTTTTCGGCGAATACGTAGAAAAGGCTTTGGGAATAAACAGGAATTTATTTTTTAATGCCGGCGTGCTTGTGTTAAACCTTAAAGCGTTCAGGAAAGAAAAAGTCGAAGAAAAGTTTTTGAAACTTTTAACGCGTTATAAGTTTTCGGTAACGCAGGACGAAGACTATCTTAACGTTATTTGCAAAGACAAAATTTTGTTTATAAGCAATGCTTGGAACGTTTCCCCTGCCGTTATTAAAAACGACGAAGAGATTAAACTTATTCATTACAAAATGGATTTAAAGCCGTGGCATTACGACGGCGTGAGATACGGCGAGTATTTTTGGGAATACGCCGCACAAACCGAATTTTACGACACGCTTAAATTTATGAAGAACAATTACGGAATAAACGAAAAGTCGCGCGACAAGGAAACTTACGAAAAACTTGTTGCTCTTGCGAAAGCCGAAGCGGAAAAAGACGACAGTTATTGCAACGTGGAGTTAAAGGGAAATAAACCAAAAAAGAAAAGCAGAAAAGAAAAAATGCGTTACGAAAAACATAAAGAGCGGCTTGAAGTTTTAGAGAGAATAAAACTTTTAGAGCAAAACGGCATTTTCGACAAAGACGTAGAAAACGACCCGCCCACTATTCCGCTTGACGCCGCCAAAGTAGACTATCTTTGTAAAAAGCCGATAAACAAATTAAAAACGGCGGTCGTGAACAAAATTGCGAGAGCGTATATTCAGAAGATGATAAACAAAAAACGTCTTATCATAAAAGAAATCAAAGGAATAGAAAATTTAGAAAATCTTAACGAAGGCGCGGTTATTTTATGCAATCATTTTAACGCGTTCGACAATTTTGCCATGCAGTTGGTTTTTGAAAAGGCGGGGCAACACAAAAAGCGCAAGTTATACAAAGTAATAAGAGAAGGAAACTATACTTCTTATAAAGGGTTATACGGAATGTTTTTCAGAAACTGTAACACTCTGCCCCTTTGTTCTTCGTTTAAGACTATGAAATATTTTCTGTCCGCAACAGACGAAATTTTATCACGAGGGGACTACATTTTAATTTATCCCGAACAGGCTATGTGGTGGAATTACAAAAAAGTTCGCCCGTTCAAAAGCGGCGCTTTTGACGTTGCGGTAAGGCAAAACGCGCCCGTTTTACCCGTTTTTATAACTTTTACGGACAGCGAAGTTTTAGACGTAGACGGCTTTAAGGTTAAAGAATATACCATACACGTTATGCCGCCCGTATACCCCGATAAATTAAAGTCGGCAAAAGAAAATTCCGAAGCGCTGCGCATTGCGGCTTTTAATGCGTGTAAAGAAAAAGAAAAGGAAGTGTACGGCGAATTATGAAACTATATTTTATCATTATCGCCGCGGCGAACATAATAATAGACTTTTTTAATATTATCTTCGGAACGGACGTCTGGTACGCGGTTATATTATGGACTGCGATTTGCACTTTTGCCGCCTTTACGATAGACCTTTTACTTGCGATTTTAATCAGGCGGTTACCGGAAAACGCTTTTTCGCCCGAAAAGAGAATTTTTACGATATTTAACTTTGAAAAGACTTTTTATGAGAAAACGGGCATTAAAAAATATAAAGACCGAGTGCCCGAACTCGGCAAATTTTCAGGGCTGAGCAAACGCCGTGTTGAGAGTCCTAAAAGTCCCGAGTACGTTTTCAGGTATATGCGTGAATGTTGTTACGGAGAAGTTATACATTTTGCGTCCGTATTCATCGGTTTTGCCGCAATGTTTTGCTGCCCTGCCGCACTTTGGCTTTCGGTCGGACTACCCGTTGTTATCGTTAACGCCCTGTTATGCTATTTGCCTTTTACCGTGTTAAGATATAACCGAAAAAAACTTTCCGCCGTATACCTTATGCTGAAAAGAAAAATCGCCGTATAACGTGCGGCAAAAAACGTTACGCTAAACGTATAAAAAAACCGTCGGATTTCCGACGGTTTTTCGTTTTTTGTTTTTGAAATTTTGTTTTAACAAGTCCTAATATTTTTATATTAGTCTTATAATATTAGTCTTCGATTTTTTTCAAAAGTTTAAGGTCTATACCCTTTTCGCCGATTTTAATTATTTCGACTTTAACTTTATCGCCGATAGCCAAAACTTCTTCTACGCTGTTTATGCGTTTTTCGCTCATTTTAGAAATGTGAATCATTCCGTCTTTACCGGGAGCGAGTTCGCAGAAAGCGCCCGTTTTGGGAAGAATTCTAACTACTTCGGTTATAAACATATCGCCCACTTCGGGTTCTTTTACGATAGAAAGGATAATCGCTTTTGCTCTTTCGATACCCGCGTCGTTACCGACAGCGGCGATATTTACCGTTCCGTCGTCGTCGATGTCTATCTTAACGCCCGTTTCTTCGATAAT
>JAEYEN010000029.1 GCA_023403375.1 Bacillota bacterium
CATTTTAATAGCGAAAGAGAATATAAACGGAACGCTTCTGGAAGCGACGGGTAAAAAGTGCGAATTTTTAAAAACCGTGGTTAAAGAATTAGACTTAAAAAAGGTTAACGTTCTTTGCGACCGTGCGGAAACCGCTGCAAAAAACCCGTTATACAGAGAAAAGTTTGATTTATGCGTTTCGAGAGCGGTGGCAAGACTTAACACGCTTACCGAATACTGCCTGCCGTTTGTTAAAAAAGGCGGCGATTTTATCGCATATAAAGGCGAAGGGCAAGAAGAAATTACCGAAGCGGAAAACGCTATAAAAATTTTGGGCGGTAAAATAGAAAAAATATCCGAAACGTCGCTTTACGGCGCAAAACGGACCATTATAGATATTAAAAAGATAAGTTTAACCGATAAAAAATATCCGCGCGGCAACGGTAAAGAAAGGAAAAACCCGCTATGACGGAAAATTTTATAAATCTATCGGGAGAAAGTACGGAGAGTTCGGCTTTTTTAAATGTTTTCGATAAAAATATAACCTGCGCCGTAACGGGACACAGAAGTTTAGAAAAAAATTTCGATAAGAATAAACTTTTATCAACGTTTAATCAGCTTATAGAAAGCGGATACAGTGTGTTTTTAACGGGAATGGCGTTGGGCTTCGATTCGGAGTGTTTTAAGGCGTTATATTACCTTAAAACAAAAGAAAACAAGGACGTAAAAATAATAGCCTGCGTGCCGTGCAGAAATCAGGATAAAAACTTTTCGCCCGAAAAGAAAACGGAATATAACGAAATGCTAAATCGGGCGGATAAAATTATTCTGCTCAGCGAAAACTACACCGCGTATTGTATGCAAAAAAGAAATATGTTTATGGTGGATAATTGTTCGCTTCTTCTGGCGCATTTGTTAAAAGAAAAAGGCGGCACGGCAAACACCGTAAATTACGCCGTAAATAAAGGTAAAAAAATTCTCTATATCTGATAAAACAGATATATACCAAAAAAAATAATCGCTTTATAAAAAAATCTCTTACCGAAAAGTAAGAGATTTTTTATTGTTTATTCAGTAAAAATTAACGTTGTTAAAAAATTCAAAATAAAATACAGATTAAAAATCAGTCGCCGTCTTTATTTTTAATGCCGGATAAGAAAGAAATAAGTTTTTCGGACTTTGGATTTTCAAAAACTTCTTTGGGGGAACCGCATTCTTCAACAACGCCGTTAGCCATAAAAACAACTTTATCCGATACTTTCTGTGCAAAACCCATTTCGTGCGTTACGATAATCATCGTTATGTCGCTGTTTTTAAGCGAGCGGATAACCTTTAACACTTCGCCCGTAAGTTCGGGGTCAAGGGCGCTGGTAGGCTCGTCAAAACATAAAATTTTGGGTTTTAAGGCAAGCGCTCTCGCAATGGCAACTCTCTGACACTGTCCGCCCGAAAGTTCGCAGGGATAGGCTTTAATTTTATCGCTTAACCCCACTTTATAAAGCAGTTCGGTACACTCAACAATAACTTTTTCTTTTTCGGCGTTAAAGATTTCCTTTCTTTCTTTGCGGGATTTACCCTTAAATTGTTCGTCAAGTTTTTCTTTTAATAACAATAAAGGAGCAAGGGTTAAGTTATCCAAAACGTTGTATTGCGGAAAAAGGTTAAAAGACTGAAAAACCAACCCGAAGTTCAAACGTTTTTCTCTTAAATCGCTTTCTTTCTCGTTTTTGTCGGTTTCGGCGTCGAAAAGGGTTTCGCCGTCTAAAATCATAACGCCCTTGTCGGGTTTTTCCAAAAAGTTGACACAACGCAAAAGAGTGGTTTTACCCGAACCGGAAGAGCCGATAACGGACACCGCTTCGCCTTTTTCAACGCTTAAATCTATACCGTTCAAAACTTCGGTCTGACCGAAAGATTTGCAAAAATTTTTAATTTCTAAATACGCCATACCGCACCTTAAATTTTATAATAGGAGAGTTTTTTCTCCGCGCGTGAAAGTAAAAACTGAATAAGCCCGTTAAAGATAAGATAAAACAGACCCGCCACGAAAAGGGGAGATAAAATTCCGTAAACTTTTTGTATCTGGTTTGCTTCAAAAATCAGTTCTTCTACAATAATAATGTTAGCAAGCGACGTGTCTTTTACAAGCGTTATTATTTCGTTGCCAAGCGGCGGAACGATGTTTTTTACCACTTGCATCAAAATTACCCTGAAAAAGGTTTGCGTACGGGTTAATCCTAAAACTTTACACGCTTCGTACTGACCTTTGCTTACGGAATCGAGTCCGCCGCGGAAAATTTCCGCAAAATAGCAGGCGTAGTTTAATATAAACGCGATACATGCGGCAAGAAGTCTGCTCTGAAAAGGAGTGCCGAACCAGAGCCCCGGTATGTAAAATATAACTATAATTTGTAACATAAGCGGAGTGCCGCGGATGACCCAGATTACACCTTTAACAAAATATTTAAGCGGCTTAAATCTGGAACGCGCCCCGAAACAAATTATAAAGCCAAGCGGTAACGCAAAAACTAACGTTACCGCAAAAAGTACCAATGTGTTTCCGAATCCCGATAAAAGGGATAATGCTATTTCAGAAAAACTCATAAATTAGTCCGTTATATTGTTTTGTAAATTGTATTTGGTAGCAATGGCAAGATAGGTGCCGTCCGCTTTCAGTTCGGCAATCGCTTCTTCAACCTTTGCCATAAAGTTGCTGCCTTTTCTGAAACCTATACCGAATTCTTCCGCAGGGAAGGTTATCGCTTCTATTTTAACAAGGTTTCCGCTGTTTACGATAGAACTTTCTTTGGTTTTAAGACTGTCGAATAAAAGAGTGTCTACTATTGCGACTTTGCTGGTTCCTGCCGCAACTTCCTGCAATGCGGATACCTGGTCTTTCGCCGCTAAAATCTCAACGGTTTTCAACGTTTCGTCGTTCTTTACCGCAGACTGTGCGGAAGAGCCGCTTTCCAACGCGATTTTTTCGCCCGAAGCCTTGATAAGATCTTTTGTGGCAAACGCGCTTTCGTTGCCCGCTTTAACTACTACCGCCTGATTGTTTTTGCAATAAGCGGAAGAAATGTCTATCGAAGTTTTAAGTTCTTCCGAAATCGTCATCGCGTTCCATATAACGTCTATATTTTTTGCGTTAATCTCGGTTACTTTGGAATCCCAGTCTATTATCTGGAATTTTACGTTAAGGTTAAGTTTTTCCGCAACCGCTCTCGCAAGTTCAACGTCAAACCCTACAAGGTTACCATCAGCGTCTTCATATCCGAACGGGTCGTAAAGGGTGTATCCTACAACAAACTCGCCCTTTTTTTGAATGTATTCGTAATCTTTGGGCTTGTCGTTTCCGCAAGCGGTAAGCCCAAGGCACGCCGCAACCGTAAGCGCCGCTGTTACTAAAAGAGTTATAAGTTTTTTCATTTTTCTACTCTCCTTAAATGCTTGATTTTTATTTGCTTTAACGCTTTACTTTGTTAAAGTAATTGTATTATACTTTATTCTGCTAAACAAGTAAAGCGTTTTTACATAATTTTTTAAAATATTTTAAAATTTTTTTGAAAATTACGTTTTTCGCGTTATTTCGTCGATATTGTATTTAAAAATAAAAAAAGACGGTTTACGTTGTACATACATTTTAGAGAATAGCTTGTATATCGAAACCGTCTAAAATTGTTTAAAAGATAGTCGGAACAAATACGATGCCCTATATCTTCTACGGGCATTATAACATATAAAAGCGTAAAACACAAGGGGGATAATAAAAAAAGGGAAAAAAGACTAACGCGAAAAGAAATAAAAGATAAAACAGGGGGTTAAACAAACTTAAAAACTAATTTGCGGAAAAGGGGAACGACAAATTTAAAACATTATATATAAATATAAAATATAAAAAGACAAAAAGGCGAAAGAAGACAGAAAACAGAATACAAACAAAAGCTCGTGAAAAAAATTTAAAAAAATTTTCTCCCCTTAAAAAATCGCGGAAGGGGAGAAAATTATAGGAAAGCGTTATTTTTTACCAAAACATTCTTCTATAAGGTTGGCAACGTCTTCTTTAAATTTATCGGTTAATTTTGCCAGAGCGACTGAGAAACAAGTTACGGAATCGGTGGGAATATCTTCTAATTCGGGAGTTCTGTTTAGAGCCTTTAATAAGGGCCTGCCTTTTTTAGAAGCGTTCGGCGGAAAGTTGTGATTAAAAGCGTCTATAATTTTATCTATGAGTTCGTCTTTGCAATAAGTAGTAGGGTGGGCGACGCCGCATTCTCTTCCGACCGCTCTTAACGCGTGAATGTTGAATTTTTGTAAAAATTCTTTACTGTAAATCAAGTTTTCTTTCAAAGTTTTAATGTCCATACCGTTTCCTGCCATCATATAAAATTTTTCAGCATTGTAAAACTCACCGTTGTTAAAAAAAGTGCCGGCTTAGCCGACACTGTGCAATATGCCGACCAAGGTTGCAACACCAACTATCATTTACTTTTTTAATAGCACACGATAAGATAAGGCGACATAAAGACACCAAGTAATAAGGTGTGCTACATTAAAAAAATTATTACTTGTTGATGATATAAAAAAGTATTAAGTTGATGTTGCAATATTATTGTAACAAAGGTTAAAATAATTGTCAATAAAAGTCGATAAAAGAATTAGCCAAAACGCAAAAAGTTTTAGTCAAAAACCGACAAAATTATTAAAAAATCGCCAAAAAAACGCAAAAAACAGTATTTTTTAACAAAAAACTTTATATATCGCAAAAAACAAAAAAGCCCTTCGGCGTAAGCCAAAGGACTTTATTTGTTTATCGGAAAATTTATTTATTATTCCTATAAATTTTTCTTTAATTATTCTTTACCTGCAAGTTTTTTGTATTCTGCAAGTCTTTCTTTTGCGGATTCTTCGGTTTTTTCCAACAGAGATTTAGCGACTTCCGCACCCTGCGTTTTAACCAAAGAAGAATATCTGGTTTCGCCCGCAAGAAACGCCTGATAATCGCCCGTCGGTTCTTTACTGTCTAACGTAAACACATCGCCGTCGGGGTTATATCTGTAAAGTTGCCAATAACCGCATTCGACAGCCGCTTTTTCTTCCAGCTGAGATTTGGTCATATTGATGCCGTGGTTGATACAGGGAGCATAGCAGATGATAAGCGACGGTCCTTTGTATTTTTCCGCTTCGGTAAGCGCTTTAAGAAGTTGGGCGGGGTTTGCGCCCATTGCACACTGCGCAACGTAAACGTATCCGTAAGACTTGGCAATCATACCAAGGTCTTTTTTCTTGACCCTCTTGCCTGAGGAAGCAAACTTCGCAACCGCGCCGATGTTCGTGGACTTACTTGCCTGTCCGCCGGTGTTGGAGTAAACTTCGGTGTCGAGAACCAAAACGTTCACGTCTTCGCCGCTTGCCAGAACGTGGTCTAATCCGCCGTAGCCGATGTCGTACGCCCAGCCGTCGCCGCCGAATATCCAGATAGAAGGTTTAACAAGGCAATCTTCGTTTTCTCTGATATAGTCGAGCCCCGCAGCGGTTTCGGTCTTTAACGCTTCTTTAACGAGTTCTGCCGCCGCTTTTGATTTGTCCGCGTCGTCTTTTCCTTCAATCCAAGAAAGGAACGCCGCGTTGGTCTTTTCGTTAACTCTGTCTAACGCATTTCTCATTTCGGATTCTAATTTATTTCTTCTTGCCTTGTAAGCAAGGTTCATGCCGTAACCGAATTCCGCGTTGTCCTCAAACAAACTGTTCGCCCAAGCGGGTCCTTTGCCCTGTTTGTTTTTGGTGTAAGGACAGGTGGGGGAAGAGCCGCCGTAAATAGAAGAGCAACCCGTCGCGTTGGCTACAATCATTCTGTCGCCGAAAAGTTGAGTGATAACTTTAACGTAAGGCGTTTCGCCACAGCCTGCGCACGCGCCCGAGAACTCAAAGAGCGGGGTGCAGAACTGACAACCTTTAACCGTTTCTTTCTTGAACTTGGAAGTATCCGCTTCGGGTAATTCAACAGCGAAATCCCAGTTCTTTTCTTCGCCTTTTGCAAGCGCTTCCGCAAGCGGGATCATCTTTATCGCGCCGCCGTCTTTAACGGGGCAAACCGTTGCGCATACTCCGCAACCCATACAGTCTAACGGAGAAACCTGCATTTTGTATTCGTAACCGTTAAGACCGATAGCGGGTTTGCCGACGAAGGTGTCGGGTTTAGCGTCGCCCGATTTAACAAGCGCCGGTCTTAAACAAGCGTGGGGGCAAACGAAAGAGCAGGTGCCGCACTGTATACATTTATTTATGTCTACTTCGGGAACGGTTACCGCAACGCCGCGTTTTTCAAACTTGGTGGTGCCGGTGGGAACCGAACCGTCCGCATTGAACTGTGAAGATTTAAGCGTGTCGCCCTTTAAGTAAAGGATAGGCTTTATTATATCCTGATAATAAGCGTCCGCATGACCTTCCGCCATGGGTGCGCCCGTCGTTGCGTTTTCCCAACTTGCGGGTACGTCTATCTTTATAAGGTTATCGCCCGACGCAGAATCGATAGCGTCGTAGTTCATCTGAACAACCGCGTCGCCCTTTCTGCCGAAAGACTTTTTAGCCATATATTTCATATATTCGACTGCTTTGTCGTAGGGCATAATCTGCGGATTAACGCGGAAGAACGCCGACTGCAATATGGTGTTCGTTCTGCCTTTAAGACCTAACGCGCCTGCAATCTTGATTGCGTCTATAACGTAAAGGTTGATATGTTTTTTAGCGATATCTCTCTTAACCTGTGCGGGAAGGAATTCTTCTAATTTTTCAACCGTCGTCGCGTCCGTATTGATAAGGAAGGTTCCGTTTTCTTTAATGTCGCTCGTCATATCGTAACGGGTAACGTATGAAGGATTGGAGCACTGAACGAAGTCAGCAGCGTCGATTAAATATTCCGACTGAATGGGGGTGTCGCCGAATCTTAAATGCGAAACGGTTATGCCGCCCGATTTCTTGGAATCGTAGAAGAAGTACGCCTGTGCGTGTTTGTCGGTATGGTCGCCGATGATTTTTATGGAGTTCTTGTTTGCGCCAACCGTACCGTCGGAGCCTAAACCGTAGAACTTACAGGAAGTGGAGCCTGCGGGTGCGGCGTCGAATTTCTCGGAAAAATCGAGCGAAGAGTTGGTAACGTCTTCGTAAATACCGATGGTGAAGTGGTTTTTGGGTTCTTTCGCTTCCAGATTCTTGTAAACCGCGAGAACCATAGACGGCGTGAACTCTTTGGAGCCTAAACCGTATCTGCCGCCGATAACCTTTATGCCGCCGATACCTTTTTCCATAAGAGCGGAGCAAACGTCGAGATATAAAGGTTCGCCCAAAGAACCGGGTTCTTTGGTTCTGTCAAGCACGGCGATTCTCTTAACCGACTTGGGAATAGCGTTTACGAAAGCGTCCACCGCGAAAGGTCTGTAAAGACGGACTTTAATCAAGCCGTATTTTTTGCCCATAGCGTTGAGTTTGTTGATAGATTCTTCTATGGTTTCGCAACCCGAACCCATACAAACAATAATTTCTTCCGCTTCGGGAGAACCTACGTAATCGAAAAGGTGATAACTTCTTCCGCAATGACTCGAAACGACGTCCATCATTTTTTGAACGATTTCGGGAACGGCTTTATAATATCCGTTTGCGGTTTCTCTGTTCTGGAAGTAAGTATCGCCGTTCTGGGCGGTGCCTTTCTGGATAGGATGTTCGAAGTTGAGCGAGCGGGACTTGAAGTCCTTGACGTCTTCTTCGGTGCCTACTTCTTTGCAGATTTCTCTGATTTCCGCGTAATTGTCCGCTTCGTCCCAAACGTCGATTTTAGCGACTTCGTGCGAAGTTCTGAACCCGTCGAAGAAATTAAGGAAAGGAACTTTGGATTTAAGCGTAGAAAGGTGCGCAACCAAAGATAAATCCATAACTTCCTGTACGGAAGAATCGCATAGCATTGCAAAACCGGTCTGGCGGCAAGCCATAACGTCGGCATGGTCGCCGAATATGTTAAGCGAATGAGCCGCGAGCGCACGGGCGGAAACGTGCATTACCATAGGCATAAGTTCGCCCGCTATCTTGTACATGTTAGGAATCATTAAAAGCAAGCCTTGGCTTGCGGTGTAAGTGGTCGTCAACGCGCCTGCGCAAAGCGAACCGTGAACAGCGCCTGCCGCGCCGCCTTCCGATTGCATTTCGGCAACCTTGACTTCCTGTCCCCACATGTTGGTTCTTCCGGCAGTCGCCCATTCGTCAGCAACTTCCGCCATAGGGGAAGAAGGCGTTATCGGGTAGATAGCCGCAACTTCCGAAAAAGCGTAAGCAACGTGGCTGGCGGCGGTGTTGCCGTCGATAGTCAATTTTTTCATTTATAAGTCCTCCGAGTTTATTTATCAAACTTGTGTAAAGTTGTTTGTATACCGAAAAAAAACGGGATAACGCGTTTTTTTGCGCTTCGCCGAAAAGAAAACCCAAACAAACGTCAGAGCCGCTATCAAAGCCGCCCTTTCCGCCCGCCCGTTAATCAGCCGCGCAGTCGGCCGCGTATACGGCCGAGTATTCAGTCGCGCAATCCGTAATATATCAGTATATAAAATAATTATACAAACTTATAAGTATTAAGTCAATAAAAAACAAAAATTTTCGCCGCCCGTAAACAGATTTTTTTGTCGCTTTAACGTTTATCGCTTTAACTTTTACTTGTAAAAAAGCACGGGTTTTGGTATAATCTAATTTGAAATAAAATTTTTGTTAGGGGAGGACCGTTCTTTTGGCTCTCATATCTGCGGAAAACGTAAGTTTTTCTTACGATAAAACTCACAATTGCATAAGCGACTTAACGCTAAGTATAGAAGAGGGCGAATACCTTGCCGTCATCGGTCATAACGGCAGCGGCAAAAGCACGCTCGCAAAACTTTTCAACGGTCTGTTGTTGCCCGATAAAGGCAAAATTACCGTAGACGGATTTTCTTCCGAAGACAAAAACAATCTCTTTGAAATCAGAAAGCGCGTGGGCGTGGTTTTTCAGAATCCCGACAACCAACTTGTCGCTTCTATCGTGGAAGACGACGTGGCGTTCGGCCCCGAAAATCTGGGCGTTCCCCGTGCGGAGATAGGGGGGCGGATAGATTTTGCGCTAAAAGCGGTTACAATGGAAAAGTACCGCCGTTCTTCTCCCGAAAGGCTTTCGGGCGGACAGAAACAACGCATTGCGATAGCGGGCGTTCTCGCGCTTAAACCCAAAGCCATTGTGCTTGACGAATCCACCGCCATGCTTGACCCGCAGGGCAGAAAAGAAGTGCTTGCGGTCGTTAAAAAACTAAACAAAGAACAAGGCGTTACCGTCATTACCATAACCCATTATATGGACGAAGTGGTGGAAGCGGATAAGGTCGCCGTGTTAAACGACGGAAAAATCGCGATGTACGGCACGCCGAGAGAGATTTTTTCAAGAAAAGAAGAACTAAAAGGAATGGGGCTGGAACTCCCCAAAGCGGCACTGCTCGCAGAGAAACTTATCGAAAAAGGCGTGCCTTTGAAAACGGACGTGCTTACGCCCGCGGAACTTAAAGAGGAATTATGCAGATTAAAGTAGAGAACCTGAGTTACGTTTACGGCGGAAAAAACAAGCACCTTTCGGTAAAGGCGTTGGACGGCGTTTCGATGACGATAGAAGAAGGCGCTTTTCTGGGAATTATCGGGCATACGGGCAGCGGTAAATCCACTTTCGTTCAGCACTTAAACGGACTTATAAAATTACAAAAAGACAGCGGCAAAATAACGATGGGCGAGTTTGACCTGTCGGATAAAAAATGCGATTTCAAAGCGTTGCGCGCCAAAACGGGAATGGTTTTTCAGTATCCCGAATATCAGTTATTCGACGAAACGGTGGAAAAGGACGTGGCGTTCGGACTAAAAAATTTCTTTCCCGAAATCAAGGAAGAAGAGATTTCCGCGCGGGTTAAAGAAGCGATTGAGATTGTAGGGTTAGATTACGAAGCGGTTAAAAACAAATCGCCCTTCGAACTTTCGGGCGGACAGAAAAGAAGAGTCGCGATAGCAGGCGTTATCGTAAGCCGCCCCGAAATTCTGGTTCTGGACGAACCTGCCGCAGGTCTTGACCCCAAGGGTAAAAAAGATTTTCTCCTGTTGCTTAAAAAATTGCACGCGTCTTTCGTGAAAACTGTGATAATCGTTTCGCACGATATGGATTTGGTTGCGGAATACTGCAACAAAGTCGCGGTGTTCTCGCACGGGCTTTTATACGCGTTCGGCACTCCGAAAGAAGTTTTTGCGAAATCGGAAGAATTGGAAGCGTTGGGATTGGAACTCCCCGTTACCGCGTATTTGACCGAAGAACTTAAAAAAGCGGGCGTCTGCGCCGACAACGATTATACCGACGAAGACTTTACGGATAAGGTTTCCGCTGCGTTAAAAGGGGGTAAAGGCTTATGAAAGACATATCTTTCGGGCAGTATTTCCCCACTAAATCGTTTGTTCACAGAATGGACCCGAGAGTTAAACTGTTGCTCGTTATCGCCTATATCGTGGCGGTGTTTCTGGTCGGCGAATTTCACTTTTTGGGGTTTGCGGCGTGCTTTGTGTTTTTGGTGGTTGCGGTCGTTTTTTCGGGCGTGCCCTTTTTCAAAGTGTTAAAAAGCATAAAAGCGGTTGTTTTTATAGTGCTTCTGACGGCGATTTTGCAGATATTTTTCAATAAAAACGGCAACGTTTTAGCAACGTGGAGTTTTATAACCATAACCGACAACGGATTATTGAGCGCAGGCTTTATAACCGCGAGAATTATTCTTATAGTAATGGGCGCTTCGCTTCTGACGTTTACCACTTCCCCCGTGGAAATCGCGGACGGAATAGAGAGTCTGATGACTCCGCTTAAATATATCAGATTCCCCGTGCACGAATTCGCGCTTATAATGAGCATTGCGCTCAGATTTATCCCCACGCTTTTAGACGAAACGGACAGAATAATTAAAGCGCAGAAAGCAAGGGGGGCGGACTTTGAAAGCGGCAACGTTTTCAAGCGCGCGAAATCTCTTATACCCGTGCTTATTCCGCTTCTTATTAGTTCTTTCCGCCGTGCGGACGAACTTGCCGACGCTATGGACGCAAGGTGTTACGCAGGCAGTAAAAACCGCACGAGATATAAAAAATTAAAAGCAGGCTGGCGCGACCTTATAGGCGTTTTATTGTTGGGCGGACTTATAACGGGCGTGGTGTTCCTTAATAAATTTTACCTGCTTTTAGGCGGTATCGTATGAACGTTAAGTTGACCGTGAGTTACGACGGAACCGCTTATTGCGGCTGGCAGTTGCAAAAGAACGGAATTTCCGTGGCTGAAACGCTTAACGCCGCGATAGAAAGGGTTACGGGCGAAAAAGTCAGGGTTGTCGGCAGCGGCAGAACGGACGCAGGCGTGCACGCCGAAGGGCAGGTCGCCTGTTTCAGAACGGACGCGGCTATCCCGCCCGAAAAGTTTTATAAAGCGATAAACGCGTTTTTGCCGCCCGACGTCAGAGTGTTAAAAAGCGAACGGGTGGCGGACGATTTTCACCCCGTCAAAAACGCAAAGAAAAAAACTTACGAATACAGCGCGTATTTTTCCCGAACGGAACTGCCGCTTAAAGATAGATACGCCATAAAATTAGACGATAACGTAAACGCTGCGGCAATGGAAAAGGCGGCGAAACTGCTTGTCGGCGAACACGATTTCAAAAGTTTCTGTTCTACCGGAAGCAGCGTTAAAACCACCGTCAGAACCATTTATTCTTTCGACGTAAAAAGAGAAAACGAAAACGTTAAATTTACCGTTACGGGCAACGGTTTTTTATACAATATGGTAAGAATAATGGTCGGCACTTTGTTTGAAATAGGCAAAGGCAAACTTTCCGAAAAAGACCTTTCGGATATGCTTTCGGGCGGCGGAAGAAGTAAGGGCGGCAAAACGGTTCCTGCAAAAGGACTGTGCTTAAAAAGCGTGATTTACGATTAGCGCTTTTGCAATAAAACCGTCCGATAATCGCAAAACGAAGAAAGAAAGGTAAGAACTCGCAGAAAGGCAAGACAACCGCAAAACGGAAAAGCCGCAAAAAGTGACAACCGCAAAACGGAAAAGCCGCAAAAAAACGGGTAGAATGGCGAAAGCGGAGAAATTCGGGCGCGGAAAAGACGTAATAAATGATAAGACATACAAAATGTGGGCAAAACGCGGCGCGATATAACAATATAACGGCAAATAAAAAAATTGCCGAAAAACGCTTGACAATTCGTGCGCGCATAAACTAAAATATTTAAGCGTTTATAAAGGAAATTTCGGGCAAAAACGGAGATTAGCCCTCTCTGAACCAAGCCGCGCATCGTGTAAGGCGGCTGCAAAGCGGCGGAATTTTGTTTATAGTGCAATAGATAAACAAATAATTTCAAGGAGAAATACACAATGAAAACGTATATGGCTCACGAACAGGACGTGGTCAGAAAGTGGTACGTTGTAGACGCAGAGGGTATTGCTCTCGGAAGACTTGCTTCTAAGGTGGCGGCAGTTCTTCGCGGCAAAAACAAACCCACGTTTACCCCCAACGTAGATACGGGCGATTTCGTTATCGTCATCAATACCGATAAAGTTGTATTGACGGGTAAAAAATTAGAGAAAAAATATTTCAAATACCATACCGGACATATCGGCGGATTAAAATCTATCCAGTATAAAACTTTAATGGCAGAAAAATCCGACAAGGCGGTTTACGAAGCGATTGAAGGAATGCTTCCCAAAAACAGTCTTGGCAGAAAGATGATTACCAAACTCAAAGTTTATAAGGGTGCGGAACACAATCATCAGGCTCAAAAGCCCGAAGTTCTCAAATTGGTTTAAGAGGTGTAAATTATGGCTAAAACCACTAAAAAGAAAGTTCAATACTGGGGAACAGGCAGAAGAAAGAAAGCAATCGCCCGCGTTCGTTTAATTCCCGCAGGCGACGGCGTTATTACTATTAACGACAAAAGTTTAGACGAATATTTCGGTCTCGATACCTTAAAATTCATCGTTCGTCAACCCTTAACCTTAACCGACACTTCCGCTAAGTACGACGTGTTCGTAAACGTTTGCGGCGGCGGTTTCACAGGTCAGGCAGGCGCTATCAGACACGGCATTTCCCGCGCGCTGTTAGAAGCGGAACCCGAAACCAGAGCGGCTCTTAAAAAGGCAGGTTTCTTAACCAGAGATTCCAGAATGAAGGAAAGAAAGAAATACGGTCTTAAAAAAGCACGTCGCGCTCCGCAGTTCTCGAAGAGATAATTTGCCTGTCGCAGATTATTTTTGGGGAATTTGCAAAAACGCAATATTTCAAAAAAATCAAAAGACGCAATCGTTTCGGTTGCGTCTTTTTTATGTCGATTGCGTTTTTTTGTATCGGTTTCGTCTTTTTTATATCGATTGAGTTTTTTATATCGTTTGCGTCCTTTTTTGTTCGGCTGCTTTTTTATATGATTGTATCTTTTCTGTTCGGTTGCGTTTTTTATATCGATTGCGCGATATGATATGCGTAGGGGCTGCGGCTGAATTTTAAGAAAATAAAAACCGCCTTAAACGAGATTGTAATTAAACCCGACAAGATATTCCGACAAGGTATATCGATAAAGTGGCGGCAAAGAGTTTTTATAATAAGTTTTGGCAGAGCGTTTGCTTTTTTCGGAACGCGTAAGCCGCCCTAAACTTTTTTGTTTTTGCCGTTCGATTCGCTTAAAACTCTTTTAACGAACTGTTCGTGATTTATCATTGTGTTTATCATATTTTGTTGAAGCGGATGGAAAACCTGCGGCGCGGCAGGGGTGTTGTTTTTTGCTTGTTTTTGGTTATTAAAATCCGTTTCGGAATTTTTTTGCGGCGCTGAAAACAGGTTTTTTAAAAAGTCGGGAGAAGAGTTTGCGGTTTCGCCGTTACTTTTTTCGGTAGACTTTTTGTTGTAAAAGTCGTAAAAAGAATTTAAAAGATTAAAAATGCCGAATTTATCCATTTTACTACCTCAGGACGGAGCATAAAAATACTTTAAAGATAAAAAAATCATTGCAAAAGCAAGCGATATAGTGTATAATTGCAGTGTATAATGTCTAATAGATTTTATTTATAATATTATTCAGGCAATAATATGTATATTCGGCAACCAAAAAAATGTTTACCGAGATACGACGGAGTTTTTATGAAAAAAATATTAAGCAAACTCGCCCTTGTTCTGGTGCTCGGCTGTCTTTTGTTCACAGCGGTCGGTTGCGGCGGAACAAACTGGAAAAAAGAAGACGTTACCCTTAAAGACTGGGGAAAAGTAGTGCCTAACGGGGGATTTGTCGCAGAAACCGAAAATTATTTTTATTATATCAACGGTCTTGGCAGTTCTACCGCCGATAATACTTTCGGCAATCCGCAGAAAGGCGCGCTTTGCGCCGTAAGTAAAGCGGATTTGGAAAGCGGCAAAACGGACGACGCGCAAAAATGTATAGTCGTTCCTAAACTGTTCGTCGCTTCCGATTATAACGGCGGCATTTATATCAGCGGAGATTACGTTTATTACGGCTCTCCTTCCGTGGACAAAAACTCTTCGGGAAAAACCGCTAACGACGAACTTCACTTTATGAGAACCAAACTCGACGGAACGGACAGCACGTCTTACTTCAAAACGCAGGCGCTTTCGGACGAGTACAGAATAGTCGAAAAGGACGGAACGGTATACTTTGTGGTGTATGACTCCAAAAAGACCGAACTCGTTTCTTACAACACGGCGACCAAAGAAAAAACCGTGCTTGCCAAAACCGACGAAAAGACTTCCGGTTCGGAATCCTTAAAAACGTATAAATTCGGTGATTTTGCAAAAGACGGCGCGGCGGTATTCTTTACGAACACCGTTTATACCGAAAGTTATAGCAAACAGGATGCGGCGGCAAACAGCAACTATACCAGAAC
>JAEYEN010000057.1 GCA_023403375.1 Bacillota bacterium
TATGGGCATTTATATAATAACGGACAAAAAACCGCTTTGAAAAAGCGGTTTTTTTATTTTTTTATATTCTTATTTACGATTTTTACTTTTTTATGTTGACGGAAATAATACCGGAAATCGCGCCGACAATCAGACCGAACGCCAAATCAATAAGAAAGTTCAAACCGAACAGGTTTTCACCGCCTATCAACGCAAAAATGAGATAGATGATTATTACCGAGATGAGTCCCGAAACCGCCCCTTTAAGATAACCTTTACTGCCGCTTATAGAAAAGAAACAGCCCAGAAAAAGGGCTATCGCCTTTATAAATTGATTTACGGGCTTTATTACGGAAGGAGAAAGCGACGCTATTTTAATAATCAATGCGAAAACAAGCACGCCGATAAGCATTGCGATAACCGATATGCCTACCCCTTTTGCCGTGCCCCATAAGACGTTTTTTTTATCTTCGGACATAAAAAACCCCCGATATTCTTTTGTTAAAGAATATGCGGGGATTTATGATTTTATGAACAAATATTATTTGCTGCTTTTGGATTTTTTCTTGGAAGCAGGTTTTTCTTCCTTAACTTCTTCTTTCGCTTCTTCAACGGGCGCTTCTTCGGTTTTGACTTCAACCGCTTTATCGTCTTCTTTTACTTCGACCTTTTCTTCTTCAAAAACGGGTTCTGCCTTAACTTCTTCTTTCGCTTCTTCCTTAACTTCCGTTTTGGGTTCTTCCTTCACGGGAGCGCCGGGGTTAGCGGGGCCGGTCTGGTAAATTGCGCCTTTGTCGAATTTCATATAACTTTTTTTGTCGCCGCTGCCGGTTTCGATAACGATAGTGTTTTCGTCGTTATTGATTTCTACCAAAAATCCGCAAACGCCGCCGATAGTTTTAATTCTGTCGCCTATTCTGAGTTTTTCTACCATTTCCTGCGCTTCTTTACGTTTTTTCTTGCCGGATATGGACTGCCAAACGAAAAGCGCAATGATAGCCGCAACCAAAACGCCCATAACGACGTAAGTCAAAGTGGGGTTTTTTGCCGCCTGTTCGCCTTCTGCTAATAAATTAAATAACATAATTTCTCCTTATTAGTTTTAATTTTCTTCTTTTTTATTGTAAAGCATTTTTTACTTTATTGCAACTGATTTATGCGAAATTTTAATTTTCGCCATAATAAGTGTCTTTTTTAACGCTTATTCGTTAAAATTTATCTTTTAATTATAAACGTTTACGCTTTGCTTATAAGTTTTTGACGTTTATTTATACGTATTTTTAGTTTTTTCGTAAAATTCTTCGGCATATTCGGTAAAACGGTCTTCCATAATGGCGGTGCGTATTTCCGACATCAGTTTATTGAGATAGGTTATATTATGAAGGCTTATCATCATACCGCCCATCATCTCGCCCACGTTTATCATATGTCTTAAATATGCTTTGGTGTAATTTTTGCAGGCGTAACAATCGCACTCGTCGTCAAGCGGCGTAAAATCTTCTTTATATATTCCGTTTCTCACAACTACTTTGCCTTTTGAAGTAAGCGCCGTTCCGTTTCTACCCACTCTGGTAGCGAGAACGCAGTCGAACATATCTATGCCGCGCCTTACGCCTTCTATAAGGCAATCGGGGCTGCCTACCCCCATAAGATAGCGCGGTATGTGGGTGGGATAGTATTCCAGCATACTGTCCATAACGTCGTACATTATGCTCTTCGGTTCGCCGACGGAAAGACCGCCTATACCTATTCCGTATTTTGCGTACGGTATGGTTTCTTTAAGCGAAATCTTTCTCAAATCCTTAAAAAAGTTGCCCTGAACTATGGGGAAGAGCGCCTGATTATCGTTTTTATGCGCTTTATAACAACGGTCCAGCCATTTTAACGTGCGCTCCATAGCGATTTTGCTTTGCGCGTAGTCTGCGCCGTATTCCGAACACTGGTCAAACGCCATAATAATATCGGCGCCCAGATTGTTCTCTATCTCTATCGCCTTTTCGGGGGTTATAAAGTGCAGACTTCCGTCTACGTGTGAGTTAAAATATACCCCGTCGTCTTTGATTTTATTCAGTTTTGCAAGAGAGAACACCTGAAAACCGCCGCTATCGGTTAAAATAGGTCTGTCCCACGCCATAAACTTGTGTAATCCGCCCGCTTTTTTAACGATATCGTCGCCGGGGCGCATATACAGATGATAAGTGTTCGCAAGCAAAATCTGCGTTTTCGCGTCTTTCAAATCGCGCGGCATAACCCCTTTAACGGAAGCCTGCGTGCCGACCGGCATATAGGTAGGCGTTAAAATGTCGCCGTGCGGAGTGTGCAGTATACCTGCGCGCGCGCCCGTTTTTTTGTCTTGTTTTAAGGTTTCGTAATAAAATTTTTCCATAAATTATTTTTAATTGCTTCTATATACTATGAATATGCTTTGGCTTTTTTAGTTTTGTTTTAGTCCCGCGTTCACGTATGTTTTTCCGAAATTCTAAAATATAAACATAGCGTCCCCGAAAGAGAAAAATCTGTACTTTTCTTCTACTGCGGTTTTATATATGCTCAATATTTTTTCTCTGTCGGAAAGGCAGGAAACCAACATTATAAGCGTGGACTTTGGCAAGTGAAAATTAGTGATAAGCGCGTCTACGCATTTCATTTTATACGGGGGGTACAAAAAAATCCGGGTATTCCCCTTTTGCGCCTTAACCGTTCCGTCCGGTTCCGCCGCGCTTTCAAGCGTTCTCACACTTGTTGTGCCTACGGCTATAACGCGCCGCCCTTCCCGTTTTGCACGGTTTATCTTTTCCGCCGCTTCTTCGCTTATCTCGAAATATTCCGAGTGCATATGATGTTCCGCAACGTCTTCCGCTTTTACGGGGCGGAAAGTGCCAAGTCCCACGTGCAGCAGAACGTCTACTATTTCCACGCCCATATCCGAAATTTTTTTAAGAAGCGATTCCGTAAAATGCAGTCCCGCGGTGGGTGCTGCGGCAGAGCCGTCTATTTTGGAATATACGGTCTGATACCTTTCTTTATCTTTAAGTTTTTCGGTTATATACGGCGGAAGCGGCATCTCGCCCACTCTCGATATAATATCTTCAAACACGCCGTTAAACTCGAACCTGACCTTTCTTGTGCCGGCGTCTTCAAACACTTCCAGAACTTCCAGCGAGAGTTCGTCGTTAATAACGAGTTTTTTGTGCGGTATGGCTTTACGCCCCGGTTTTACCATTACTTCCCACTCGGTAAGGTTAAAACGCTTTAATAAAAGCACTTCCACCCTGCCGCCGTTTAACGTGTATGCGTTAAGTCTTGCAGGCAAAACTCTCGTGTTGTTGCGGCAAAGCACGTCCCCTTTTTTCAGAAACTTCGTTATATCGGAAAATCTTTCGTGATATATTTTATCGTTCTCTCTGTCGTAAACTAAAAGTCTTGAAGAATCTCTCGGCTCCGCGGGTGTCTGCGCAATCAATTCTTCGGGCAAGTAGTAGTCAAAATCACTTGTTTTCATTTTTCGCCCCGTTTTCTTTGTCCGTATTCGGTGCGGAAACGGGCATTTTAAGTCCTATATGCTCGTAACCCTTTTCCAGCAATATTCTGCCGCGCGGCGTACGTGCGACAAACCCCAACTGTAACAAATACGGTTCGTAAACGTCTTCTATCGTGTTGGAATCTTCGTTTATCATAGCGGCAAGCGTGTCTAATCCGCACGGTCCACCGCCGAATTTTTCCGCCATTGCGGTAAGCAGTTTAACGTCTATCGCGTCTAAACCAAGTTCGTCTATGTCCAGCATTTTAAGCGCGGCGGTAGCGTCCGACAAAAGCACCGCGTCGTGTTTTTTTACGACGGAATAATCTCTCACCCTTTTAAGCAGTCTGTTGGCTATCCTCGGCGTTCCGCGGCTTCTTTTACCTATTTCTTCCGCGGCGGCGGGTTCTATTTTAATGCCAAGTTTCTCTGCGGAACGACACACTATCTCCGTCAATTCCGCAACGGTGTAATTTTCTAATCTGCAAATGACCCCGAACCTGTCTCTGAGCGGCGAAGAAAGCATACCCGCTTTTGTGGTCGCCCCGACGAGCGTAAATTTAGGAAGCGGTAGTTGAACGCTGCTTGCCGACGGACCTTTGCCCAGAATAAAATCGAGCGCAAAGTCTTCCATTGCGGGATAAAGTATTTCTTCCACGCTGTGGTTTAATCGATGAATTTCGTCTATAAACAGAACGTCGTTTTCGTTAAGTTTCGTTAAAATCGCGGCAAGGTCGCCCGCGCGCTCTATCGCAGGGCCGCTGGTTACTTTTATCTGCGTGCCGAGTTCCGCCGCTATTATATGCGCAAGCGTTGTTTTACCCAGTCCGGGGGGCCCGTATAACAAAACGTGGTCAAGCGCGTCGCCGCGCATTTTAGCCGCGGCGATAAATACGGCAAGATTGTCTTTTACCTTTTCCTGCCCGACGTAACCTTCCATAGACTTAGGACGAAGTATGTTTTCGTTTTCGTCTTCCGTTTCGTTTTTTGTGCTTGTAACAAGTCTTTCTTCTTCCATAATTTTACCCTAACTGTTTAAGTGCGGCGGCTATAATCTTCTGTAAAGAAGTTTCGCCTTCTTCCATTGCGGCGACAACCGCCTTTTCGCTTTCGGATTTTGAAAACCCAAGACTTATAAGCGCCAGAACGGCGTTCTCGTCGGGTTCCGTCGCTCTCTTAACGGGAACCGTATTCCCACCCGAAACGCACGAAAACTTATCTTTCAAATCCACTATTATTCGTTCGGCGGTCTTTTTCCCCAGTCCCTTAACAGACGATAAAAGTTTTACGTCGCCCGTCGTTACCGCGCGGGAAAGAGTGGGTAAATCCATTTGCGACAATACCGTTATGCCCATTTTAGGACCTACGCCCGATACCGAAATAAGTTCGGTAAACGCTTTTTTCTCATCAAGATTACTGAACCCGTAAAGCGAAATATCGTCTTCTTTAACCGCAGTGTAAACAAACACTTCGCCGCCGCCGTCCGCCGCTAATTTGTTAAATGCGGTGGCTGAACAGTTTACGTAAAAGCCGACTCCGTTATTTTCCAAAATAACGGCGCTTTCTTCAAATCCTATTACTTTTCCTTTTAAATACGCTATCATAAACTTACTCGAAAATCTTTTTTTACTTTCCTTTTGCTCTTTCGCAGAAAATCCGCCGCTATATGCCGCATAGATTTACCGCCACGATTTATAGAACGGCAAGTCGTTGCTTTGATTTACAACCATAAGTCGTCGCCTTGATTTACAATAAAGATCGTCGTCCTGATTTATAACGATAAGTCATCGCTCCGACTATAATTCATCGTCAGAATTCAACGAATACAAAAACCCGAATTATCAAATTTCTTAAACGGCTAAATTTTAAATAAGCCTGCAAAATTACTTGTTTGCGCGTGCGTTAACGCAACCGCCAAAGCGTCTGCCGCGTCGTCGGGCTTCGGAACGCTTTTAAGATGCAAAAAGGTTTTTACCATTTGCTGAATCTGTATCTTTTCCGCCCTGCCGTAACCCGTGAGCGCCTGCTTTATTTGAAGCGGAGTATATTCGTATATTTTACTGCACTTTTTCATTGCGGTAAGAAGCAAAACTCCCCTTGCGTGCGCCACCGCAATACCCGTTTTAACGTTTTTTGCGAAAAATAATTCTTCTATCGCTATCGCGTCGGGCGAAAAAGTATCTATAACCTGCTCTATACCCCTTTCAAGCATAATAAGTCTTTCGGGCAGGCTCATATCTTTCGGAGTGGAAATAATGCCGTAATCCTGCATTTCCGCTTTTCCGTTTTTATTGGTCGTAATAACCCCGTAACCGAGCGTCGCCAGACCGGGGTCAAATCCTAAAATCGTCATACATAGTTATTTTACTTTATATTATAAAAAAAGTCAATAATAACAACCCCCAAACAACAACCCCGCCACAAATAAGTAACGCGCCGAAAAGTACATCAAAATTTCACAGACAGATTTTACTGAAAATAAAACTTCCGCATAAAAGCAATAAAAAACATAATCGAAAAACTGAAAATTTTTAAAAATCGCAGGTCGCACGGCTCGGCACAGACCGCCTGATAGGTCTTTTTGCGAAGACGTATGCAGATGTATTTAGAATTAAAAAAGAATATCCTTACGGGAAAACCTTGTCGGATATTCTTTTTATTCATTATATCATTTACGATTTTTGTACAAATTTCAAGAAATTATAAATATTTAATTTTGTTATGCGCTGATTCCCGAATAGTCGCAGGTATTACAGAAATAAACCTGATACGCCTTAAACGTGTACGATTTAAGGTTTGCGGAAACCTTTTTTACTACGTTAAGCGAAAAACTATCGCCAACCTTAACGGTATTCCAGAAAGCGTCGAAGTCGGATACCGAAGATATATCGTATCTTTTATTGTTTTTATCCATTGCGGAACGAACAACGTCGCCCGCTTTAAGTCCTGCGCCTGCCGCAAAAGAATTATCGGTTACCGCAGCCACCACCACGGAATTTCCTTCCGCGCTTAAAGACATGCCGAGTTTTTCTTTTCTGCCCGAAACGTATCCGTAATTTTTGCCCGTGTATGTGCCTAAAAGTTGTTTAGCCACGTTGATAAAGCCTTTATCGGTTGCTGAATCGGTTGTGATTTTATGCGGAATGGCAAAATTTATGCCGTTAGGAACTTCGTCGTTATCTACGGTTACCGTTTCGCCCGAGTTGGTTATTCCGACGAGTTCGCCGTACATATTGAAAAGTCCGCCGCCCGAATTACCGGGATATATGTTAACGTTTATTCCCGTAAGCGTCATCGTGCCGATATCGGAAACTCTGCAATTTTCTTCGGTTTTGGCAACGACGCCTTTCGTCGTCCATCCTGCGTGTTCGCCTTCGGAAAATCCTATCGCGAAAACGTCTTCTCCCTTTTTAAGAGAATATTCTTCGCTCATAATGTTTGCTTTTATTATCTTGCTTGCGAGAACGTCGTTTGCAACGTAAAGTCTTAACAGCGCAACGTCAGACGCTTTATCGCCGCCGATTAAAGAAACCGCGTTGTCTTCGTTTATAGAACCGCCTATTTTACCCGTAAAGGCGAATTTATCGTCGTAATTGCTTTCGTCGAAGTTCTTTCCGTTCTCGTCGGGAACGTAAAGGGTTATACTGTTGTTAACGCCTTCGCAACTATCGATGACGTGATGGCAGGTTAAAACGTAAAAAATATTGTCTTCTTTTTCGCCGTAATCTATGCCGTCGTCTATATTAACTATAATTCCGCTACCGCTTACAAGCGAGTTCGCAAGTTCTATCCTTATGGCAACAGACGCTCTGTCAACTTTGGTCGCTTCCAGCACTTCGTCCACGCTGCCGTATTTACCGCTTGACGGACGGGATTTCCCGACGAACGTTATGCCGTCGGACAGCGCCGAAGAGTCTTTAAGGTCTACGTTAACAAGCGTTTTGGAATAAGTGGAACCGCTTTCCTGCGAGCCGCCGTTATCGGAACTACCGCCGTCGTTTATAAAACCGCAACCAGCGGCGGAAAACAACGTAACGATAATCATCGCAAGACTAAGTATTAAAACCGAAATTCTCTTTTTCATTTATTAACTCCCTTTCGCAATATAAGTGTAGCACAATTTTATTTAAAATATCTTAAAATAAGAAAAATTTTTGCAATTTTTTTAAAAAACAATTACAAACCGTCGTAAAACCGCAGAAAAACACGGAAAACACGAATAAATCGGATAATCAAATGCCCGAAAACGATAAAAAATCGCCGCGATTAAATAATCGCCAAGTTTAAAAACTGCCACAGAAACCTCCGCAACCAAAAGACTGCCCCGAAAAAAATCACGAAGCAGTCTTTTTCTCCCCGTCCCGCGGGGAAAAATACATTCTCCGCCGTAAGGGGTATAAAAACGGCGGAAAAACGTAAATTTCAAAAAATAATTTTCATTAAACTGAAAAATACCTTGCCACCGATACAATAAGTATTTGCAAACAAGGTATTTCTATACAATAATTCTCTATACGATAATTTTTATTTTTATAAAACCCAAAAATATTCGGTCTTTACAAGAATTATTCTTCTTCGTCTTCTTCGGGAAGGTCTACGTTATGATAAACGTTCTGAACGTCGTCCAAATCGTTAAGCGCGTCTATAAGGCGGTTAAACTTTGCAAGGTCGTCGCCTTCCAGCGTGATTTTGTTCTGCGGAACCATTTCCACCTGCGCTTCAAAGAAGTTAAGTCCTTTATTTTCGAGATATTTTCTGACTTCCGAAAAGTTGGAAACCTGAGTGTGAACGATAAACGCGTCGTCTTCCGCAATAAAATCGTCCGCGCCGGCGTCCAACGCCATTTCCATAACCGCGTCTTCGGAAAGTTCGGGGGTGCGTTCAATCGCAATAACGCCCATATTTGTAAACGTGAAAGAAACGCAACCGCTGTTGCCAAGGCTTCCGCCGTGTTTTCTCATCGTGTTTCTGACGTAGTCTACCGTACGGTTTTTGTTATCGGTAAGCGCGTTGATTATAACCGCGCTGCCCGCGGGGCCGTATCCTTCGTAAGTCAATTCTTCGTAGTTCGCGTTAGAAAGTTCGCCCGCCGCCTTTGCGATACATCTTTTAATGTTATCGTTAGGCATATTTACGGATTTTGCTTTTGCGATAGCGTCGGCAAGTTTGCTGTTCGTTTCGGGGTCGGGATTGTTTTTTGCGGCAACCGCGATTTCACGACCGACCTTAGTAAATATTTTACCTTTTATAGCGTCGGTTTTTGCTTTTTTAACCGCAATGTTTGCGGCATGGCTATGACCAGACATAGTTTTTCTCCTTAATTTTTACTTTTTATGCAATACATCAGAATGCTTGCGGACACTGCGGCGTTAAGACTTTCCATTCCGTTTTCCATAGGAATACTGACCGTTATATCCGCTTCTTTTCTAACTTCTTCGCTTATTCCGTTGCCTTCGTTACCTATTGCAAGGCACACGCCGTCGCCGAAATTTTCAACGGGCGAGTTGAAAACGTTTTCTCCGTCCATATCCGCAACGACAAGTTTTTTGCCTGTCGCCCGCGCGATTTCTTCTCTTTTAACGGGCAAAACGCTTACTCTGTATATTCCGCACATACTTGACCTTACGGCCTTGGGCGAATACGGGTCCGCGCAGTCGGGCGTTATAAAAACGTCCGAAAATCCGCTTGCCGCGGCGGTTCTTATAATCGCGCCCACGTTTGCGGGGTCAGAAACGCCGTCAAGCAACAGACAGTTTTTGCTGTTTCTCCTTTTCGCTTCCGGCTTAACGAGTACCGCCAGCACACCTTGCGGAGTTACCACGTCGCTTACGGACTTAAACGCCTGTTCCGAAAAAATCACAACTTCAAACGGTTGATTGCCGCACTTTCCGGCGCCGTTTTTTACAAAATCGTTACCGTATTTTTCAGCGGCTTTTTCGGACAAAACAACATACTTAACGTTAAGATTTAAACTTAACGCTTCTCTGACGCTTTTAATACCTTCAACAAGGTAAACGTTCTTTTCGTCGCGCGATTTTTTATCCGAAAGCGAACGAATTTCTTTTGCCAAGGCGTTGTTTTTAGAAGTTATCATTTTAATTATAATAAAGCCTACTTTTTAGGGTAGGCTTTAAAAACTATTTGCTTAAATTTGCTTTTGCGGTTTCGGCGAGCGTAGCGAAAGCCTTTTCGTCGGAAACGGCGATTTCTGCCAGAACCTTTCTGTTAAGGTCGATGCCCGCGTTTTTAAGAC
>JAEYEN010000043.1 GCA_023403375.1 Bacillota bacterium
CGGTATTACCACAGTATGGAGGAAACAATTATGGCAAAAAAAGTTACGGCAATCGTTAAATTGCAACTGCCCGCAGGCAAGGCAACTCCCGGTCCGCCCGTAGGTTCTACTTTGGGCCCGCACGGAATCAATATCCCCGGCTTCACCAAAGAGTTCAATGCTAAAACTCAGGACCAGGCAGGTCTTATAATTCCGGTCGTTATGACTATTTATCAGGACCGTTCTTTCACGTTTATTCTCAAAACTCCGCCGGCACCCGTTCTTATTAAAAAGGCGTGCGGAATCGAAAGCGCGTCGCCCACTCCTAACAAGAAGAAGGTGGCTAAATTAACCAAGGCGCAGGTAGAAGAAATAGCAAAACTCAAAATGCCCGACCTTAACGCAAACACTTTGGAAAGTGCTATGAGCATGATTGCAGGCACCGCAAGAAGCATGGGCGTAGAAGTCGAAGAATAAGAGATTAGTGGGAGGGCTATCGCCCGAAAGTACCACAGGAGGTAATTTAAATGAAACACGGTAAAAAATATATAGACAGCGCAAAGAATATCGAGTCCGCTAAACTTTACGAAGCGGCTGACGCTATTTCTTTGGTTTTAGACAGCGCAAAAGCGAAATTCGACGAAACGGTAGAACTTCACGTTCGTTTGGGCGTAGACCCCAAACAGGCTGACCAGCAGGTCCGCGGAGTTATCGTCCTTCCCAACGGAACGGGCAAATCCGTTAAAGTTTTAGTTATCGCTAAGGGCGAAAAAGCGGACATCGCGAAAGAAGCGGGCGCAGATTTCGTCGGCGCGGAAGAAATGATTCAGAAAATTCAAACCGAAAACTGGTTCGATTACGACGTTATCATTACCACTCCCGATATGATGGGTCTGGTTGGTCGTATCGGTAAGGTTTTAGGTCCTAAGGGACTTATGCCTAACCCGAAGTCCGGCACCGTTACTATGGACGTTGCTAAGGCTATCAGAGATACCAAAGCAGGTAAGGTCGAATACAGACTTGACAAAAACGCGATCATTCACTGCCCCATCGGCAAAAAGAGTTTCGGTAAAGACAAAATCGTCGAAAACTACACCGCTCTTATGGAAGCAATCGTTAAAGCGAAACCCGCTTCCGCAAAGGGACTTTATTTAAGAAGCGTTGCCGTTGCAAGCACTATGGGCCCCGGCGTTAAAATTAACGCTAAATTTTAATTGACAACCGCTACTTTATAGTGGTATAATCATCAACGTTAAAACTTAATAGCCCAAGACAGTAGGTGTTTAATCGCAGAAATGCGAACCGACCGAGGCGAACTTGACAAGAGTTTTTATGCCCTTGCGGTCGTTTTGGTCGCAAGGGTTATTTTTTATCTACAAGTCGGGCTGTTTCTAATCTACAAGGAGGTAAAAACATGTCGGCAAACAAAGACGCTAAAATACAGTTAGTAGAAGAAATCAAGCAGAAAATTCAGAATTCCAAGTCGGTCGTTTTCGTTAAGTTTAACGGCTTAACCGTTGCGGAAGATACTGAACTTCGCAGAGAATTAAGAAAGAACGACGTAGAATACAAAGTTTTGAAAAATACTTTGGTTCGCCGCGCTTTCAACGATTTGGGCGTTAAAGATTTCGACGCAGACCTTAACGGTCCTACTTCCGTCGCTTTCGGCACGGATGAAGTAGGCGCAAGCAAGGTTATCGTCGACGCCGCTAAAAAATACGAAAACAAAGTCGTAGTTAAAAGCGGTTACATCTCCAACGCTTACGTAGACGTAGACGGCGTAAAGAAATACGCTGCTATCCCGTCCAAACCCGAGCTTTACTCTATGCTCGCGGGCACTCTCTCGAACTTTACGAGAGGTCTTGCTGTTGCTATTAAAGCGATTGCAGATAAAAAAGCCGAAGCGCAGGCTTAACATAGCGCAAACATTAATTTAAAAATATATCGGAGGATACAAAAATGGCAGATATTGCAAAGATGATTGAAGAAATCAAGGGTATGACGGTCGTAGAACTTAACGACCTTGTTAAAGCGATAGAAGAAGAATTCGGAGTAAGCGCGGCGGCTCCCGTAGCAGTAGCAGGCGCTCCCGCGGCAGCAGCGGCTCCCGCAGCAGAAGAAAAGACCGAATTCAAAATGGTTATTAAAGATATCGGCGCTAAGAAAATCGACGTTATCAAAGCGGTCAGAGAATTCACCACTTTGGGTCTTGGCGAAGCGAAAGCGCTCGTTGAATCTCTCGGCGTAATCAAAGAAAACGCTACGAAAGAAGAAGCGGACAAGATTATCGCAAGATTCAAAGAAGCAGGCGCTACCGTCGTTGCAGAATAATTGCGGCAGACGAAAGATTGTCAGGCTAAACTTCAATCTTAAAATAAACAGGGCAGAAGAGAAAACCGCCTTCGGGCGGCGGACAAATCTGCCCGTTTTTTTTGCGAAAAAACGATTATTTTGTTTTAAAACCATTCAATATTAAAAGTTTTATTGACAATCGGGCAAAATGTTAGTAAAATAGTTGTATTATAAGTGAATTTCGGAGAAATTTATGAAACGACTTTTAAGATATTTAAGCGTTATGCTTATTGCCGTATTGTCGCTTTCGGTTTGCTTTTCGCTTGCCGCTTGCGAAGATATAAAAAAGTTAGAAGTTAAAATCAGCGTTTACGACGTTGCTAATAAGAAAAACGTTGAAAGCACGCTTTCGGTAGACCTTTATCGTCATCTTGCGCCCGACACGGTGGACGCGGTTATTAAATATGCGAAAGAAGGTTTTTACGACGGGCTGCCCATTTATAAATTTGCGACTGACAACGGTTCGCAGTATATGATGGGCGATTATAAGTTAAACGGCACCGCTGTTGAGAAAAACGAAGCCGAATACGTTAAAAATATTGACGGAGAATTCAATGCGTCAGGCGTTATCGGCTCCGACTTATTGAACAAAAAAGGTTCCGTAGGTCTTTGGAGAACGTGGGAAGCGGGCGCTTCCGACAACGGAAGTTTCACCAAAAACAGCGACAAAGCATTTTCTTCCGGCAGCGCGACCTGGTTTATGCCCACAGACACGTTAAGCGGCTATAACGGATATTTCTGCGTGTTTGCTCAAATAGATACGGGAAACAAAACCAACGCTAAAATTTACGATTATCTTTCCGCCGTGTTTGCGGATACTTCCTGCTATGTAAGTTACACCGTTTATTATACGGGCGAAGATTACGATAGCTTGGAGTTCCACGCCGAAACCACCGAAGAATTTAACGCGCGTTCCGACGAATATAAGGAAAGCGTGTTCACAGCGAAAGGCGAACAGTTTGTTTGCTATAATAAAACCGAGATTTATATGCCCTTTGCTACTATCGGCGGCGTAGAAAATTCGGTTGCGGCAAAAGTTCTTTCCGTAACCGTTAAATAAACGTTTATAATCGAAGATAATAACTCTACAATTATTATATATTGTTGTATGACGTTATAAAAACGGGTCGGGTTTCAGAACACGGAGTTTTTGTACAATAAAAAATTAAAAGGCTTTGAGCGTTTTGCTTAAAGCCTTTTTTGCTTTACGTTTTAATTTTATGTCCTATGTTTTACGCTATAATTTTATGTTATATGTTTTACGTTTTAATTTTTTGTTTTAAGTTTTAATAAAGTTTTCGCGGCGGGAAAAGTGCCGTAAACAGTTAACAGACAGGGGGAATTAGTCTTTACATTTTTTTATGTTGCATATTTTACCGTCTTCAAATTCAAACGAAAAATATTCTACCGAGTAGATTTTATCGGATATTTTTCGAACGACGCCTAATTGTTCTTGCGGCTTAAAAGCGGGCGGCGGCGTAATGCCGGTAAATTCGCCGAAAAAGCCTTTTATTCTATCTTTATTCTCGGCTGTCTTGCCCGTCAGAAATGGAGCTAAATCGTCGCCTGCCAGAAT
>JAEYEN010000046.1 GCA_023403375.1 Bacillota bacterium
CGCTAAAACTCCTGTCGGCACAGACGTTATCGCCGCCGGCGCGCTTTACTGCGTTAAGGCTGCGGAAAACTGTATCGAGAGCGTTAAAAAGAAAAATAAGGCGATAGTTTCCGCACTTAAACTTTGCAAAAAAGTCGTTAAATTCAGCGGAACGGGGATATATTTTGTTCTGGAAGCAAACGACGGAAAGGAAACCTTAAAGCAATTAAAGGCGCAGGGGCTTAAACTTTCGGCGGATAAGAACAAATTATATTTTGCTCCGCCCGTAAACGTTTCGGAAGAAGACGTTAAAAAGGCAACCGCGATTTTAAAAGACGTGTTAAAAGGCAATGCGGTTAACCCGTTCGACGCGTAAAATAAATATATCGGTTTTACATTAAGACGTAAAATACGTCTGACGAATAAATTTACGACAAATAGTTCCGTATGGTTCCGTAAATAAAGTGCCGAAAAACATTTGACAAAACTTAAACGTGATGTTATTATATCATTAATTTATAAAGGCGTTGAAGAAAAGAAAACGGTTCAGGTTGCCTTAAAGAGAAACGGGGACAGGTGAGAGCCCGTGGGTAGAGTTCCGTATTTGTAGTTTCCGAGCCGAGAGTAAGAAAGCGTTTTTGCAAGTAGACACTCTCCGTGATTGCTGCGTTAATGTCATAGGGGTTTATAGACTCCGAGAGCGGCGGATTTTTTCCGCAATTTGAGTGGTACCGCGAGTAACGAACAGTTACCCGTCTCAAAGTAAAACTTTGGGGCGGGTTTTTTATTTGCCCCGAAAAAGGAAGGTATGTTATGCAAACGAAAAACGAACTCGATTTGAAAATCAGAGAAATGGCAGGGCGTATTAAAGAACTTCGCGAAATAGAAGGCTTAACGCCCGAATTTATGGCGGAAAGAACGGATACGACGACGGAAGAATATCTTGCCGCAGAACGGGGCGAACGCGACCTTAACTTTGCTTTTCTTTACAGGTGCGCGCAGGCTTTATCCGTCAACGTTACGGATATTATAGAAGGTACCAGCCCTAACCTTAAATCCTACACGGTAACAAGGCTCGGTAAAGGGCAGATGATAGCGAACGCCCACGGCATGACCTATTATAATATGGCGTACGCTTTCCGTAACAGGATAGCGGAACCGCTTTACGTCAGAAGTATTTACAGCAAGGAAGCGCAGGATAAACCCATAGAATGCACCACCCACAAGGGTCAGGAATTCGACTTGGTAATAGACGGACACTTAAAAGTTCAGGTGGGCGAACATACCGAAATTCTCGGCGCGGGCGACAGTATTTATTACGACAGCGGAACGCCGCACGGAATGATTGCGGTAGACGGCAAAGACTGTATTTTCTACGCTATCGTTCTTAACCCCACGGGCGAACCCATACCCGAACTTACCGCCGAAAAAGAGATTTCTGACGCGCCGCTTAAAGCGCTTAACAGAAAGATTTCCGACGAATACAGAGAGTATAAAAAATTCATCGACGTAGAAGAAAACGAGTTCGGAACGCCCACTTCTATCAAATTCAAAAATACCGATAAGTTTAATTTTGCTTTCGATATAATAGACAAAATCGCCGAAAGGGAACCCGATAAACTTGCGATGCTTCACATTTCAAAAGATTTCACAGAAAGAAGAATTACTTTCGGTGACTTGAAAAAAGAAAGCAACCGTTGCGCAAATTATTTCAAATCTTTGGGTATTAAAAAAGGCGACAGAGTTATGCTTGTTCTTAAAAGGCATTTCCAGTACTGGTATGCTATTTTAGGACTTAACAAGTTGGGCGCGGTTGCAATACCGGCAACCAACCAGTTGCAGGAACACGACTTTGAATATCGTTTTAAGGCTGCGGAAGTCAGCGCTATTATATGCACGGCTGACGGGGATACCGCGCATCAGGCCGATATAGCGGCGGCAAACTGCCCCACGTTAAAACATAAAATTATGGTAAACGGAAAGCGCGACGGCTGGAAGAGTTTCGACGAAGATTATATAATGTTCAGTACTCATTTTAACCGTACCGAAAATTCGCCCTGCGGCGACGATTATATGATTATGTTCTTCACTTCGGGAACGTCGGGCTATCCCAAAATCGCGGCGCATAATTATAAGTATGCGTTAGGGCATTTCCATACCGCAAAATATTGGCATTCGGTGGACCCCGACGGATTGCATTTTACTATTTCGGACACCGGCTGGGCAAAAGCGATGTGGGGAAAATTGTACGGGCAGTGGCTGTGCGAAGCGGCGATTTTCGTTTACGATTTCGACAGATTTGACGCTTCCGTTATTTTGCCGATGTTCAAAAAGTACGGCATAACTTCTTTCTGTGCGCCGCCCACAATGCTCCGAATGATGATTAAAGAAGATTTATCGAAGTACGACCTGTCTTCGGTTAAGCATATGACGACTGCGGGCGAAGCGTTAAACCCCGAAGTTTACAGACAGTTTGAAAGACTTACGGGTCTTCAAATACACGAAGGGTTCGGCCAGTCCGAAACTACAATGGTAATAGGCAATATGGTGGGGGCGCCGCATAAAGTGGGGTCTATGGGTAAACCTGCGCCTATTTACGATATAGATATTTTAGACGCTGACGGCAAATCCGTGCCTGTCGGCGAAGTGGGCGATATAGTTATAAACGTTAAAAACGGCGCGCCTTGCGGACTGTTCTGCGGATATTATAAAGATGAAGAAAAGACGAAAGAGGTCTGGCACGACGGCTATTATCATACGGGCGATACGGCGTGGCGCGACGAGGACGGCTATTATTGGTACGTCGGAAGAGTGGACGACGTTATCAAGTCTTCTGGCTATCGCATAGGACCGTTTGAAATCGAGAGCGTTATTATGGAACTTCCTTACGTTCTGGAATGCGGAGTTTCCGCCGCACCCGACGAAATAAGGGGGCAGGTTGTTAAGGCGAGCATAGTTTTGGTAAAAGGAACAACGCCCAGCGACCAACTTAAAAAAGAGATTCAGGATTACGTTAAAGAAAAAACCGCGCCCTATAAATATCCGAGAATCGTTGTTTTCCGCGACGAACTGCCTAAAACCACCAGCGGAAAGATTCAGAGAAGCAAATTATAAAGCGTTTTAACTCAATATATAAAGTTAAAACTTTTAATTGAGATCTATCGTGGTACAGAAATTTCAGTAAATTAAATTTAATAAAACAGTAATAAAAAACGTAAATCGCGACCTTTTGGCCGCGATTTTTTTGCATAAAAAGGAGTCGATGAGAATATGTTCTAAATGTAAGAAAAAGATTAAAAGAAATAATCGACAAAAAGGTTATTTATTCGGTCATCTTTGTCAAAAAATTTTGTTTAACGGTGGTTATAATGGTTCTTACCGTCGTCAAAAAAAAGAAGATTATTTTATCGGCGATAATTTGTCTGGCGCTTGTCGTACTGATTACGACTATGTCCGCAAGCGGCGCGTACAACGTGTTTTACGGGTACAGCGTAAAAAAGCTACCCATTTATTCGGTTGATACCGAAGAGAAAAAAATCGCCATATCGTTCGATTGCGCTTGGGGTACGGACTATACGGACCAACTGCTTGAAATAATGGAAAAGCAAAACGTTAAATGCACCTTTTTTATGGTGGAATTTTGGACGGAGAAGAATAGCGAATACGTAAAAAAAATAGACGCCGCAGGGCACGAGATAGGCACTCATTCTTCCACGCACCCGTATATGAGCAAGTTATCGAAAGACAAAATGATAGCGGAACTTAAAAGTTCGTCCGAGAAAATTACGGCGATAACGGGTAAAAAGGTGGAGTTGTTCCGCCCGCCGTACGGCGATTATAACGATTTGCTTATCGACACCGCCGCAGAGTTAGGGCTTTATCCGATACAGTGGAGCGTTGACAGTTTAGACTGGAAAAATCTGTCCGCCGCGGAAATAACTAAAAGAGTTGTCGGCAAAGCCGCCGCGGGAGATATTGTTTTGTTCCATAATCAGGGACTGCATACGGCAGAAGCGCTTGACGGTATAATCACGGAACTTAAAGAAAAAGGATTCCGATTTGTTCCGATAGGCGAACTTATTTATAGAGATAACTATAAAATGCTGCCCGACGGGAAACAAAAATCTTGCAATTAGAAAATCTTTTGGAGGAAATATATATGAACGTTTTAACAGAAAAAAACAACAAAGTTTTTATCAGCGGGGAAATTCTTACCGAAGCGGAATTTTCGCACGAAGTTTACGGAGAGGGCTTTTACGAAATGAGCGTTTTGGTTAAAAGACTTTCGGGACAAGGCGATATTCTGCCCGTTACGGTGTCGGAACGACTTATCGCAGACAAAGATTTAAAGCCCGGCGTTACGATAAACGCATTGGGACAGTTCAGAAGTTACAATAAACTTGTGGACGGCAAAAGCAAACTTATGCTTACGGTGTTCGTCAGAGAACTTTTAGACGTGTCCGTAGTGAAAAATCCCAACGCGATAGTTCTTTCGGGATATATCTGTAAGCCGCCCGTTTACAGAACAACGCCGTTCAACAGAGAAATAGCGGATATTTTAATTGCGGTAAACCGCTCTTACAACAAGTCCGATTATATCCCCTGTATTGCTTGGGGAAGAAACGCAAGGTTTGCGAAAAATCTCGACGTTGGCGAAAAGATTGCTATTTCCGGCAGAATACAGAGCAGAGAATATCAGAAAAGATTTTCGGACGACGACGTTAAAACAATGACCGCTTACGAAGTTTCTATTTCTAAACTCGCGGCGGCGGATTCTGCGGAAACTTTTAACGTGGAAGAAGAATTTAATTTTGTTATGCCCGAATATGAAAGCGCGGCTTCGCAAGAATACGTAGGCGGACAGAACCGGATTTAATATGCCTGTGCCTCTGCATAAGAAGGTAAAGGAAAAGAGGTGCAATTAAAATAATTTTCGGGACGTTGTTTTTTTAGTTAAAAAACGTTTCGTTTAGTGTTTATGAGTAATTTTTTAGTTATATAAAGTTTTTTTTGGGGGGAAAGTACATTTATATAATATAAAGTTTATAACGCGGTAAAATTATAAAGCAACGTTATATAAAAAATATCATAACATCGTCGGTTTTATTTTAGGAAAGAGTTTATAATGTTCCGACAATGAGAAAAAGAGCGGTTTGCCCGCTCTTTTTTTGTGCGCATATTTTCAGTTGTTTTATGCTTTTATTTTGTTTTTACCGTATATCCGACTTTTTGATTGTTGAGATTGCCGAGTTTACTTTTGCTTTCTTAAAACAAAGAAAAGCGAAGTGGATATTATGGCGGCGGAAAGAGCGATTATAATCAAAGCGTTGCGAAGCGCGTTGTCTTTATCGCCTTTTAATGCGTCCGTTACGGTGGAACCTTTAACGTCTTCCGATAAAACGTCTACCGTGAACGCCGCGGGAACGTAGCCGTAAACGGTTTCTCCGTCTGCAATTATTTCGGCGTAATAAAACTTTTTGTTAAGGAACGTAAGACTCTTTTTCACCGTTAAGCGTGTGTTTTTGGTAAGTCTTATCTGTGCGCCGTCTTTTGAAAGAACAAACTGCTCATCTTCCGCAATTATGGGAAGATAATAACCGCACACGTCAGAAGTAACGAAAGTATATTTTTCTTCGTCCGAAGTCAGCGTGGTTTCGGTTAAATACTTATCCGCAACCAGAACGAAAGCGTGCGTTCCGTTTTCCGTTTCGCCTGCTAAAACAGAGAATTTATCGGTGTCGTAACCGAAGTCAATCGAGCATATGTACACGTATTCGTTTATAAGGTCTTTTCTTAAACCGAGATAGTTAAAACGGGTTTCCGCAGGGGAAATGCAGTATAAGTTTTTGCCGCTTTGGGCGGTAAAGGTTTTAAGCCTTGATACGTCGGCGGTTTTTGCGGTTAAAACAAAGTCTGCGGGAACGGTTATATCGTCCGTTGCCACGTTGGCAAGTCCGTTGGTTTTATAAACGAATTCTTTGTTATTTAAAACAAGATATACGTCTTTTCCGTTAAAGGTAAGCGCAAAACTTTTAACGCCCGTAACGGAAAGAGCAAACGTTTTCGCCGTTTCGTTTTTATAATAATCTATCGTGTCGTCGGTTCTTAAAATAAACAGTCCGCCGATAAGGTCGGTCTGAATTTTAACCGCGCTTTCCGCAGTTACGCCTTCCGCTTTGTGGGGGGCGGAGAAGTCGTCTTCCGCCGTGTAGCGGTAAACCGCGTTATCGCTTAAAGAAGTGATATACACGTTATCGTCGGCGTCCACGGCAAAAATTGACTTGTAACTGTACTTCTCGTATGCGGTGAACAGTTTTTCGCCTGCCGTCAAAGCGTTCTCGCTGAATTTGAACACGTCTAAATTATTACCGGTGCCGGACGACAGTTTAAGCACGTAATAGCAGCCGTTGCTGTACGCCAGGTCTAATATATTGTTATCGCCCGATAAAACTTCTTCAAAAATCTTTTCGCCGCTGACGTAGTTGATAAGCGTGATTTTCTTGCTTGAAGCGTTTGCGACAAGTATCGTTCCGTCGCCTATCGCAATAAGGTTTATCGAATAATCGGAAACGTAGTTGAAAAAGTTGTTTCTGTCGTATACGCTTGCGTTTACGTCTAATACTACCGTAAGTTTATATCCGTCTAAAAGCGCGACGGAGTTTCCGTACCTTTCCACGTCCGAAACGGTTGCGCCTATACGGTTATATGCGGTTTTGCCGCTTGCAATGGCAAACCCCGTGAAAGTAAGACCCGTGTAGTTTGCGCCGCTTTCGTTCGTCAGGTTTTCGGTAACCGCAAATTCCTGAACCGCGAGGATAGAACTGTCCGTTACGAGAAGATTGCCGTTTTTAAATGCAATATCGGTAACCTGAGAGATTTTTCCAAGGTCAAAATCGGAACTTTCGCAAATAAGTTGCTCGTTCGCCGCGCCGCCGCTTACGGGTACGCGATAAATGGAACTTGTGCCCGAAAAATAAACGTATCTGGTGTCCGCAATCATCTTGAAACTTTCCGAAATAGGGGGCAGGATATACGCGGGCGTTCCCGTTACGATTGAACGCTTTTTAAGTTCCGAAGTGTCTTTGTCGATATAAAAGAATTCGTCGTTATCGTTTATGCAAATGGCTACGTCTTTTGCAATTTCCAGCGGAGAAGATTTATCGGTAATGGCAGTGCCTTCGATTTTATAAGTAAACACCGTCGTGCCGTAAACCGTTACGAGATAATTGTCGTTAAGGTCGAAACGCGTTCCGCTTATAATATCGCCCGTATCGGAAGTACGAAGTTCGACGGGCGACTGATTTAAGTCGCTTAAATCGATTTTATATAATACGCTGTTGTCCGAAACCAAAAAGATATTTTCGCCTAAATATTTAAGTTGGTTAGGGTTGTTGTTGGTAAGTTTATCGTAAACAGTGTAACCCTCGCCGTCGATATAAAACAAAATAGAACGGTTTGTGCCGTCGCTTAAAACCATAGCGTAATTGTTTTCCCAATAATAGGTTACGGACGGAACGGCAGAACCGAAATCATAGTACTCCGCGTCAGAGCCGTGCAAAAACTTTTGCGCGCTCGCCGTATCGTCCGCGCGGACATTTTCACGCGCGGAAAAAAACATAAACACGCAGGCAAACGTTATCGCCGTAAGTAGGGCAATCGCTATATATCTGATTTTATTACTATATAATGTTTTCATACAAAACAATTCTACCACATAAATCGCGTTTTGTATACAGAATTCTACAAATTTTTTAACAGCCCCACAGGGCATTTTATACGGAAATTTTTTCCATATTTTTTTTGAATATGCCTGAAACTGACATATTTGACGAGGTAACATAACCACATAAAAAACGAACAAACGTTCGGAATTTGGTATTTTACAACGGAAGCGAAGTCTTGTCAATTTGTTTATGACACCTATTTTTGATTTTTGTACAAAATAATTTATTTTTGTTCATAAATCGACATATAACATTGACTTAACGAAAAAAATGCCATTATAATAGGGGTAACTTGTAAAAAACGACATATTTTATTTTTGAACGGAGGAGCAATTATGAACGTTTACTATGCAAAATCACTACTATACGCCTATTCTAATCTGGAAAAAGTTATGGAACAGATAGACGAACTTGTGGAGAAAAGGGCGCTTTCCTCGATATCGGACGTGTCGCCGGCGATTTATCAATACGAAAAGATTTTATCGCTTACGGAACAGAAGGACGTGCTGATAGTTTTGAAGAAAAAAATGGACGACGTGCTTAAAAGGTTTTCGGTATCAGACCTTGATTATTTTGATTATAAGTATTTTAAGGTTAAGCCGAGAGAATATTTTATTAAATTTGATTTTACAAGCAGGGCATATTTCAGACGGCAGATTAAATTAGTCGCCAAGTTTTCAGAAAGAATGGAAAAAGCGGGAGTGGACGACGAATGGTTCAAAAACTATTGTTGCAGTACGGAATTTTTCAAAGAATTATTAAAGCGAGTTATAGAACACGAAAAACTTTTTAATAAAAATAAGTCGAAAAACAGCGGCGTTTCAAAAGTCAAGCCGCAAAAAAGCATAGCATAAAATGGAATAAAAATAAGTTTTATAAAGAAAAAAATAAAGTTTATAAAAAGATAAAGTCAGTTTACAAAAATAAGAATTCGGTCTTAAAAACCGTAATGGAATAGTTATTGAGAAAAAGAAAAAAGCCTGACAAACAGGCGAAAAAAGCCGAAAACAGGCGGCAAAAACAGGAAAAGTTTATTTGTGGATAGTTTAGTCCGAACATGTCGGACGGATTTAAGTGATTATTCGATTTTAAGTAATTGTAATTTTATTCCGATTATTTTCTTTCGGGTAGTTATTTATTTTTAATAATTTTTTAATTTGTTTTTAATAGTTTTTTAATTGATTATTGATTTTTATCCGTAAATAGTCGTTGACTTTTTAGGTTTATATACAGGTTTATATATTTTTTTCGTTAAATAATATCGTTCTTATGCGACTTGAATAGGTTTATACATATATACGCTTATTCGTATTCGTTTTCGTCGTAATAAGCGGCGGCGTCTCGTTTCTTTTTGGGAAATTTTACGATGAACAGTGAAATCAGCCCCGCTAAGACAAGGCAAGAAATAATTACGATACGAAGGACCAAAAGATTGTCGCCGTCGGTTTTTTTGCCGTTATTATCGGGTTCGTTACCGTCGTCTACGTTTGCTTCCGTTGGAATAAACGTTAGTTCGTTAGGATGAAAAGCGAGCGTGAAAGGATACACGTCAGTTTCTTTAACGTAGCCTAATCTACCGTTATAAGAACAAAAATACAATTTTTGTTCGTTTTGGGTAACCGAACCGAAATATTGCATTTCGCGTTCGGGGAAAACGTAACAGATAGTTCGGGAAAGGTTTTCGTCCGCATAAAAGACGGCAGACCCCGAAGTTTTGATTTTTAAATCGGGGTAGGGCGCGGTAACGGATAAGCCGTCGTCGTATAAAAGCGACAGGTCGGTATATCCGTCTATAAAGGTCTGGTTGTCGTCAATAAAACATTCGATATGCGCGGTATTGCCGTCGCTGCCAAGCAGTCTGACGTAATAGGTATACGGCAAATCGAATAGATATTCCCGCATATTTTTATCGCTGTAAAAGGGCGTGTTTTCGGTTATTATTCTGAGATACCGCTCGTCGGCAAAAACGGGACGAATGATAGCGGGCGCGGTAAACAGAATAAACAAAAAACCGATTGCGATAATTATTGTAATCGTTTTTTTCATCTTTATCCCCCATCAGGTAAAGGCAATTATACATTAAAAAGAATATTAAGAAAAAGTAAAAAATATCTAAAAAAAGGTAAATTTGTAGAATATGCGGGAAGTTATCGAAAAAATCAGGCAAATAGAAGCGGAACAGAAAAAACGTTCGATATTCGACACGCTTAAAAGATACAACAGCGGCGAAAAGGTCCACTTAAAGCAAATGGCTTTTCACAAATGCTTAAAAAAGAACAGGTGGGTATTCGGCGGCAACCGTAGCGGCAAAACGGAATGCGGCGCGGTGGAAACGGTATATCTCGCCCGCGGCATTCACCCGTACAGGCAAAATAAGGACAAAGTTTTCGGCTGGGTGGTGTCTTTATCGCAACAGGTTCAGCGAGACGTTGCGCAGTCCAAGGTTTTATATTACTTAAATCCTGCCTGGATAGAAGACGTTACTATGCTTTCGGGTAAAAAGGACAGCTTAAAATACGGCGTTATCGACCAGATAAGAATAAAAAACGTTTTCGGCGGGACAAGCGTGATAGGCTTTAAGTCCTGCGACCAAGGCAGAGAAAAATTTCAGGGCAGTTCGCTCGATTTCGTGTGGTTCGACGAAGAACCGCCCGAAGATATTTACGACGAATGTCGTATGCGCGTTCTGGATAGAAGCGGCGAGATATTCGGCACGATGACGCCGCTTAAAGGACTGACCTTCAT
>JAEYEN010000068.1 GCA_023403375.1 Bacillota bacterium
CCTTTGCATTTAGGACAACTTCTTCTCCCCGTTATACGTTTTTCGATAATGCCTAAATCGACTTCAAGATTGATTACTCTGTCGGGTGCGGCAAAACTATCTAACGTATGTGCCTGAAAAAGGTTTCTCGGAAAACCGTCGAGCAGATAGCCGTCTTTACAGTCCGGCTTAGACAGTCTGTCTTTAACGAGTTCGACGGTAAGGTCGTCGGGACAAAGTCTGCCTTCGTCCATAATCGACTTAACCTTTATTCCGAGCGGTGTCCGGTTTTTAATATTTTCTCTGAATATATCGCCCGTAGAAATATGGGGAACGTTATATTTTTGCGAAATTCTTGTTGCCTGAGTTCCTTTTCCGCTTCCCGGGGCGCCTAATAATATCAATTTCATATTATTTAAGGAAACCTTTATAATTTTTCATCATTATCTGCGATTGCAACGCCTGGTCGAATTCCAGAGCAACCGATACGATAATCAGAAGTCCCGTTGCGCTGAACACGTTCATCAAACTGTTGTCTATCGCTTTGAATATAAGCGACGGAACGAGCGCTACGACTGCAAGGAATATCGCGCCGAAAAGCGTTATCCTGTTGGAAACTCTTCTCAGATAATCCGCAGTGGGTTTACCGGGGCGGGTACCGGGGATAAATCCGCCGTTACCTTGTATACTTTTACTTACGTCGTCGGGATTGAACTGTATCTGGTTATAGAAATAAGAGAAGAACAGTATCAATATGCAAAGGACGACCATATAGGGCCAGGAACCCGTTCCCATATTAACGCTCCACCAGTTGTCGCTTGCCGCGCCAACGAGATTGAGAATCAAATCGGGGAAACTTAAAATCGCATAAGCGAAGATAAGCGGCATAACGCCGGAAGCGTTTACCTTGATGGGAATGTGCGTGGATTGACCGCCGTACATTTTTCTGCCCTTGACTTGTTTTGCGTATTGAACGGGAATTTTTCTTTCCGCGTCGTTAACGGCGACGATTGCCGCAAATATAACGATTGCAGCAACGACAAAGCCGATGATAACCCAGATAGAAGAATCGTTCCAATTCTGGAAAAGTCCTAAAATCGAAGTACCGGCAGTTGCCAGAATACCCGCGAAGATAAGGAGAGAAATACCGTTGGATACGCCGTAGTCGGTTATTCTTTCGCCAAGCCACATCGTTAATGCCGCGCCTGCGGTATAAACGATTACCAGGAACGTATAACTTAAATATTCAAGCGCAACGCTGTCGCCTGCGGTATTGAAGATTTTCGTCGTATCGATAGACGACGAGAAACCCGCGATAATACCGATTGCCTGAGCGATTGCAAGAATTAAAGTAAGTATTCTGGTATAGGTGTTAAGTTTTTTTCTACCCTCTTCACCCTGTTTAGACAATCTTTCCAAGGCGGGGATACCGACGGTTAAAAGTTGAATAATGATTGATGCGTTGATATACGGTCCGATACCCATAGCGAAGAACGTACCGTATTGTAACGCGCCGCCGGATACCGCACTCATAATATTCAAGAAGTTATAATTTTCCAAATCGGTGAACATGTCGACACCGGGAACCGGTATATAACAACCAAGCCTATAAATAAACAACAGTGCTATGGTTATCAATATTTTGCGTCTTACTTCTTTAATTTTGAACGCATTAACTATTGTCTGCCACATTTTAGCCTCCCGTTAAAGGATTTAGATTTGTTCAGCCTTGCCGCCGACCTTTTCGATAGCCTCTTTTGCACTAGCAGAGAAAGCCGCTGCTTTTACGGTAAGCGCTTTGGTAAGCGTTCCGTTGCCGAGAACTTTAAGACCAACGCCGTCTTTAACGACTTTGATAAGACCGTTGTCTGCCAAAGTCTGCATATCTACGACTGCGCCCGCTTCGAAATTCTCTAAAACAGAGAGATTTACAATGCTGTAAGATTTTTTGAAATTATTGTTAAAGCCGCGTTTGGGAACACGTCTGATTAAAGGCATCTGACCGCCTTCAAATCCGGGACGAACACCGCCGCCGCTTCTTGCCCATTGACCTTTATGTCCCTTGCCGCTGGTTTTACCGAGACCGGAACCGATACCTCTGCCTAATCTTTTTCTGGAAGTGGTAGCGCCTTCTGCGGGACTTAATGTATCTATTCTCATTTTTTTGCTCCTTCTTTATGCTTTTACGTTAAAGGCTTAAACTCTTTCGACTTTAACAAGATATTTAACCTTGTCAATCATACCGAGAATTGCGGGGTTTTCTTCAACAACGTTGAAAGAACGAATCTTTTTAAGACCTAACGCTTCTACAATCTTTTTATGATTGGGAAGAATTGCTATCGTGCTTTTTACAAGAGTGATTTTAATCTTGTTTGCTTGTTTCTTTGCCATAAAAAGTTTCCTCCTTAGCCCTTGATTTCTTCTACGGACTTGCCGCGAATCGCCGCTATTTCTTCTGCGGTTCTCAGTTCTTTAAGTCCTTCAATCGCCGCTTTAACGCAGTTAATGGGGTTGTTGGAACCGTGAGATTTAGTTCTGATGTTTTTAATGCCTACCGCTTCCATAACCGCACGGACGGGGCCGCCCGCTATAACGCCGGTACCTTCTTCGGCGGGCATCATTATTACGGAGCCTCTGCCGAATTTTCCGATTACTTCGTGAGGAATACTAGTGCCTAAAAGCGCGCATTCAAACATATTCTTTTTCGCTCTTGCGGTGGCTTTATCGATAGCCTCGGGAACTTCGTTGGACTTTCCGAGAGCGCAACCGATTTTGCCGTTGCCGTCGCCTACGACGACGAGAGCCGCAAATCTCATATTTCTACCGCCTTTAACAACCTTGGTAACACGGTTTACGGCGATAAGTTTTTTGATTATTCCGTCATTTTCTTCCGCTCTTTTGGGAGCCCTGTTATTATCTCTTGCCATTTTCGTTTCTCCTTGTAATATTAGAACTCTAAGCCACCCTTTCTCGCGCCGTCAGCAAGGCTTGCGACACGACCGGTGTAAAGATATCCGCCTCTGTCGAACACAGCGACTTTAATCTTTTTCGACTTTGCTTTCTTTGCAAGAAGTTCGCCTACGGCAAACGCCTGCTCTTTTTTGTCTTTTCCTTCGATAGAGCCTTTGATTTCTTTATCTAAGGTAGAAGCGGTTACGAGAGTGTTTCCCTTAACGTCGTCTATGAGTTGTGCATAAATGTGATTAAGAGTTCTGTAAACGGAAATTCTGGGTGCTTCCGCAGTTCCTTTAACTTTCGCTCTTACTCTTTTATGTCTTTTCTGTCTTTCTTGATTTTTATTGATTTTCGTAATCATTTTATTACTCCTGATTTAATAACTTTTCGCGCTTATAACAAGCGCACTCGGCAGATGCGTTACGAAAAAACGCATCCACTAAAAGCACTTTAAATTTTAACCTTTGCCGCCCGCTGCTTTACCGACCTTACGTTCGATTACTTCGTCGCTGTAACGAATTCCGTATCCGTGGTAGGGTTCGGGTTCTCTGATTCCGCGAACAATCGCCGCAAACTGACCGACTTTGTCTTTGTCGATACCTTTAACGACTATTTCGTTTGCAGAGGGGCAGTCGAGAGTGATGCCTTCCACTTCGGCAACTTCTACGGGGTGAGAAAAGCCTACGTTAAGAACAACTTTGTTGCCCTGTTTGTTGACTTTCCAGCCGACGCCGTTTACGATTAAGGATTTCTGATAACCTTCGGTTACGCCTTTAATCATATTTGCGGTTAAAGCCCTGTATAAGCCGTGTTTAGCCTTGGTGGTATCTAATTCGTTTGCTCTCGTAAAGATTAACGTTGCGCCGTCGACGTTGGGGGTTATTACGGGGTCGTAACTCTGGGTTAAGACGCCTTTGGGTCCCTTAACGGTTATAACGTTGTTTTTGATTTCGACCGTTACGCCGGCAGGTATAGTTATGTGAGCGTTTCCTATTCTAGACATATTTTTACCTCCTTACCAAACGTACGCGAGTACTTCGCCGCCCTGATGAGCCGCTTTCGCTTCTTTACCGGTCATAATTCCCTTAGAGGTGGACAATATCGCTATTCCCAAACCTCCGAGTACCTGAGGAACTTCGTCAGTACCTACGTATACTCTCAAACCGGGTTTACTAACTCTTTTAAGTCCGCTTATGACTTTTTTGCCATTTTCGTATTTAAGAGTGATAACTATCGTGCCCTGAACGCCTTCTACAACCTTAACGTCGGAAACGTAACCTTCTTTAAGTAAGATGTCGGCAATTGCCTTTTTGGTGTTAGAAGCAGGGATTTCTACGGTTTCGTGCTTAGCAGCAAGAGCGTTTCTTATTCTGGTAAGCATATCTGCTATAACGTCTGTCATTTCGATTTCCTCCTTTACCAACTTGCCTTTTTAACGCCGGGGATTTCGCCCTTGTAGGCAAGTTCTCTGAAACAAATACGGCAAATTCCGTATTTTTTGAGAACAGCGTGGGGACGCCCGCAAATGGAGCATCTCGTGTAGGCTCTGGTAGAATATTTAGCAGGTCTTTTCTGCTTGTTTATCATTGCTTTTTTAGCCATTTTTTTACTCCTTTTATCCTTACTTGTTTGCGAAAGGCATTCCGAGAAGAGTTAAAAGTTCTTTTGCTTCTTCATCGGTTTTTGCCGTTGTCGTAAAGCAAATATCGAAACCTCTGATTTTTTCTACCTGGTCGTAGGAAATCTCGGGGAAGATAAGTTGTTCTTTAACGCCCATTGCGTAGTTGCCTCTGCCGTCGAAGGATTTTCCGGGAACGCCGCGGAAGTCTCTTACTCTCGGAAGCGCGATGGATACGAATTTATCGAAAAATTCGTACATTCTCGTTCCGCGGAGCGTAACTTTCATACCTACGTTCATTCCTTCTCTGATTTTGAAGTTTGCAACGGATTTCTTCGCGGTGGTCAGAATAGGTTTCTGACCTGCGATGAGTTTAAGTTCTTCCTGAGCCGTCTGAACGCTCTTGGAATTGTCTTTTACGTCGCCCAAACCGGAGTTAATAGTTATTTTTACAAGCTTAGGAACTTGATTTATGTTTTTGTAACCGAACTTTTTAACAAGAGCGGGTACAACCGATTTTACATATAACTCTTTAATTCTGTTCGGAGTTTTCTCGGTTGCAGTTTCCTTAGCAACCTGAGTTTTCTTTTCTGCCATTTATGTTACCCTCCGTTATTTGCTTTCAGCGGTGTCTGCCGCTTTTTTCGCTTTCTTTTTGGACGCTTTTTTAACTTCTTTTGCTTCTTTGCCTGCGTCTAAGATAGCGCCGCATTTTTTGCAAACGCGAACTTTTTTGTCGCCTTCGGTTTTATAAGCAACTCTGGTAGCCTTGCTGCAAGCGGGGCAAACAACCAAAACGTTGCTTGCGTCGATTGCGCCGGACTGACTTACGATTTCGCTTACTTCCTGAGCGTTTCTTGCTTTCTTGTGTTTTTTCTGAACGTTGACTCCGTCAACTACTACTTTATTGGCTTTGGGGTTAGCGACTAAAACCTTGGCGGTTTTGCCGGCGTCTTTACCCGTTAAAACTAAAACCGTATCGTTCTTTTTAACTTTCATCTTCGTTCTCCTTATAACACTTCGGGAGCGAGCGAGATAATACGCATATAGTCTTTATCTCTTAATTCTCTCGCTATCGGTCCAAAGATACGCGTGCCTCTGGGCTGTTTCTGCGAATCTATAATAACCGCTGCGTTTTCGTCGAATCTGACGTACGTGCCGTCTTTTCTTCTTACGCCGCTGGTGCTTCTGACGATAACCGCTTTAACGACTTCGCCTTTTTTAACCGTACCGCCGGGGGTCGCGGTTTTAACGCTTGCCACGATTACGTCGCCGATGTTACCCGTTCTTCTGAAAGAGCCACCGAGTACTCTGATACACATAAGCTCTTTTGCACCGGAGTTGTCCGCTGCTTTCAATCTTGATAAAGGTTGTATCATATCGTGCCTCCTTACTTAGCCTTTTCGATGATTTCTACTACTCTCCAATTTTTGTCTTTGGAGAGTTTTCTCGTTTCGGCAATAAGAACCTTATCGCCTACGCCGCACTGATTAAGTTCGTCGTGAGCCTTAAATTTGTGGGTCTTTTTAACCGTTTTCTTATAAAGGGGATGTTTGTATCTTTCTTCGATGGATACTACTACCGTTTTATCCATTTTGTCGGAAACAACTATTCCTACTCTTTCTTTTCTTAAATTTCTTTCCATACTCAACACTCCTACGCCTTGGCCTGTAATTCTCTTTGCCTTAAAATCGTTTTGACTTTTGCAATGTCTTTCTTGCAAGTCGAAAGCGAAGCGGGGTTTTCGAGTTGACCGATTGCGTGACGGAAACGAAGGTTAAATAACTCTTCTTTAAGTTCTTTAAGTTTGGTGTTCAATTCGTCTACCGTTAATTCGTGAAGTTCTTTCGTTTTCATTAACCTTCACCGCCTTCTTCTTTTATTTCTTCGGCTACCGTTGCTTTTTTAACGAATTTCGTTTTTACGGGGAGTTTGTTGCCCGCAAGACGCATAGCCTCTTTTGCGATATCTTCGGGGATACCTGCCATTTCGAACAGTACTCTGCCCGGTTTTACGACCGCCACCCAGAATTCTACGGAACCTTTACCGCTACCCATACGGCTGTCGGCAGGTTTCTTAGTTACAGGTTTGTGGGGGAAGATGTCTATCCATACTTTTCCGCCACGTTTGATAAATCTCGTCATAGCGACACGAGCCGCTTCTATCTGATTGGATTTTATCCAACCGGGTTCGGTCGCAACCAAACCGTATTCGCCGTATGCAATGATATTGCCTTTGTTGCATTTACCGGTCATTCTGCCACGGTGAACTCTTCTTCTTTTAACACGTTTAGGCATTAACATAATTATTGCTCGCCTCCTTCAACTTTCTTCTTCGGCGCGCCGATTACTTCGCCCTTGTATACCCAGCATTTGATACCGATAACACCGAACGTGGTATGCGCTACCGCAAATCCGTAGTCGATGTCCGCTCTCAGAGTTTGAAGGGGAATGGAACCTTCGTGGTAACTTTCGCTACGCGCTATTTCTGCGCCGTCAAGTCTTCCCGATACGCACACTTTGATACCTTTGATGCCGCTTCTCATGCTTCTCGAAATAGCCTGTTTCATCGCTCTGCGGAAGGAAACACGTTTTTCTATCTGAGCGGCAATGCTCTCTGCAACGAGTTGCGCGTCCGCGTCGGGCTTTTTAACTTCCGAAATGTTTACGGAAATCTGTTTGCCGCCGCAAACTTTCGCTACTGTTTTCTTGATAACTTCTATTTCCGCGCCCTGTTTGCCGATAAGTACGCCCGGTCTTGCGGTGTGTACGGTTATGGTTATTTTGGACGCCGCTCTTTCGATAACGATTTTGGAAATAGCAGCCTGATAATATTTGCTCTTTAATACTTTACGGATTTCATTATCTTCTTTGATGTTCGCCGCAAAATCTTTTTTGTCTACGAACCAATGAGAATCCCAATCTTTGATTATTCCGACTCTCAATCCGTGCGGATTAACTTTCTGACCCATACTGACCTCCTACGCTTTTGCGTCCAGCACGATGGTTATGTGGCTGGTACGTTTCAAAATTCTGAACGCTCTTCCCTGCGCTCTGGGCATAACCCTTTTAAGCGTGGGACCCTGATCTGCGGTTGCAACCGCAACGAACAGATTGTCTCTGCTCATTCCAAGGTTGTGTTCTGCGTTTGCGGCAGCCGACATAAGAACTTTCTTAATCGGTTCGCTTGCAGCCTTAGGAGTGTTTTCCAGAATAGCGACGGCTTCTCTGTAATTCTTGCCCCTTATAAGGTCGAGAACGATTCTGACTTTGTAAGGAGAAATTCTTACGTGTTTAGCGATTGCTTTCGGGCGTCTGTCTTTGTTTTCCGCGATTCTCGCGGTTTTTTCTTTCATATTTTTTGCCATTTTAACGCCTCCTATCTGGCAGAAGTGGTCTTTTCCGTACCACCGTGTCCCTTAAATAATCTGGTGGGTGCGAATTCACCTAATTTGCAACCAACCATATCTTCCGTGATGTACACGGGGACGTGTTTTCTGCCGTCGTATACCGCGATGGTATGTCCTACCATATCGGGGAATATCGTGGACGAACGCGACCAAGTTTTTAATACTTTCTTCTCGTTCTTTTCGTTTAATTCTTCTATTCTCTTCAAGAGTTTAGGTTCTACGTAAGGACCTTTTTTAACGCTTCTACTCATATCCTTCTCCTTAATTTATCCTTGTGATGATAAGCTTATCAGAGGCTTTCTTATGCTTTCTGGTCTTATAGCCGAGAGCAGGTTTACCCCAAGGAGTAACAGGACCGGGCATACCGACGGGCGATTTGCCTTCGCCACCGCCGTGCGGGTGGTCGCAAGGGTTCATAACTACGCCGCGGACAGTAGGACGAATTCCTAAATGTCTGGTTTTGCCTGCCTTACCTATTCTGATAATTTCGTGTTCTAAGTTGCCTATCTGACCGATGGTCGCTTTGCAGGTAGCGAGTATATATCTCATTTCGCCGCTCGGCATTTTAAGAGTAACGTATTTTTCGTCTCTCGCCATGATTTGCGCGCTCATACCTGCCGCTCTCGCAATCTGACCGCCTTTACCGGGTTGCATTTCGATGTTATGAACCATGGTACCTACGGGGATATCTTTAAGTTGAAGAGCGTTGCCCGCTTTGATGTCTGCCATCGCGCCGCTTATAACCTTGTCGCCCACTTTAAGTCCGATAGGAGCAAGAATATAAGTTTTGGTTCCGTCCGCATAAACGAGCAAAGCTATGTGCGCGCTGCGGTTGGGGTCGTATTCGATGGATTTTACGGTTGCGGGGATACCGTCTTTCTGACGCTTGAAGTCGATTACACGGTATTTGGTTCTGTTTCCGCCGCCGATGTGACGAACGGTTATTTTACCCTGAGCATTTCTGCCGCCGCTTTTTCTCTGGTCTTCGAGAAGAGATTTTTCGGGCTTCGTGGTCGTTATGTCATCATAAGTGCTGACGGACATAAAACGACGTGCCGACGAAGTCGGTTTATATCTTTTAATAGCCATTTTGTATTCCTCCGTTAGAATTAAGACAACGAATCGAAGAATTCTATCGACTTGCTATCTTTTTTGAGCTGAACGACAGCCTTTTTGTAGTCGGGCGTATAGCCTTCGTACTTTCCTTGTCTTTTAAGTTTGCCACCGACGACAGCCGTGTTAACTTTTTCAACTTTTACGCCGAAAATTTCTTCTACGGCAAGTTTGATTTGAGTTTTGTTGGCGTTTTTAGCAACTATAAAGACGTATTTCTTATCTTTGATACCCTGATAACTCTTTTCGGAGAGAAGGGGTTTAATTATTATATCGTGTGCAGCCATTATTCTCCGTAGACCTCCTGAATTTGTTCGACAGCCTTTTTGGAAATAACTATTTTAGCGTTTTTAACAACGTCGTACGTGTTAATCTGGTTAACCGCGATAGTGCTTACGGCACATATGTTCGCGCACGCTCTCAATACCGCTTCGTCGGAGTTGTCCATAACGATAAGAACGGTTTTGTCAAGGTTAAACGCTTTTAAGAATTTAGCAATTTCCTTGGTTTTGGGTGCCGCTACCTTTATATCGTCGATAAAGATAACTTCGTCGTCTCTGATTTTCTGAGAGAGTGCCGAGAAAAGCGCAACCCTTTTAGCCATAACGTTCATCTTTTTGGAGAAATCTCTGGACTTGGGAGCGAATACAACGCCGCCCTTTACCCATTGCGGACTTCTGATAGAGCCCTGTCTTGCTCTGCCCGTTCCTTTTTGTCTCCACGGTTTAGCACCGCCGCCGCGAACTTCGCTGCGGGTAAGAGTGCTTTTCGTACCCTGTCTTTCGTTAGCAAGTCTGGAAACGACTGCCTGATGAATTACCGATTCGTTATATTCTGCGTTAAATAAATCGGAAAGTTCCAGCGTGCCGACTTCGCTTGCGTTCATATTATATAATTTTACACTAGGCATATTCTTTCTCCTTACGCTTTAACGCTGTTTCTCAACGTAACGATTCCTTTAACGGGTCCGGGGACCGCGCCTTTAACTAAAATTACGTTTCTTTCTTTATCGACTTTTACCACTTCGAGATTTAATACGGTAACGTTTTCGTGTCCGTACTGACCGGGCATGTGTTTACCCTTGAATACTCTCGACGGGGAACTGTTTGCACCCATAGAACCGACCTCTCTGTGTACAGGGCCTACGCCGTGGGTTTCTTTCAGTCTGTGATTGTTCCATCTTTTGATAACGCCGGTAAAGCCATGACCTTTCGTCGTGCCGGATACGTCGATTTTATCGCCCGCCTGGAACACGTCGCAGTCGATAACGCTGCCGACCTGCATCGTTTCGGCACCTTCGAGTCTGAATTCTTTCAGAACTTTCTGGGGTGCCACGTTCGCTTTTTTGAACAACCCGAGTTCGGGTTTGTTGAGTTCTTTTTCAGCGACTTGGTCAAATCCGAGTTTAACTGCGGAATAACCGTCTTTTTCCAAAGTCTTTACCTGAACGACGGGGCAAGGACCTGCCTCGATAACCGTTACCGGAATTACTTTGCCGTCTTGGGAGAACAACTGCGTCATCCCTAACTTTCTGCCAATGATTGCTTTATTCATAGATAAAGTTCACCTCCGATAATATATAATGTTTATTTGTTACAGTTTGATTTTGATATCTACGCCTGCGGGAAGGTTAATGCTGTCTAACAGTTTAACGTTGGGCGAATAGATGTCGATAAGTCTTTTATGAGTTCTGATTTCGAACTGTTCTCTCGAATCTTTATATTTGTGGGGCGAACGAAGAATGGTTACAATTTCCTTCTCCGTGGGAAGCGGAATGGGTCCGCTTATCTTCGCGCCCGATTTTTTCATTGTTTCGACTATTCTTGCCGCCGCCAAATCGAGCATTTCGCTGTCGTAAGACATCAGTTTAATTCTGATTTTCTGACTTGCCATGTTTTTCGTACTCCTTTTTTACCTAACTTTGATTGTTTTGTTGCTGTTGTAAACTCTGCCGTGTGTGTCAAAAAAAATTTCAATAAAAAAATCATTCGCCGATACTTAACTTTTTTAAGTCGCTGCGAATGACCTATACTATCTCCGTCCTTTTGAAGTTAGTCGCAGGGGTCTTGCCCCCACACTTGTCGGCGGAAATTATCTTTCGTTCTGCACGATTTGAAGTAACTTCCCGCTTCAACCCAGATTACACAGCCTATTCATTATAATAAAACCGTAAATCTTTGTCAAACGTTTTTATTAAGTTTTTTATATATTTTTTAATTTTTTTATAAATTTTTATAATTTTTTATAGACGACCAAAAAGCGTCGTTTTTTTGCGAAAACGCAAGATTTTCAGACGGTTTTCCCCATCGGACAGAAACAGATTAAACAAAAACTCAAATAAAAAATCTAATGAAAAACTTAATGGAAACCTTAATAGAAAACTTAATAAAAAACGGACGGTTTTGCCGCCCGCTTTTATAAATTTTCATAATTTTTTATAGACTTTTATAGTTTTAATTTGTAAATCTTTATAATTTTTTATAGACTTTTACAATTTTAATTTATAAAACTTTATAATTTTCTTTTATAAAGTTCTATGATTTAATTTATAAACTTCTATGACTATAATTTACGCCGAATGGAATTTTGCGCTTGAATTACGCTATCTCTTTTTTGATGATTTTGGGTTTTGCCTTATTATTCACCACGTCTTCGTCTATAACGACTTTATCGACGTTTTCTTCCGACGGAATATCGTACATAGTGTCTAACATAAGGTTTTCCAGAATGGTGCGAAGTCCCCTTGCGCCCGTGTTAAGTTCTATGGCGCGTTTAGCAACCGCTCTCACAGCGTCGTCGGTAATTTCCAAATCTACGTTATCGAGCCCGATAAGACGTTTATACTGTTTAACGAGCGCATTTTTAGGTTCGGTAAGAATATTGACGAGCGTGTTTTCATCTAACGGATGAAGCCCTACGGTTATCGGCACACGCCCGACGAATTCGGGAATCAGGCCGTATTTAATAAGGTCCTGCGGCTGAACTTCCTGCAAATATTCTAAATCCTTTTCCTTCTTAACGTTTATATTTCCACCAAAGCCCAAAGAAGATTTTTCTTTACGTTTAGATACTATTTCGTCAAGCCCCACGAATGCGCCGCCGAGAATAAACAGAATGTTCGTCGTATCTATTCTTATACATTCCTGCTGCGGATGTTTTCTTCCGCCCTGCGGGGGAACGTTTGCAACGGTACTTTCGATAATTTTAAGAAGCGCCTGTTGCACGCCTTCGCCCGATACGTCTCTCGTAATGGAAACGTTTTCGGATTTACGCGCGATTTTATCTATTTCGTCTATATAAATG
>JAEYEN010000076.1 GCA_023403375.1 Bacillota bacterium
AAAGTATATTGTAACAAGGAAGCCGCTTTAAGTCTGAATTTGGCTTTTTCCATTAAAATATCGGGGATTTTAACGTTTGCCATTTCGCTTTTTGTAAGCCCGTCCACGTCTACACCGCCGACGGCGGATAACAACCTGAACGTATCGTGAGTAGACAATATATTCATTAAACTGTTAAGCGCGTTAAGCGGATAGTGGTCTATTTGTTCTTTTACAGCAAAACTCAGTCTTTCCGCATTGCCGTCTTTAACAAAACCCAGAATAGCGTTTTTAAGCGGATAATTCATTACGGAATCCAATTCGTCGCCCAAAAAGTATTCTCTTCTCTTCCCGTAAGAAATTTTGTTCGTGGCGTCTTCCCACACTTCGCCTATTATTATCGCGTTTTGATTATTACGTTTTACCGCGTTGCGAATTTTTTTAACTAACTCGTTGGGAATTTCGTCCACAACGTCTAATCGCCAGCCGCCTATACCCATTTTAGAATATTTTTCTATAACGCCGTTCTGACCTGTAAGGAATTCCGTAAAGCCCTCGTCCGATTTGTTAAGCGCAGGCAGAACGTCTATTCCCCACCATGATTCGTAAGTATCGGGATAATTTATAAATTTATACCAATTGGCGTAAGGCGAATCTACGCTCTGATACGCCCCGACTGAATTATAATGACCGTATTTATTAAAATACAAACTATCGTCGCCCGTGTGATTAAACACGCCGTCCAAAATAATTTTTATGCCGTATTCGTTTGCCGTGGATATAAGATTTTTAAAGTCCGATTCGTCGCCCAAAAGCGGGTCAATCGTCATATAATCGCCCGTGTCGTATCTATGATTAGAATATGCTTTGAATATGGGGTTTAAGTAAATTGCGGTAACGCCAAGCCCTGCGATATACGGAATTTTATTGATAATTCCCTTAAAATCTCCGCCGAAAAAGTCGCAATTTTTAACTTTTCCGTTCTCGTCGGGCAAAAATTCGGGCGTATCTTTAAGGCTCATATGAAGAACTTGTCCGTCGGATAACTTTTTCTCTTTTTCGCCCCTATTGAATCTATCCGGGAAAATCTGATAAATTATGCCGCCGCTGAGCCAATCGGGAACGGTATAGTCTTTATCGTACACCGTAAGTTGAAAGGGCGACGGTTTCTCGGATACTTCCGCCGAATAATTTTCGGATAAACCTATATAAAAGCCGTTGCCTATGTAAAAAGAATAAAAATACAACCCACGCGAAAAAGAGATTTCTCTTTCAAAGAAATCTCCGCTTTTCGTCATAGGATAAAAATCATCGCTGATAGCGTTGTCTTTTTTTACCACAAGAACAAGCGACTCGAAGTCGGCTTTCACTCTGAAAACTATTTTTTCGTTTTCGGTTGCCGCCCCCGTAACGCTTTTGCAGAATTTATCCAAGGGGTTATAATAAAACATTATTTAATTCTCTTTAAATGCCAGATATTATCGGCATATTCTCTTATGGCTCTGTCGCTTGCAAATATTCCCGAAGTGGCAATATTATTAAGGCTTTTCTTCGCCCAGGTCATCTTATCCGCATAAACTTTATCCACTTTTTCGTGAATATCGTGGTATGCGCCAAAGTCTGCAAGACACATATAGGGGTCCGCAACGGGGCTGCCCGTCAACAAATATCTCGATATGTCGGCAAAAGATACTCCGTTAAAGCCGCGGTTAAGACTGTTTATAACCTTTTCCAAACGTTTATTGTCCGCATAATATACGCTTGCGTTATAGCCCTGCGTCCAAAGTTTATCTACTTCTTTTGCGGTTAAACCGAATATAAAGATATTGTCTTTTCCGCACGCTTCCTGCATTTCTACGTTTGCGCCGTCAAGCGTTCCGATAGTAAGCGCGCCGTTTATCATAAATTTCATATTGCCCGTGCCGCTTGCTTCTTTTCCCGCCTGAGAAATCTGTTCGGAAATCTCGGTAGCAGGCATAAGTTTTTCCGCCATAGACACGCAATAATCTTCCATATAAACAACGTTTAATTTTTTGTTTATTTTAGGATTCTTTCTTATATCTTCGCTTAAACAATAAATAAGTTTGATTATCTGTTTTGCAAAGTAATATCCGGGCGCCGCTTTCGCACCGAAAATGAACGTTTTAGGCGTCATTTCCATATCGGGATTTTCTTTCAGGTCTTCGTAAAGCGAAATGATGTACAAAGCGTTCAACAACTGACGTTTATATTCGTGCATACGTTTTGCCTGAACGTCGAACATAGTTTCGGGGTCGATAACAAACCCCTGCGTGCGGGACGCATAATTGCAGAACTGCAATTTTTTAGTCTTTTTAATCTCGTTTAATCTCGTAAGAACGGTTTTATCGTTTTCAAACTTCTTGAAATCGATAAGTTTTGCCGCATCCATAACGTATCCGTCGCCTATGCACTCGTTAAGTAAGTCGCAAAGTTCGGGGTTGGACTGACAAAGCCAACGTCTGTGCGCGATACCGTTTGTAACGTTTGTGAACTTTTCGGGCCACACGTCGTTGAAATCTTTGAAAATGCTGTTCTTTATGATTTCGCTGTGGAGTTTGGAAACGCCGTTTACTTTATGAGAAGCAACAACCGAAAGATTTGCCATTCTTATCTGGTCGTGCGAGAAAATACTCATTCTTTCGATTTTTGCCCAGTCGCCGGGGAATTTGCCCCACATTTCAGCGCAGAAACGTTCGTTTATCTCTTTCAGAATGGAATAAATTCTCGGCAATCTTCTTGCGATAAGGTCTTCATTCCATTTTTCCAAAGCTTCACTCATAACCGTATGGTTAGTGTATGCGACCGTTCTGGTAACGATACTCCACGCGTCTTCCCACGTAAAGCCGTTTTCGTCTATTAAGATACGCATAAGTTCGGGGATACAAAGTGCGGGGTGCGTGTCGTTAATATGAATAGCCGCTTTATCGGGAAGCGTTGCCAAAGAGCCGTATCTCTTTTTATGGTCTTGCAAAATATCCTGCAAAGACGCCGAAACAAGCAAATATTGCTGTTTAAGTCTTAAAGATTTTCCTTCAAAATGGTTATCGGAAGGATACAATACCTTGGAAATAAGGTCTGCTTCGTTATCTTCCTGCATACTTCTCATATAATCGCCCTGCGAGAAGGTTTTCATATCGAAGTCTCTGATATTCTGCGCTTTCCAAAGTCTTAAAACGGAAACCGCGTCGCTGTCTTTACCGGAAATCATCATATCGTAAGCAACCGCTTCAACTTCTTTTGCGTCTGCGTGCTCTACGATAAGACCTTTTTCAGTCCAGTGTTCTTTGATATGTCCGTCAAATTTGATTTTGAACGTTTTATCAAGTCTGGGGGTAAGCCACACTTCTCCGCCGGGGAGCCAAATATCGGGAAGTTCCATTTGCCAGCCGTCTACGATTTTTTGTTTGAAAAGACCGTATTCGTATCTTATGGAGTAGCCCATTGCGGGATAGTTCTGGCTGGCGAGCGCGTCCATAAAGCAAGCGGCAAGCCTGCCCAGACCGCCGTTACCAAGACCTGCGTCGGGTTCTATTTCGTATAAATCTTCAAGCGACAAGTTATATTTGTTTTTCAAAACGCTGTCAAACGCGTCCTGTATGCTGAGATTATAGGTATTATTTTTAAGCGATTGCCCAAGCAAGAATTCCATGCAAAGGTAATACACCCTTTTGCCGCCCTTAGAGCGATACTTTTTGTTGAAAGACGACCTTTTTTCCAAAAGCATATCTTTCACACACATAACGACGGCTTTATATACCTGTTCTTTTGTTGCCTCTTTGGGCGTAACGCCGAAATATTTGGAAAGTTTTCCTTCTATAAGCGTCTCCGCGTCTTTCTCGGTAATATTGTTCATTTATTTCTCCTGTTAAAAAATTTCACATTTTCCCCGTTATATGAGATATTTTTACAGAGTTCTTTCGTTTTTAAAACGCTGTTTTTTAGTTTGTTGTGTTATAGGTTACACAATTTTTTGTTTGCGACTTATTTCTCGTAAAGTTTTTCGTATTCTTTGGACTGATTTTTCCAAGAAAAGTCAGTCGTCATAGCGCGGTGCTGAACGTCTTTCCACGTAGACTTATCTTTATAAGTTCTTATCGCTTCATTTATAACGTAAAGCATATCGTGCGCGTTATAGTCGTGGAAAGTAAAACCGTTTCCGCTATTTCCCGTATACGCTTTTATGCTATCGTTAAGACCGCCCGTCTCTCTGACGACAGACACGGTGCCGTATCTGCTTGCTATCATCTGGGAAAGTCCGCACGGCTCCATTTTAGACGGCATAAGGAAAATATCCGCACCGGAATAAATCTTTCTGGATAAATCCTGATTAAACGCAATTATCGAAACGCATTTTCCTTTATAACAATATGCTATATGATTGAAAAAGTTTTCGTAACCTACTTCGCCCTTGCCTAAAATTACGACCTGCACGTCTTGGTCCAAAAGACTTTCTATGGTGCAACGTATAAGGTCCAGACCTTTGTGCGAAACAAGTCTTGATATGACTGCGATTATCGGAACGTCTGCCCTGACGGGTAAATTAAGCATTTTCTGTAATTCTGCTTTACAAACCGCTTTACCCGACAAATCGGAAGCGGAATAATTCTTAAACAGATATTTATCCGTTTCGGGATTATAATAATCGACGTCTATTCCGTTAAGAATACCCCTGAATTTATATGCGTTACGGTTAATAATATTTTCCAGACCGTGCGCAAAATATGCGTTTTTAAGTTCTTCCGCATAAGTGGGACTTACGGTAGAAACTATATCGGACATTTCAATTGCGCCTTTCATAAGGTTTACGCAACCGTCAAATTCCACAAAGTTTCTTATGGAATCGCTGAATCCGAATAAAGATTCGTACGTATCCATACCGAACACTCCCTGATATTCTATGTTATGAATGGTGAAAACTGTTTTTATTCTTCTGAACTTTTCGTCGCCGAAATACATTCCTTTAAGGAAAATAATCGCTGCCGCGGTCTGCCAGTCGTTGCAATGCAAAACGTCGGGATAAATGTCCAGTCTTGCTATCGTATCGAGCGCCGCGCGGGAAAAGAAAGAAAATCTTTCGCCGTCATCGTAAAACCCGTAGATATTGCCTTCTCTTTTGAAATAATATTCGTTATCTATAAAGTAGAATTTTACGCCTTGATATTCAAAGAAAAATACGCCGCAGTATTGCCATCTCCAAGCAACGGAAACGTTAAAATTCGCCAAAAACTTAAATTGCGATTTAAATTCCTGACTGATATTTCCGTACAAAGGCAAAATAACGCTTACGTCGTAATTGCCGTTTGCCGCTATCGCTTTGGGTAAACTGCCGAGCACGGCAGCAAGACCGCCCGTGGCAATAAAAGGCGTTGCTTCCGTTCCTATAAATACAACTTTTTTCTTATCGGAAACAACTATTTCGGGAAGTTTGCCGCTCTTTTTCTGTTCTATTTTAGGTAGCGTTTTCACAACGGTTTTATTTTTATTTTCCATTTATACAACTCCTTGATAATACTAATATAATACAAATAATTATAGCCGCATGACAGCGATTTTAGCCGAATGCCCTTTTTCGCCATTTTTAATTTTGCAAACTGAAATAATCGGTCCAAAACCAAAAATTCAAATTGCGGATAAGTTAAAAGCGGACAAATTAAAATCGGCGATTTTAAGTTTATACGGTTTTAAGTTTATACCATAATGCCTTTTCCGATATAGAACGGATGAATATCCGTGCCGGAAAGACATTTTTTATCCCTTACCACAACGTTTTTATCGGTTATTATGTAGTTAAGCGAAGCGTTTTCGCCAAGCACGGTATTCTGCATTACTATACTGTTTTTGATAACCGCGCCCCTTGCGACTTTAACGTTTCTGAATATAATGCTGTTTTCAACTTCGCCTTCTATTACGCAACCGTCGGCTATCATAGAGTTTTTAACTATTGCGCTGTTGCCGTATTTTGTAGGCGCGGAATCGCGTATTTTAGTGAACACACATCTGTCGCCAAACAATTCGTGTCTGTTATCGGCGTCCAGAAGACTCATATTGCCCTTAAAATATGCGCCGAGCGAAGTTATGCCCGTATAATATCCCGTATGTTCGTAGCCGTAAATTTTCATACTCTTTAAGTTGGGCGAAATCACGTCTGCCGTAAAATGATGTTTATTATGCGAGATACTATCCATAACCACGTTAAGAAGCAAAGACCTTTTCATTACGAACATATTTAAGAATACGTTCATATTGTCTTTATCGAGTTCGGTCATATAGTTGATATTGACTATTCTGTTGCCTTCTAAAACAAAGTCCTGAACGGCGGTGCCTTCGGGTATCTCGGATTTATTGAGTTTTTTATAAACCAGCGTCATATCCGCGTGATTTTTGATATGCTGTTCTATAACGTCGTTAAAGTTTATTCTGCAAACGGTGTCGCAATCGCACATAACAACGTATTCTTCGTCTGCTCTCGAAATAAAGTTGGTAATGCCCTTTAACGCCTCCAATCTGGAATTATACAGCGTGTTGTTTCCCAAATCGCCGTAAGGCGGTAAGAATATCAAGCCGCCGTCTTTTCTTGCCAAATCCCAGTCCTTTCCGCTGCCGACGTGGTCCATAAGCGATTGATAATTGTTTTTCGTTATAATACCCACCGTGTCTATGCCGGAGTTTACCATATTGGAAAGCGGAAAGTCTATCAAACGGTATCTGCCGCCGAAAGGAATAGAACCCAAAGTTCTTATTCTCGCGAGTTCGGGAACGTTGTTATCGTGTATGTTAGAAAAAATAATTCCTACTGCTCTCATATTATTTTCCCTCCTTTACGACGTCTTTTTCTATCATCGCGCCGCCGCTTATTACCGCGCCGTCTTCTACCGTGATGTTTCTGCCAAGAACGGCAATGCCTTTATTATTAGACTTCTCTTCGCCGACAACCGCGTTTTTACCTATTTTGGTATGTTCGTCAATTATTGCGTATTCGATTGTTGCGTTTTCGCCTATCTCAACGTCCGCCATAATTATACTGTTCTTAACGGTCGCGCCCTTTTTAACCGTTACGCTGTTGGAAAGCACGGAGTTTTCAACCGCGCCGTAAATTTCACAGCCGGACATTATTATACTGTTTATAGTTTTTGCGCCGTCCGCAATAAAGTGCGGGGGTGCGAGCGGACTTCTGGACTGAATTTTCCAAGTGGTGTCCGTTATATCGAATTTGGGCGAATCGCCGAGCAAATCCATATTCGCTTCGTAAAGAGAATCTATCGTTCCTACGTCTTTCCAATACCCTTCAAAACGATAAGCCATCATCTTTTCGCCGTTATTCAACATACAAGGGAGTATGTCTTTACCGAAGTCGTTATGCGTATCCGCCTTTTTAGCGTCTTCTTCAAGATATTTATAAAGTTTTTCCGCAGTGAATATATATATACCCATAGAAGCAAGCGTAGATTTAGGATGTTTGGGCTTTTCTTCAAATTCGTAAATACTGCCGTCTTTATTAGTGTTAAGTATTCCGAAACGGGAAGCCTCTTCCAACGGAACTTCTATCGCCGCAATCGTACAATCCGCATTATTCAGAATGTGGTAGTTAAGCATTGTAGCGTAATTCATTTCGTAAATATGGTCGCCCGACAGAATAAGCACGTATTCGGGGTTGAACTGCTTTAAGAAGTGCATATTCTGGTAAATGGCGTTTGCGGTGCCCTTATACCAGTCCGAAGAGTGTTTGCCCTGATAAGGCGAAAGTATATGCACGCCGCCGAAAGAACGGTCCAAGTCCCAAGGCTGACCGTTACCGATATAATCGTTAAGCAACAGCGGTTGATACTGCGTTAAAACGCCGACGGTATCTATACCCGAATTTACGCAGTTGGAAAGCGGAAAGTCGATAATTCTGTATTTGCCGCCAAACGAAACCGCAGGCTTTGCAATGTTGTTGGTTAAAGCGTAGAGCCTGCTGCCCTGTCCGCCCGCCAAAAGCATTGCGACACATTTTTTCCTTCTTATCATAAATATATATCTCCTTTAAGATGATAACAATTTTTTAATCCTGTTTTATATTCGATTTATCTTATTTTGCAACAGGCGTTTATACAATTATTTTCGATACCTGTCATTAACTTATCTTCGGTATTTGTATTTTCCTGTTTTCAATAATATTTCTCTGTTCTCAATAACAATTCATTTCTGAAATCAGGTTATATCCGTCAACAATTTATTTCCGACAACAGATTATTTTTGAAAACACTTTGTTAACAAAAACACGTTAATTTTGAAAATCATTTATTAACGAAAACGCGTTATTTTTGAAAACACGTTATTTACGACGTCAGTTTATTTTTATAAAATACACCGTCGTAAATTTAGGCAAAGTAAAGCAGACCGAAGTTTTTTTACCGTGAGCGGGTTTTTTAGTCGTTTTAAAGGTCTTACCTTTAACGCTGCCTTGTCCGCCGAACACCTTATCGTCCGAATTAAGAATTATTTTATAAGTTCCTGCGTCTAAACCAAGTCTGTATTTTTCATAATCTCTGCCCGAGAAGTTAGATATAACCGCAACGGAGTTACTCTTTTTATCTCTTCTTATAAACGAAATAACGTTGTTGTCTTTCTCGTCTGCGGAAATCCAGGTAAATCCGTCCCACGAATCTTCTATCTCGTAAAGCGCGGGTGTGTTTTTATATATTTTGTTTAAGTCTTTATTATAGTTAAGCAGTTTTTTATGCATATCGAATTTAGTCATAAAAAACTCTAAGCCTTCCTGATAATTCCACTCTTTGAACTGACCGTATTCGCTGCCCATAAAGGAAAGTTTCTTTCCGGGGTGAGCAAACATATACGCCATAAACGCGCGGAGATTTGCAAACTTACTTTGTATATCGCCCGGCATTTTATCCAAAAGCGAGCGTTTGCCGTGCACCACTTCGTCATGCGAAATGGGAAGAATATAGTTTTCGGAAAAAGCGTAACACATAGAAAAGGTCATTTTATTATGGTTTCCGCTTCTGAAATACGGGTCGCACTGCATATAGGAAAGCACGTCGTTCATCCAGCCCATATTCCATTTATAGTTAAAACCGAGTCCGCCGATATTCACGGGTTTTGTGATAAGCGGAAAAGCGGTCGATTCTTCGGCTATCATAAGCGCGTCGGGGAATTTACCGAATACAACGGTGTTAAGTTTTTTAAGGAACGCGATAGCCTGCAAATTATAGTTGCCGCCGTTTTCGTTGGGTATCCATTCGCCGGGTTTTCTGTCGTAGTCGAGATACAGCATAGAAGCCACCGCGTCTACCCTGAGTCCGTCGATATGGAATTTATCAAGCAGGAAGAGCGCGTTGGAAATCAGAAAACTCTGAACTTCGTTTCTGCCCCAGTCGAATATTCTCGTGCCCCACGCTTTATGCTCTTTTCTGTCCCAGCCCTGATTTTCGTAGCAGGACGTTCCGTCAAATTCAAAAAGTCCGTGTTCGTCTTTGGGGAAGTGCGCAGGCACCCAATCCACAATGACCGATATACCCTTTTTATGGAAACTGTCAACCAAAAACATAAAGTCTTTGGGCGTTCCGAAACGGGAAGTTATCGCATAATACCCCGTTACCTGATACCCCCACGACCCGTCGAAAGGATATTCCGAAACGGGCATAAACTCAACGTGTGTGTAACCTAAATCGTAAACGTAGTTAACAAGTTCGTCGGCAAGTTCTCTGTAAGTATAATACTTATCGCCGTGGCGCTTCCAGGAAGCAAGGTTTATTTCGTAAATATTCATCGGCTTATCGTACGGCGTGGTTTTTGCAGCCATAAATTCGCCGTCCTGCCATTCGTAACCTTCTAAATCATACACCTTTGAAGCGGTGCCGCTAGGCGTTTCCGAATGGAACGCGTACGGGTCCGCCTTAAATACGGTTTTTAGATTAGTTACGGCGTATTTGTAATTGTCGTACTCTTTAAGACCTTCGATAAACGCTTCGTAAATACCGCCGTCGCTTATGCGTTCCATAGGATTAACGTTCGGTTTCCATTCGTTGAAATCTCCTACGACCGAAACGGATTTTGCGTTAGGCGCCCACGTTCTGAAAAAGACTCCTTTCTTTCCGTCTTTCTCGCCGAAATGCGCGCCCATGAAATCATACGCATTGTAATTTGTACCCTGATGAAACAAATATACGGGTAAATCTTCTCTTCCCGCCCTGTTACCTATACCGACTGACATCTAAAACCTCGTTAACAAATATATTCGGGATTTTTCTTTGGAGCTTCGTCCATTTCTTTTTTAGTGCTTTCGTACCCTTTTCTGCCGAAAAGCGCGTAAGTTGCGTTCTTGCCGCCTTCTACGCCGGGTTGATTGAACGTGTCGATATTAAGCATTGCCCCCGTGAAAGCCGTTTCCATTTCAAACATGTATAAAAGTTCGCCTATCGTAAACGCGTTTACTTCGGGAAGAGTTATCGTATAATTAAGTCTTTTCGCCGTAGTAAGAGCGTATTCGGTCGCCTTTCTTTCCGTAGTAATGAGTTCGTTCATCGTATGTCCGCAAAGGAAATTAACGTCGGGTATAGCGTCGCAACCCTTGCTTATTTCTACGTTTGCGCGGAAATTTTCAACCGCTATAATGGTTATAACTTTATCGAAAGGTCCTTCTCTGTAAAGTTGAACCTGAGAATGTTGGTCCGTAACGCCGAGCGCTTTAACGGGAGTTTGTCCGGCATAGACCAGATTGCCGTTTTTATCGACCGCTTTGCCAAGGCTTTCGCCCCAGAGTTGGCAATACCAGTCTGATATATATTTCAAACTATCCGCATAAGGCATCATAACGGAAATGTTCTTACCCCTGTTCATAGCAATATATTCAAGCAAGGCGGATATCAATGCGGGATTCTTCTTTAAGTCCTTGTTTTTGCACAATTTGTCCATATATGCCGCGCCTGCGAGCATAGCCTTTATATCTATACCGCAAACCGCCGCGGGAAGAAGCCCTACGGGGCAAAGTTCGGAAAATCTGCCGCCTACTCCGTCGGGAATATAGAACGTTTTAAGTCCTTCTTCTTTCGCTATCTTTATAAGGTTGCCCTTACTCATGGAAGTGGTGGCAATCATATGCTCTTTCGCTTTGTCGCCGTATTTTTCTTTAAGAATATTCATAATGATAAGATACTGCGACATGGTTTCGCTCGTCGCGCCGCTTTTGGTAACGACGTTGAACACCGTTTTATCCAGGTCGAGCACAGAAAGCAACGCCGCCATTCTCTCGGGGTCTACGTTGTCTTCAACATAAAGTTTGGGGGCTTTACGTTTCGATTTGGGAAGTTCGTTATGTCTTAAATGACAAAGCGCCTGAAAAACCGCTATCGGACCCAAAGCAGAACCGCCGATTCCCAGCACTACGAAATTATCGAATTTTTTCTTTATATCTTTTGCGGTGGCAATGATGTCCGCAACGATTTCTTTCTGATTATACGGAAGTTCCGTCCATCCCATCATTCCTTTACCGCGATTTTCGGCAACGTTTTTATAAGCGGCGGCGACAAGTTTTTTATTTTCATCAAAATCGTCGGAAGTAAAACCCTGTTCCTTTCCGACGTATTCCGCCATCATGTTATTATAGTCGATTTTAATAGTCATACTTTTGCGCCAATCGCTTTTCTTGTAGTCCATTTTAAAAGTTATCCTCCGAGTAATATATATAATTTATAAATATAATAATACAACCGCCGCTAAAAGTCAATATTGATTTTTCATATTTTTGCCATTTTTATCGTATTTTTTCGTTATTTTAAAGCAAAAAATCGTTCTTTATTTCAAAGAACGATTTTTTAACATTTTCTGTGAAAAATTTGCAGAATTTTGTTGTTTTTTAACAATTGAAAAGTCTGTAATATCTGACGGCGAAAGCGCTCCAACCGTGGCACAGACTGCCGCAGCCTTCCATATCTTCTGCGCCTTTGATGGTTTCCCAGTAACTTGTCGCGCCCCTGTCAAGCATATATTGGCAGAGCGAGTCCGTAACATTTAAAATATAATCTTTATATTTTTCTTTATCCGTCATAATCATCGCTTCGAAAGTGAAAGGAATCATACTCAGACTTGCTTCTATAATCCCGGGGGATTTTTTGATTATTTTATCAAAGATAATCTCCGCCTTGTTTTTATCCGCCACGCCCGTTATAACGGCAAGCGAGTTGACGTATTGATGGCACATACCGTTTTTATAAGTAACGTACAACCCCTTTTCGGCGTTATAGAATTTCTCGTTTATCTTTTCTTTTAACTTTTCCGCCACGGCGAGATATTTTTTCGCTTTTTCGGTTTTGCCAAGGCAATCAAGGATTTCGCAAAAACTCTGAATACCGTAAAGAATAGTTAAATTATTTATGCAGTTTACGGGGTCGCCGCCGCCCGACAGACCGTCTACCCATTCGTAGAAATTCCAATACTCTTCACATTCGGGATAGCACTCGAAAAGTCCGTCCTGCTCGGTTTTCATCACGGCGCGTAAAACCTGTTCGCACCTGTCTTCGCAATATGCCGCAAACTCTTTATCGCCCGTCTTTTTAACGTATTCGTTTACGCCGACGATATGATAAAGCGAAAACGAGGGTATAACTTTAATGCAGGACGTAGGCGCTGTTATAGGCAAAAATCCGTCTGCACGTCTTGCGTCGTTCATAAGCATAAGCGCGCTGCGTTGGAAATAAGTGTCTTCATACATATCGTAGCCGTAACGCATTTGCAACATTCCGTCCAGAGAATAGTCCGCCTGTTCTCTTATGATACAGTCTTCGTAGTGGCTGTGTATGCAAAGTCTTGCCGTTCTGACCGCCGTATCGTAAATTTTCTGTCTTTTTTCGGTTTTGGTTTTATAAGGTTTAAGCGTGAGCGGATACATCACTTCCTGTATGCCTATACTGTCTACGCTGAACTTTCCGTCGCAACAAAGTCCCAGATATCTGCAACCGAACATACGGTTAGGGAAAAACAGTTCTTGTTTTTTGCCGTTTCCGATTATCTGTACTTCGTAACGATAACCGTAAAAACCTTCTTTCATGCTCCAATAAACGTCGCCGTCTTCGCCAAGATGTTCGCCGTACCTTACGCAAAGCGTTTTTCCGTCTTCGATTTCCGCCACTATTTTTAGATAGCCCACGGTTTCCAGCCCCAAATCGTAAAGATTGCGGCTTTCGTCTATTAAAACGCCCTTTCTGAACTCGTCAAAATAAAGCGGCTTGATGGGACGGGGATACAAACCGCCCTTTTGCTCCGCCGGAACGCTTTTATACTTTTCGCCTTCCTTTTTACGCATATCGAAAGTATAACTCCAACCCAAAAGCCAGGTTATACGTTTCTGTCTGCCCTGAACGTAGCCGGCGGTTTCCGCAGAAAGCGTTTGCTCCGACGAATATGCCGTAACTTTTCCGTCCGCAACGATTTCGTAAATAAGACCGGGCGTACTTTCGCAATAGTTAAAAGTAAGCACGCCGAAATACCAGACGTTTATTCTGACTTCGTTTTCGCCTTTTACGAGATATTCTGTAACGTCTACGCTCTCCACCGCTTTTTTATAAGGCCAGTCGCCGTATTTTGCAAATCCGCACAACTTATCGTTTACGTAAAGTTCGTACTCGCCGTCGCAGGAAAGGTTGATAACGGTTTTTTCGCCGTTAAAGTTTATTTTATCGTAAAAACTTATATGACTGTCTATAACGGTATCTTTATACCATATCCATTTTGCCTTATCAAACATAAATCTCTCTTAAATTCCTTTGCTTAATTTTTAATTGTTTGTTACTTATTATCGCTTAAACACCTGCCCGTACCATAACGCAATGCTCTTCACTCAGCAAATTTATTATAGCGTGGCGGCGACGTTTAAGATAGTTAAAATCTTTAACGAAATTTATATAATGTTTCGTCTTTTTGTTTTTAACTTGCTTTTACGGCAATTTATTCGCTTAAATCTTTTATCTGCTTAATAAGTTTATTTCTCATATCGAGATATTTATTAAGTTTTTCGCGTTCGGCGTCCACAAGAGACTTCGGCGCCTTTTCCAAAAATCCGTTATTTGAAAGTTTTCCGCTTGCACGTTTAACTTCGTTTTCGATATTTTCTAGCTCTTTATTAAGTCTTGCCAACTCTTTATCGGTATCAACGAGTTCGCCCAGCGGAATAAACAATTCCATTTTATCTATAACCTGAGAAACGGTTTTTTCCGTGAGCGTGTTTTTATCTTCGATAATTTCTATCTTGTCCACGCCGGCAAGTTTTAAGATATAAACTCCGCAATCTTTAAGCGGTTTTTTATTTTCGGTTTTAACGTAAAGCGTAACCTTCTTTGAGGGAGCGGCGCCCGTTTTCGCTTTTATATTCCTTACGGATTTTATAATTTCTTTAACGGGTTCAATCTCTTTGACGCTTGCGGAAAAATTAAGTTTTGCGTTATATCTCGGGAATTCCGCCGTCATAAGCGCGCCTTTTGCGTCGGGTATGCTC
>JAEYEN010000085.1 GCA_023403375.1 Bacillota bacterium
AATCTCACAAGGGTCAATATTTCTTCATCGTTAACGCATTTTGGTAAAGACGTTTTTTTGAACTGTAAACAAATAACAACGCTTTCGGTTTCAGAAAAGACCAACTCGGTTTGTTTTTCGCAAAATCAAAGGATTACTGACTTTGTTGTTCCCGAAACGATTACAACAATAGAAAATGAATTCTTTTTTGGATGGAAAGAACTTAAAAATTTAACTATTCATAAATCTGCGACTTTCTCGGGTAGACTTTTCAAAGACAACGAAAATCTTACAAATCTTACTTGTGGCAGCAAGCAAATATTATATTTGTTCGATTATCAGACGGAAAGTGAAAATAAGTCACAAAAAAATGTATTTGGTAGCGCGTTCTACATATTATTATCAGATTCCTAACTCATTGCAAGAAATTCATTTATTAGGCGAAGTCGGAGATTATTGTTGCTATGGTATGAAATCAGTTCTTGCCGTATATTTATCTTCCGACATTTCGTCAATCGGAAGGTACGCTTTTGCCGGCTGTACAAGACTTAAAAACGTTTTTCTAACGACAAACGGAGATTGGAAATATGAAAGAACGGGGTATTATCCAGACCAAGGTACTGTAAGCAAATCTGTAATGAATGATTCCGGCGCACTCTCCGAAAAGTTAAAAAAGTATAGCAGCGATTATTACTGGCGAAAGGTATAAAAAATTTTAATTGACAGTCCGACGAAGTTTTTGTCGGGCTGTTTTTATTTATAAAAAGTTTTTAAGCGACGTATGCGCATAGATTTTTATAAGATAAAAATTCACAATTTAAAAATATAAAATCGCTTGATGAAAAAATTTTTTACAAGCGATTGAAAACGATTTTTTACAGTGTTATAATAATAAAAAATCACGTAGGAATATTTATGAATTTTAATATAAGAAGGGCAAAGCGGAATATAAAAAAAAGAAATAAAACAAGAAAAGCGCCCGAGCGGTATAAAACTACCGAGGTGCTTTTATTTTATATGACGCTGAAAGTCTTTAAAATTATAAATAAAGTCTTAAAAGAAGTTTTCGGCTTGACAGAGATAAATATAACAAGTTATAATAAAAGATAATATGCGGGCGTATTTACGGAGAACGTGTATTCTTATTAAGAACGAGAATACTGCGGAGACAGGGTATGCTTATGAGAAATACGGGCATATTTATGCAGAAAAGATATGTATATCAAAGACAGGTGCGCTTATGAAAAAGAAATGGATTTGCGATAAAACGGTTATTTTAAGCGGTGCGGCGGGCGGCATGGGCGTTGGAATTGCAAAACTGCTTATAGAGAAATACAATTGTAAAATTATAGGACTTGACGTCAGCGACAAAAATCTCGAAGAAATCAAAAAAACGCTCGGTGACAAAAAGGATAACTTCACGCTTATTACGTCAGACGTTTCTAAAAGAGAGAGTTGGAAAAATCTTAGGGAAAAGTTAGAAGAAGAGAACGTGCAGGCGGACGTTGTTATCAATAACGCAGGTATTTTGCCGCCTTTCGACAGGTTTGAGCACTACGGCGAAGAAACGGCTGAAAAATGCATTGGCGTTGACTTGTATTCGGTTATATATTCTTTTTCGGAGTTATACGAGCATATAATTAAGTCAAAAACGCCCGCGTTTATTACCACTTCGTCTTCCGTGGCGCTGTGCCCCATTGCGGGAACGACGCTTTACAGTGCGTCTAAGGCGGCGAGCAAAAGTTTTACGGAATGTTTTATGTTGGAACACCCCGAAATTTACGTGGGATGTATATGCCCAGGGTTTACCAAAACGGGTTTGTTTTCTAATCAGGCGGAAGATATGAACAAAAATAAACTTATATCTTCTTTTATGTCCGAACGCGATAAAATGACCAAAAAGATAGTGCGTGGCATTGTCAGAAAGAAAAGACTTATGGTTTACGGAGCGGACGCGCATTTTATGAGCGTTATATACAAACTTTTCCCAAAAAGCGGACCGAGATTTATATCCTGGATACTTAAAAAATCGGGGCAGAAAGTCTTTAAGAATATTTTTGACAAATAATATATTTTGACGAACGGAAAAACTTTCGGCAGGGACGAGAAACAGTTGCGGAAAGGGGACCGAAAATTTAACGGAATTTCATAATGGAAAAGAGTAAAAAGAAAAAAATAATACTATGCGTGTTTTACCTGTTGCTTACCGTTGCGATACTTGCGGTGGTGTTGTCTTTTAACGACTTTAACGCAACGATGAGAGCGGTGGGCAATGCGGATATAAAATACGTTTTAATTGCGATAGCGCTTTTGCTGTTATACCTTGTGCTGTATCCCATACCGCTTTGCGCCCTGTTTAAGGTCAAAAAGGTAGACGTCAAATTAAAAGACGTTTATATCGTGGGAATGACCGAGCATTTTTTTAACGGCGTTACTCCTTTTTCTACGGGCGGTCAGCCGTTGCAGGCGTATATGCTTTCCAGAAAAAAAGTTAAAGTAGCGGATTCTACCGGTCTTCTTATAATGAATTTCGTTATATTTATGCTGGTTACGAATATTTATGCGCTTTGTTCGCTGTTTTATTTCGGCACGTTTACCGATAATTCGGCGGCGATGACGACTTTGGCTATTATAGGTTTTTCCATTAACTTTTTAGTGTTCTTGTTTATGGTTAGTCTCGGAACCAGCAGAAACATTAAAAAACTTATCGTTAAACTTACAAAACTTGTTGCAAAACTTAAATTTTTGAAGAAATTTTTAGAACCGAAACTCGGCGAATTCGAGCAGTATGCCGAAAACACTCAAAAGGCGTTCAAAGAACTATGGCGGCACAAAGGCACCTTCTTTTTTTGCTTTTTTATGAAAGCGATAACTATGTTTATTTACTACGCCATAACCTTTTACGTTATAAAGGCAATGGGCGGCGACGTCAGTTATAAATACCTGTTTATGGTCGTCTGCTCGTCCGCTTTTGCGATTACTATGGTTGTTTTCGTGCCTACCCCCGGTAGCAGCGGCGGTATAGAATGGGCGTTTGCAAATATCATTCTTGCTTTGGGACTGAGTATCGAAAGCACGGGCGCAATGCTTATCTGGCGACTTATAACCTTTTATCTCGCGCTGGCTATCAGTTTTGTATTCTATATCGTGGCAGAAATAAAGTTTCGGCGCGACGACAAGAAGGCCTTTATCGAAATGAAAAATTCGGGTCTTGCGGCGGACGGCGATTGTTATATTAAAGGCGACGACGGCGACTTTACGGAAAACGGCGACAAAACGGACGTAACGCCAAAAACCGATACGAGTGATATGGCGGGTTCAACCGATAAGTTGCCCGACGGCGCTGAAAATACGGATAGTTTTGCCAAAGCGCGCGAAGCGGGCGAAAAGTCAGATGGTTCTGTATAAGCGTTCGAAATGGACGAAAAACCGATAATTATACCAAGGCGGACGGTGATGGTAAAATAGCAGATGGTTCTGCCAAAATAGACGGTTTGTGCGAAATAACAGGCAGGTAAACCTATACGGCGGCGCAGTGCAAACGAGAGCCGCCTACCCCGAATTATTCAAGCGAAAGATAAACGTTAAACGGAGAATAAGAAAATGATTCCCATAATTTATTGCGGTAACGATAAAATTTTTAAGGGCATATTTTTGTCCGCGCTGAGCGTTGCGAGAAGAAGCAAAGAAGCGCTTAAAGTTTATGTTCTGACGATGAATTATACCGACGGAAACCCTTCTTTCACGAGCGTTTGCGATGAAAAAATCAAAGTTTTAGACGACGCGCTGAAACAGTTTAATTCCGATAGTCTGGCGGTAAAAGTAGACCTTACGGAAGAATTTAAGAGATATTTTGCAGGCGGAAAGAATTGCAAGACTAATTACACGCCATACGCTTTGTTAAGGCTTCTGGCGGATAAAAAAGAAGTGATAGCGGAAGATAAGGCTATCTATCTCGACGTTGACACAATGGCGTGCGCGGATATAAATATTTTATACGGTATAGACGTAGAAAACTACGAATACGGCGCGGCGCTTGATTATATGGGGAAATTCTGGGTGGCAAAGGATTATTGTAATTCGGGAGTTTTATTGTTAAATCTTAAAAAGATACGTGAAACGGGTCTTTTTGAAAAATGCAGAGAAAAGGTTTACAAAAACAGATATTTTATGCCCGACCAGACGGCGCTTCATCGTTCCGCAACGGCGCGGCTTTACCTTGACGGCAGGTTCAACGAGCAGCGCGATATAAAGCCCGACACGGTGATTAAACATTTTAACAAGGGAATCAACTGGCTTCCGTTTTTCAAAATTTACAACATAAAACAGTGGGAAGTAGATAAAGTACATAGCGTTTTCAATATTCACGATTTTGATGAAGATTACGAGTTTTATTCGAGCACTATGGATAAAAACGGGTTAGAAAAAGAACTGTAACGGCGACAAACGTCGGAACAGGTGGCAAATTTCCTTTATCGCTCATAGAATGTACGGTAAAGGAGAAAAATTATGACGCTTATTGCAGTTTTTGCGGGGCACGGCGGAAGCGACGCCGGAGCATCGTTTGGCAACCGTATTGAAAAAGATTTAACGCTTGAAATGGCGCTTGCGCTTTCAACCGAACTGAAAAACCGCGGATACGAGGTGCTTAACAACCGCGTAACAGACGTGGACAGAAGTATTTACAACGACGCACTGTCCGCAAACAGAGCGGGCGCGGCGGCTACTATCGAATTGCACTTAAATTCTAATGCAGGCAACCCCGGGGAAGGGACAGAAACTTATTACAGCGTTACGGGGAAAGGGCGTGAACTTGCCGAAGCGATAAACAAAAATCTTGTGGCGCTGGGCTTTAAAAACCGCGGCGCAAAAACCTATCCCAACATATTCGGCGGAGATTATCTGGGTATTTTACGATATACCGATATGCCTGCCGTGCTGGTTGAAGTGTTTTTTATAAACAACGACGAAGACTTTAAAATTTACGACCCCCAAAAGGTTGCGATAGCCATTGCCGACGCCGTAAACGAACTTTTCCCCGTAACCGACGTTGGTAACGACGTGGTACGCGATATTCAGCGCAGATTAAATTCCGAATACGGGTTTAATCTTGCGGTAGACGGAATATACGGTAAAAGAACCAAGCGCGCGATAATTACCGCTTTACAGATAGAACTTAATAAACAATTCGGCGCAGGACTGCGGGTAGACGGGATTTTCGGCAATAAAACAGCCGCCGCACTCCGAACGGTCAGGCGCGGCGCAAGGGGGAATATAACGTTTTTGATACAGTCCGCCCTTTACGTTTCGGGTTATGACCTAAATCCTGACGGAATTTACGGGCAGAATACCGAAGCGAGCGTGAGAGAGTTCCAAAAAAACAATAATCTTACGGTAGACGGCATTGCGGGAAGAAATACGCAGACCGCGCTTTTTTCTAAACTGTAAGTTGTTGAAAAAGCGTATTTTTGTTAAAAGCCGCGGCGTTAAAGCGTTTGTTTAACTTTCCACATTTTCGCTATATTTGAAAATTCTTTTAAGGATTTTCTTTTAATTATCTAATGCTTCCATAAACTACACAGAAAGTTATAGAAAGCCGCTATGAATGGAAACGTTGCTTACATAGAAAGTTAAAGTTGTATTAAAATTATAAAAACATAAAAAACGATAAAAGTAACCGCCGAGTTTTGTGGCGGTTACTTTTTTGCCGTTTATTACGCAAAAAAATTTTTATTTTTTTATATTTGTTTTTGAAGCGTTTTTTATTATTTTTTGTTTCCGAAGAGTTAACGCCTTTGCTTTAAGACTTTTTTGGTCCCGATAAATTTTAACGTAAAATTTTAACGGGGCAAAAAAGCGAATTAGATATTGCAAAATTTTTGTTTATGGGTTACAATGTTTAAAAAAACAAACGGGTGCGATATGGCGATTTTAAGCGATATAGAAATAGCGCAAAGCGTTAAAGCGGAAAACATAGTAAAAATAGCGAGAAAACTTGGTATTAAAAAGAAAGATTTAATTGTTTACGGCACGGATAAGGCAAAAATTTTGCCGAGCGCAACTGATAATCGGCGCAAAGACGGAAAACTTATTCTTGTTACGGCGATAACGCCTA
>JAEYEN010000047.1 GCA_023403375.1 Bacillota bacterium
TTCTGCCCCGAATGCGGCGCAAAAGTAGGCGACGGCGCAAAATTCTGCCCCGAATGTGGCAAAAAATTATAATCGCAAGAAAGTTATAATTGATTGAAAGAAAGATATAACTGACCGAAAACTATAATTAACCGCGGAAAAGGGTTGCAGAAAAGTTATAATTGAATTGTGGTACTTTTTTTGATTATTTAATCGGATTATCTTGGGTTTGCTTAGTTCGTCATCGGATTTGTATTTCGTTATTGCGTCGGATTAAAATAGTTTAAGAGATAATTTATAAAAAGATAACTTATAAATTATAAACGGATTACTTAACAAATAATTTAAAACATAATTACAAATTTAATTTTAACGATTGACTTAAATATAAATAATATATATAATAAAAGGCGAAAATAAAAGTTCGTCTTTTATTTTTTATAAAATTATAAGGAGATACAATTATGTCGGAAAAAATTACTGAAAATACTCTTATATTCGACGCACTTCAAATAAACCCCAATGCAGGCGAAATTTTAATGGCTCACGGTATGCACTGCTTAGGCTGCGCGCTCGCACACGGCGAAACCGTCGGAGAAGCGGCGGGCGTTCACGGCGCAGACTTACAGAAAATGCTTGAAGAACTTAACGATATAAAATAATTTATCGGAAACAAAATTTATTTGTAAACTTATTTATTAAAATAAAATGGCAGATTTTAAAGAATTAGACGAGAACGGCGAAGAACAAAAGCGAGTAGAAACGGAACTTATCAAATGTCCGTCCTGCGGGGCGAATATGGTTTTCGACCCCGAATCTCAGATGCTTTACTGTTCGCACTGCGGCACTAAACAAAGTTTTGCAAACGACCTTAAAGCGAAAGAAATAGACCTGCTTTCGGGCTTTAATTCTGAACGCCAGTGGTCGGAAGACGAAACAAGCGTTTTCAGGTGCGACAACTGCGGTGCGAAAGTTGTTTTAAGCAAGGGCGAAACGGCAAAAACCTGTCCTTTCTGCGGCACCGCGCACGTTCAGAAAACAGACGAACTTGCAGGTATAAAACCAAACGGACTTTTGCCTTTTAAGTTCGGCGCGGAAGAAGCGAAAGACAAAGCGAAAGCGTGGGCGAAAAAACGTCTTTTTGCGCCCAAAAAGTTTAAGCGCAATATCTCTACCGAAAACGTTAAAGGCGTTTACACGCCTTGCTTTACGTTCGATAGCCGTACCACGTCTACATATTCGGGCCGTATCGGCACACGCCATACGAGAACGGTCGGGAGCGGTAAGAACAGGCGAGTGGAAACCTATATCGTTTGGAGAAATATCAGCGGTCAGTACTTTCACTTGTTCGACGATATTCTTATAACCGCCGGCTCGAAATTCAATCAGAAGCAGTTAGATAAAATATCGCCTTATCCCACGGGTGAAAGTTGCGCCTATCAGGAAAACTTTTTGCTCGGGTTTATGGCATATCACTACGATAAAGAGATTACCGATTGCTGGAACGAAGCGAAAAGCATAATGGACGACGTTTTGAGAAAGCGTATTCTTAAACAGTATACGTACGACGTCGTGGGGTATCTTAATGTTTCCACAAAGCACGAAGGCGTTACGTATAAATACGTTATGCTTCCCGTGTATATCGGAAACTTTAACTACAAGAAAAAACTTTATAACTTTTTCATCAACGGCACAAACGGAAAGACCGGCGGTAAAACCCCCGTTTCGCCGTGGAGAGTTTTGTTTACGGTGTTTTTGGGGCTTGTCGTTGTCGGCGCGATAGCGGCGGCGGTCTATTTTATAGGTAAATCGTAAGTAATACCGCAAGGCAAATCGCTGATGATAAAAATATCGAAATAAACTTGACAAAGTTTACGGGATATAATAAAATATTTATAAATTAAGTTACGGAGAAAATTATAATGAAAAGAATAAAATTAGTTGCAACTCCCTGCGAAAGAAAAGAAACCGGTTGCGGTGAATGCAGAAGCACTTGCCAGTCCGCTTGCAAAACTTCCTGTACGGTAGGCAATCAGAACTGCGAAAAACTTGAAAGAGAAGCAAAAATCAATAAAAATTCCAAGTAAAAACTTAACCCAAAAGGTTTAATCGGGGAACGGCAAAATACCGTTCCTTGATTTTTGTTATATGGAACTTGTTTTTTGCGAAAAACTCCACGCAACACCAAAATTATAAGTGTTTATAAAATAACTTTTATTAACGAAGAAAATGGTACATACTTTTAACATAGACGATAATTATTATCTTTTCGATTCGGAGAGCGGTTCGCTTCATATTTGCGACGCGTTTACTTCGGAAGTGATAAAAAAGATTAACGGAGAGCCTTACGACCTTAGCGGCGTTTCCGAAGAAGCGATAAAAGAAGTAGAAGGCGAAATAGAAGACCTTAAAAAGCAAGGGCTTTTATACCGTCCGCAGGTTGAAGAAAGACCGATAAAGAGCGACCTTGTAAAGGCGCTTTGTCTTCATATCTGCCACGACTGTAATTTAAGTTGTAAATATTGCTTTGCGGGTAAAGGCAAGTATAAGGGGAAAGCGGAATATATGTCCTTTGAAGTCGCTTCCCGCGCGGTCGATTTTCTTATAAAGAACAGCGGAAACCGTAAAATTCTCGAAATGGATTTTTTCGGCGGCGAACCGCTTATGAAT
>JAEYEN010000058.1 GCA_023403375.1 Bacillota bacterium
CGGTCAGACCATCAGGATTGAAAAACTTTCGGGCAACGTCGGCGACAAAGTAGAACTTAACGTTCATATGGTAGCAGACGAAAACGGTATCAAAGTAGCCAAAGAAGCAGCAAACTTCAAGGCTGTCGGCGAAATCGTAGAACAGGGCAAAGCAAAGAAAATTATAGTTTTCAAGTACAAAGCCAAGAAGAACGAAAGGAAGAAACAGGGACACAGACAGCCTTTCACCGCAGTTAAGATTACTGAAATCGCTGCGAAGTAACAGGAGGAGAGAATATGTTTTTATTCAGATTATTTGCGCACCACAAAGGTGGCGGTAGCACCAAAAACGGCAGAGACTCTAATTCCAAAAGACTTGGCATTAAAAGAGCCGACGGACAAGAAATTCTTGCCGGCGGAATAATCGTTCGTCAACGCGGAACCAAAATTCACCCCGGCAACAACGTGGGTATCGGCAGCGACGATACGTTATACGCTTTGATTGACGGCGTGGTCAAGTTCGAAAGAATGGGAAGAGACGACAAAAAAGTCAGCGTTTACAGCAAAAATTAACCGAATTTAAGGGCTGAATGTTCAGCCCTTTTTTCATATTGTTTAATAATTATTTTGTTTATTCTTTAATCAGAATAGTTTATTTTATATAAAAAATTTTACTATTATAAACATTATTATATAAAATTATATAAGACGTTTTTTATATAGAATATAGGACGTTATTATATAAAAATAGTTTATTAGTTGCTTATAAGTTTGTTTATAAAATCGTTATTATGAAAAAGATTGATTACGACGGGCAATTTTTCAGCGTTAAAGACACGCTTTCCTGCGGGCAGATATTCCGTTACGCCCCTTATAAAGACGGGTTTTTGGTTTTTTCGGGCGATAAATGTTGTTATGCTTACAATAACGGCGGCAAAGCGATAATAGAGTGCGATATAGAAAAAGAAAAATATTTTTACGATTATTTTGACTTGGAAAGGGATTATAACGCGATTTATCGTGCGGCGCTTGAAGAAAAAGAAGAGATAATAAGAACTTCCGCCACGCTCGGCAAGGGCATAAGAATATTAAATCAGAATAAGACCGAAACGCTTTTTTCGTTTATTGTTTCGCAAAACAATAACATTCCGAGAATTAAAAAAATCTTAAACGGTCTGTGTGAAAAATTAGGCGAAGAAAGGTCGTTTGACGGCGTGAAGTTTTATTCCTTTCCCACCGCAGAGAAAATGGCGGAAAAACCTATTGAGTTTTTTACTTCGGCGGGGCTTGGTTATCGCGCGGGATATATCAAAAAACTTGCGGACGATATGGTTTCGGGCTTTAATCCCGAAACGCTTTCCGATTTATCCACAAAAGAATTAAGGAAAAAACTTGTCGGTATTTACGGAGTCGGGCCCAAAGTTGCCGACTGCGTTACGCTTTTCGGCTATCACAGGGCGGACAGTTTTCCCGTGGATACCTGGATAGAGAAAGTTTACGCCGAGAATTTTAACGGAACAATAAAAGAAAGAAACAAAGTATCGGAGTATTTTCTGGACAGGTTCAAAGATAATTCGGGATATTATCAACAATATCTTTTTTATTATAAAAGGTCGCTCGAAAACAAATAAATAGTATAAAAAATAATTGTCAAAAGCGATAAAATTATGTTATACTTAACAAGAAAAAAATTTTAAACAAATTTGGAGGGCATATAATCTATGCAGTATTCAACTGAAGTTAAAGAAATGTGCTGTGTCGCCAAAGGTCCGAAACACGGTCCCGCTCCCATTCCCGAAGAGGGAAAATGGGTAATGGCGAAAGAAATCAAAGACATTTCCGCCTATACTCACGGCGTAGGCTGGTGCGCACCGCAACAGGGCGCGTGCAAACTTTCGCTCAACGTTAAAAACGGTATAATCGAAGAAGCGCTTATCGAAACGATAGGCTGTTCGGGCATGACTCATTCCGCGGCTATGGCGGCAGAAATTCTCCCCGGCAAAACCCTTTTGGAAGCGCTTAATACCGACCTTGTGTGCGACGCTATCAATACCGCGATGAGAGAACTCTTTTTGCAGATTGTTTACGGTCGTTCGCAGTCCGCTTTCTCCGAAGACGGTTTAGTAATCGGCGCAGGACTTGAAGATTTGGGCAAAGGAACTCGTTCTATGGTAGGCACTATGTACGGCACCAAAGAAAAGGGCGTAAGATACCTTGAAATGACCGAAGGTTACTGCACAAAAATGGCTCTCGACAGCGATAATCAGGTTATCGGCTATGAATTTGTTTCTCTCGGCAAGATGACCGATTTTATAAAGAAAGGTTTAACTCCTAACGAAGCCTATGAAAAATCCAAAGGCACTTACGGCAGATTTAAACCCGAAGACGGCGCGGTTAAATACATTGACCCGCGTAAAGAATAAGGAGGGGTACTAAAATGGCACAATTTGAAGGTTATGAAAGACGCGAAAGCAAAATTTTGGCGGCTTTGAAAGAATACGGTATTTCTTCCATAGACGAATGTAAAGAAATTTGCGACAAAGCGGGTATTGACCCTTATACCATTACGCAGGAAACCCAGCCTATCTGCTTTGAAAACGCAAAATGGGCATATACGGTAGGTTCCGCAATCGCTATTAAAGCGGCTGAAAAAACGGGCGACAAATCCGCCGCTACCGCCGCTGCAAATATCGGCGTAGGCTTGCAGGCGTTCTGTATTCCCGGCTCTGTTGCGGAAAACAGAAAAGTCGGTTTAGGCCACGGCAATCTGGGCAAAATGCTATTGTCCGAAGAAACCGAATGCTTCTGCTTCTTGGCAGGACACGAATCTTTTGCCGCTGCGGAAGGCGCGATTAAAATCGCTCTTAACGCAAACAAAGTAAGGGTTAAACCCCTCAGAGTTATTCTGAACGGACTAGGCAAAGACGCCGCGTTCATTATTTCCAGAATTAACGGATTTACCTATGTTGAAACCGAATTCGACCCCTATACCGAAGAAGTTAAGGTTGTTAAAGAAGTTCCTTACTCCAAAGGCCCCAGAGCGAACGTTAAGTGCTACGGCGCGGACAACGTTCCCGAAGGCGTTGCCATTATGAAGTTGGAAAACGTAGGCGTTTCTATTACGGGTAACTCCACCAATCCTACAAGATTCCAGCACCCCGTTGCGGGAACATATAAAAAATGGTGCGTAGAAAACGGCATCAAATATTTCTCCGTCGCTTCCGGCGGTGGCACGGGCAGAACCCTTCACCCCGACAATATGGCGGCAGGTCCTTCTTCTTACGGCATGACCGATACTATGGGCAGAATGCACTCCGACGCGCAGTTCGCCGGCAGTTCGTCCGTTCCCGCTCACGTTGAAATGATGGGCTTAATCGGTATGGGTAACAACCCGATGGTCGGCGCTACCGTCGCTTGCGCGGTTGCGGTTGAAGAAGCGTTAAAGAAATAATTTTTGCAAAACGTAAAGGCGATAAAAAAGAGTTTTCTGTGCAGGAAAACTCTTTTTTTGTTGCTTTTGTTTTGTTGTTTTTTATTGTTGCATTTACATTATTGTTTTTGTTTTGTTGCTTTTATATATTGTTGTTTTTAGATTGTTTCAGGCGTTTTTTCGGATATTATACGGAGCGTACTGTTTCAAATATTATCCTGAACGCGTTGCTTTCGGATAGTATCGTGAACGTGCTGAATTTATATATTATCCGAAAGCGTTAAAATAAAAAGTAATAAAACGATGGGAAAATTTGTTTTTTCTTTGGTTAAACGTTTGTAAAAAAGTTTGAGAGCGTGATATATTTTAATTAAATAAAGGAAGACGGAATTATGCTGATTATAGACGCACATGCTCATATATACCCCGAAAAGATAGCGCAAAAAGCCACGGAAGCGATAGGCGCGTTTTATAACATAAAAATGGAGATGCCGTCCGGCACGGCGGAAAGGCTTGTGTCTTTGGGTGAAAAAGCGGGGATAAGCCGCTACGTTGTTCATTCCTGCGCCACTAAACCCGAACAGGTTAAGGCAATAAACGATTTTATTAAAGCGGAAATGGATAAATTTCCGCAATTCATAGGATTTATGACCTTGCATGAAGACCTTACGGAAGAAGAAATATATAACGAGATAAAACGTTGTATGGCGCAAGGTTTTAAGGGTATTAAACTTCATCCCGACTTTCAGAAATTTTATATAGACGGCGAAAACGCCGATAAAATTTACAGAGTTTTAAGCGAGTTCGGTAATAATTTTCCTATTCTTTTCCATACGGGCGACAACAGATACGAGTATTCTAAACCTTATAGACTTAAAAACGTGGCAAAGAAATACAAAAATCTTAACTTTATAGGTGCACACTTCGGCGGATACCGTTGCTGGGACGACGTGGAGGTTTATAAAGGGCTCGATAACGTGAGATTCGATACAAGTTCTTCGCTCCCGTTCATTTCCGCGGAAAAAGCCACAAACATTATATATATGTTGGGCGCAGAGAAATTTTTCTTCGGCACGGACTTTCCGATGTGGGACGCGGAAACCGAACTTAAACGTTTTGACAGACTGAAAATTACCGACGACGAGAAAGAAAACATACTCGGAAAAAATATTTTAAATTTTATTAAAATATAAGGGTAGAAAAACAGTTGACACGTTTTTGTTAAATTTATATAATATTATTAAACACTTATAAATGCGATGACGGAAAAAAAGTTTTAAACCTCTTTTTTCAGAGAGCCGACGGTCGGTGTAAGTCGGTAAAAGACTTAAAACGCACTCCTTCCGTAGCAGAAACCGTGAAAGGTATTCTATGCAGTGTATCCCGCGTAGCGGTTTTCGGTTGGCACCGTAATATGCCTTATTAAGCGGTCGCTTGTTTTTTGCGGCAATTTGGGTGGTACCACGGTTCTTTCGTCCCATACTCTTTAATAGGGTATGGGGTTTTTTATTACAGGAGGACAAAAAAGTGAAAAAGATTTTAATCGGCGACGTATCTTTGAGAGAATACGGTAAAAAAGGCACTCTGAATTTAAGTTTTAAGGAAAAACTTGAAATTGCGAAAAAACTAAACGAATTAAACGTCGATTATATCGAACTAGGCGAAATAAAAGGCGATAAAGCGGAAGAAGTGCTTGTTAAAACTTTAAGCACAATTATAAATAAATCCACGCTTTCGGTGGTTTGCGGAAGTACGACGGAAAGCATTGAAAAAACTTTCGCACTTATCTCGGCGGCAAAACGCAAAAGACTATGCGTAGCATTGCCCGTTTCGGCAGTGCAGATGGAATACTACTTTGGCAAAAAACCCAAAGCGGTCAACGAACTCGTTAAAACGCTTACTGAAAAAGCGACAAGTTTATGCGACGACGTTGAAGTGATGTTGTCTGACGCGACGAGAGCGGAATCTTCGTTTTTGTTTGAAAACGTTAAAACCGCAATTGTCTGCGGCGCAAAAACGGTAACTCTTACCGACCTGACGGGCGATATGATGCCCGAAGAGTTTGCGGAATTCATCGCAAACATTTATAACAACGTTCCCGAACTTAAAGACGTTACGCTGGGATTAGAATGTTCGGACGCATTTTCTATGGCAACCGTAAATTATATAACCGCATTCGGCAAAGGCGCAGGGCTTGTAAAACTTTCCGCAATCGGCGGAGAAGACGCGGCGGATATCCCCGTGTTCCAGCAGGCAATGGATTATATCGCCGGTAAAAAAGGTTATAGCATAGGCTTAAACAAAACCGCGCTTAAAGGAATAGTCTCTTCTATAAAAGAAATAGCGGGAAGAGTCGTTAAACCTACTTCTACCGACCTTTCGGTGGCGGAAAACTCCGAAATTAAAAAGGAAGTAACCGCCGCAGGACTCAATAAAATAATTAAAAAACGCGGTTACGATTTGTCTGCTTCCGACAGCGCAAAGGTTTATGCGGAATTCAAACGCATTTCCGAGAAAAAAGCGGTTGGCATTAAAGAATTAGACGCCATTATCGCAAGTACGGCGTTGCAGGTTCCCGAAACGTATACTTTAAGCAAATATTCTATCCAAAGCAGTAACGTTATGACCGCTACGGCAAATATCGTCGCCCTTAAACAGGGAGAAGAATTAAGCGGGCTGTCTTTCGGCAACGGTCCGATAGACGCGGCGTTTTTAGCACTTGAAAACATTATCGGCAGACACTTTGAACTTGACGACTTTACTATCGCTTCCGTAACCGAAGGCAAAGAAGCAATGGGCGAAACGGTCGTTAAACTTCGCCACGACGGAAAAATTTATTCGGGCAGAGGATTATCTACCGATATAGTAGGCGCAAGCATAAGGGCGTATATCAACGCCGTCAATAAAATCGTTTACGAGGAGAGTAACAAATGAAACTTTGTTTTTCAACAAACGGTTGGAATTTAACTTTCTCCGAACTGATAAATCTTTGCCGCGAAAATAAAATAGCGGGGCTTGAAATTCACGATACGGATGCGAAATGTTTTTCGGAAGAATCTCCGTTTGCTAAACATAATATAAAAAACACCAACAAAATGCTGTTTGAAAGCGGCGTGTTTATAAGCGTTATAGACGTTGTTTCTAACCTTGCCGATAAAAGTAAACGTTCGGCGGTGCAGAAAGAAATAGAAAAAGCAATCTCAATTGCGGCAGACGTAAATTGTAAATTCGTAAGACTTCACGCTTATTTAACCGACAAAACGGACGTTTCCGTAGGCGAAGCGGACGAATACGTTAAAAACTTTGTCGGAGAGTTTATAGAAAAAGCAAAAGAAAAAGGCGTTACTCTTTTAATGGAAACAATGGGCATTTACGCAGATACCAAACGCCTTGCCAGACTTTTGGACGGGTTCGCCTGCGATAATTTTTCGGCAGTGTGGGATATTCACCACACCCATCGTTACGGCGGCGAAAGTGCGGAAGTTTCCGTTGAAAATCTGGGCAAACATATCAAACATCTGCATATTAAAGACAGTTTCGTAGACGAAAACGGCAAAATAAACTACACGCTTTTAGGCGAAGGCGATTTACCCGTAAAACAGGTGTTCGACAGTCTTCGTTCCATAAACTACGAAGGGTATATTTCGCTTGAACTTATGCAGGACTGGTTAGACGCTCTCGGCGACGCAGAGATTGTTCTTCCGCAGTTTGCAGGGTATATGAGTTCCTTTGAAGCGGTGCCTTCATGGCAGAACAGATTGTACGACAATAACGCAAAAACGGGTAAATTCATCTGGAAGAAAGAAACGCTTATAGAACGCACTTTCCCGCAGGTTCTCGATAAAGTGGCGGAAGAGTTTCCCGACCAGACGGCGTTTAAGTTTACCACAATGGACTATACCAGAACGTACAGAGAATTCAGGGACGAAGTAGACGTTTGCGCACGCGCGCTTATGTCAATCGGCGTCGGAAAGGGCGACCACGTTGCAGTCTGGGCGACAAACGTTCCCGAATGGTATATCACTTTCTGGGCAACCACGAAAATCGGCGCGGTACTCGTTACCGTAAACACCGCTTACAAAATTCACGAAGCGGAATATCTGTTAAAACAATCGGATACGCACACTCTTGTTCTTATTAAAGGGTGGAGAGATTCCGACTATGCGGGCATTATAAACGAATTGTGCCCCGAATTAAAGAATAATAAAGCGGGCGAACCGTTACACGCAAAACGTCTTCCTTTTTTAAGGAACGTCGTAACGGTCGGTTATTCGGACCAAGGCTGCTTAACCTTTGCGCAAATGATGGAACGTGCAAAATACGTTTCGCAAGAGCAGATGATAACGCTTGCAAACACCGTAAGCGTGCACGACGTGTGCAATATGCAATACACTTCGGGCACGACGGGGTTCCCCAAAGGCGTTATGCTCACGCATTACAACATTGTCAATAACGGAAAGTGCATAGGCGACAGAATGGACTTGTCCACCGCAGACAGAATGATGATACAGGTGCCTATGTTCCACTGTTTCGGAATGGTGCTTGCAATGACTGCGGCGGTAACCCACGGCGTTACGATGTGTCCGCTCCCTTATTTTTCGCCTAAGCCCGCGTTGCTTTGCATAAATCAGGAAAGGATAACCTGTTTCCACGGCGTTCCCACGATGTTTATATCTCTTTTATCGCACGACGATTTTGCGAAAACGGACTTTTCGTATATGAGAACGGGTATTATGGCAGGCAGTCCTTGCCCCGTTGCGGTTATGCAGGAAGTTCTCGATAAAATGCATATGACCGAGATTACCATAGTTTACGGGCAGACCGAAGCGTCCCCCGGCTGTACGATGTCAAGTACGGACGACAGCATAGAAACAAGGGTTAACACAGTCGGCAGACCGCTTCCTAACATAGAATGTAAGATAGTCGACCCCGAAACCAACGAAGAATTGCCCGATAACACCGTGGGCGAATTCGTGGCAAGGGGATACAATCTTATGAAAGGATATTATAAAATGCCCAAAGCGACCGCGCAGGCAATCGACGAAGAAGGCTGGCTGCACACGGGCGACCTTGCGCTCAGACTTCCCGACGGCAATTTCAGAATAACGGGTAGACTTAAAGATATGATTATCCGCGGC
>JAEYEN010000070.1 GCA_023403375.1 Bacillota bacterium
TTTTAATGAAACCCATATCACGTTGCTTTTCAGTCCGTCGGCAAACTCGCGCACCTTTTCATCGTCGTAATTAAGCACGGCATACTCGCTTTCGGTACAATTTTTAAGCAGACGTTTTTTCAAAAAAACGTAGTTATCCATAGTGTAATGTCGTTCCAGATGGTCGGGCGAAATGTTTAAAACGCAGGCGATATGCGGTGCGAAAAACTGAGTGGTCTCCAATTGAAAACTTGAAACTTCGGCGACAAGTATATCGCCCTTTTCGGTATTTTCGGCAACGGTAGTTATCGGAACGCCCACGTTCCCGCAAAGATGATGTTTAACCGCGGCTTCTTTTAAGATATTGCTTATCATATTTACGGTAGTGGTTTTTCCGTTAGTTCCCGTTACGCCTATCACCACGGGGCAAAGCGACAGATAACCGAATTCCAATTCCCCCATAATGCGTTTTCCCGCCTTTTTTGCCATAACGGCAACGGGATGATTTATAGGTACGCCGGGCGAAATCACTAAAACGTCTATTTTGTCTATGTACTCCTCTACTTTACCCGTAACGTTTACCGCGCCGAGCGAACAAAGTTCCGCAAGCGACGAAGATATTTTATCGCTTTTTAGTTCTTCGTAAAGATAACACGTTCCGCCGTGGCTTAAAATACTTCTGGCGGCGGAACATCCGCTTTTTGAAACGCCGAGAACTAAAAATTTTTGAGATTTAACGTACATAATAAATACCCCGCATCTTTACCTGTTAATAAATTCTTTTATTCTTTAATTGAAACTTTTTATAAAAATCCGACAACGCTAATCGGCGCGGCAAAATCTATTAGATAAAACATATTCGATAATATTTATTCGATAATGAAAAAAATTGCTTATAAATATGCCAGAACGGACAGCGCTCCGAACACGCACGTTATAAATACATAAGCATACGCTATCTGCGTTTCGGTATAGCCTTTCATCTGATAGTGATGATGAATGGGCGACATAAGAAAAACTCTTTTCCCCGTTCTCTTAAAATGTATTACTTGTATAATTACTGATATGCTTGAAAGGACGAACATTATTCCGATAACGGGTATAAAAAAACTGTTAGACGAAAACACGCTTACCGCGCCTATAAATCCGCCGAGCGAAAGCGACCCCGTATCCCCCATAAAAACCCTTGCTTTATTAACGTTGAACAGTAAAAAACCGCCTGTTGCGCCCATCAGCGTAAAAATAAGCAAAACAAGTTTTTCGTACTCTTCGGTATACCCCGTTCCGTTTAATGCGCTTATCTGCAACAATATCAAAAGCCCCATAAAAAACAGATAAGCAAAAGATACGCCGCCGGCAAGTCCGTCCAGCCCGTCCGTCAGATTAACGCTGTTTGTGATTGCAAGAAAAACAAGCGCGACGATTAGTATAGTAAAGGCGCCCGCATTAAAAGAAACGTTAAAAAACGGAATATAAAAATTCACTATGCCGTTTACATAACAAAACACCCCTGCAAATATCGCAATCAGCAATTGAAAGATTATTTTCTGATAAGGCTTTAACCCTTCGTTGTGACGTAGCCTTATTTTGATAAAATCGTCCAGAAAACCGACCGCCATATAGGATAGCCCTATAACAAGCGCCACTGTGGAAACTTTTTTTGACAGTCCGCCGAACGCGATAAACACGATAGCCGCCGGAATGATAAAAAACAAGCCGCCCATCGTAGGCGTTCCGTTTTTCGCTTCGTGAGCTTTTACGTATTCCAGAACGGGTTGTCCCGCTTTGATTTTTTTTAATAACGGCAACGCAATTATTCCGCAGATAACGGTAAGTATCGCCGAAATAAGCATTGCCGTAAGATTATTTCTCAATCCGTACCCCCGATAATTTCGGTAATTGTATCTTTGTCATTATAAATATGTTTTATACCGAGTATTTCCTGATATTTTTCACTGCCTTTACCGGCCACAAGCACTATATCGCCGTCTTTAACGTAATTTAGGGCGTATTTTATCGCTTCTTCTCTGTCCTGAACCAAAACGTATCTTTTAGAAACGGTAAGCATACCTTTTTCTATTTGCCTTATAATATCCATCGGTTCTTCAAATCTCGGATTATCCGAAGTTATAACGGTAAAATCGGCAAGTTTTCCGCTTATCGCGCCCATAATTTCCCTTTTGGATTTATCCCTGTTACCGCCGCAGCCGAAAACGCAAACAAGTCTGCCTTTACATATAATTTTAAGCGCCGACAAAGTTTTCTCTAACCCGTCGGGCGTATGCGCATAGTCAATATAAACGCTGAATTTTCCTTTATAAACGGGTTCCAGCCTTCCGCTGACGCTGTTAAAGTCGTACAAAGCGGCGGCGCAATTATCCGCGCTTACGCCGATAAGCGCGCAGGCGGTTGCCGCGGCAAGACAATTGCTTACGTTAAATTTCCCAAGAAGATTTATTTTAACGTTGTAAACGCAATCGAAGAGATTTAGTATAAACTTAACGCAATCGGGATAATCTTTAACGTCCATAGCAAAAACGTCCGCGGGATTATCTATGCCGTAAGTTATAACGTTTTTAAACTTTCTGCTTATTTTCCTGCCCGTTTCATCGTCGCTGTTGGATACTATAAAATTACATCTATTTTGTTCAAAGAAACTTATCTTCG
>JAEYEN010000083.1 GCA_023403375.1 Bacillota bacterium
ACGTAAAGTGCGATTTTTTGAAACTCGGAAAAGACGGAATAGAAAGTTCTGCGCTGCAAAACACAAAAGCGTCTGTGCTTCACACCACGCCGTACAGAAGTTTCCCCACGGGGATAACGGCTTCCGCAACCAAACGGCACGAATATATACGGTGGGCGGAAAAAGACGACCGCGTTATTATAGAAGACGATTTCGAATCGGAATTTTCGGTTTTAAGCAAGTCCGAAGAAACTCTTTTCGCATTATCGAAAAGCGATAACGTTATCTACCTTAACACCTTTTCAAAAACCATTTCACCATCGCTTCGTATCGGCTATATGGTTTTACCCAAAAAGTTTTTGCCGCTTTTTAAGGAAAAATTAGGTTTTTACGCCTGCACCGTGCCCACTTTTGAGCAACTTGTTCTGGCTGAATTATTAAACGACGGCGATTTTGAACGGCATATAAACCGCGTGAGAAGAAAACTACGCAAAGAACTTGCAGAAAGCAAACAATAATTTTATCAAAACAAAAGCGCACGTTAAACGCAAAAACAAAAACAAAATCAAATTAAAAACAAAAAACTCGGGGTTATCCTCCCGAGTTTTTATTTGTCTTATCTTTTTTCGATTAAATTATTTTGTTTAATCTTGATTAGATTATCTTGTTTAATTTTGATTAGGTTATCCTGTTGTGTTTTGAATTGTTAGTTAAGACGGTTAAAACTAAACTTTTTTACTTCTGTCTTCTTCTACAAGTTTAGCGATAACGTCCGCCAAATTCATTGCGCCAAGGTCGCCTTCTTTTCTCGAACGGACGGAAACCGTTCCGTTTTCCGCTTCTTTATCGCCGACAATGAACATATAAGGTATTTTGTCAAGTTGCGCTTCTCTTATCTTATACCCTATCTTTTCGTTTCTAACGTCCGCTTCCGCTCTCAAACCGTTTCTCTTTAATTCTTCCGCTATTTTAACGGCGTTGTCTGCCGTTCTGTCGGTTAAACTCATAACCTTAACCTGAACGGGGCAAATCCAGAACGGGAACGCGCCCGCGTATTTTTCTATCAGGTTTGCGATAGTTCTTTCATAGCAGCCGATAGAACTTCTGTGGATAACGAAAGGATATTGTTTTTCGCCGTTTTCGTCGATATAGGTCATATCGAAAGAATGAGCCGCCGCAAAGTCTAACTGAATGGTTATAAGCGTGTCTTCTTTTCCGTAAACGTTCTTACTCTGAATATCGAGTTTAGGTCCGTAGAACGCCGCTTCGTCGTCCGCTTCCACATAGTCCAAGCCGATATCGTCGAGAATTTTTTTCATAAGCGATTCGGTTTCGTTCCACGCTTTGTCGTTATCTATATATTTTTCTTTATTTGCTTTTCCGCGTTTACTGAATCTGAACGTTACGTCTTCTTTCATGCCAAGGCATTCAAGGAAATAATAACTCAAATCCAGACAACGCTTGAATTCGTCTTCAACCTGGTCGGGACGGACGATAAGGTGTCCGTCGGACAACGTGAACTGACGTATTCTTATAAGCCCGTGCATTTCGCCGCTTGCTTCGTTACGGAATTCGGTTGCCGTTTCACTGTATCTGCAAGGCAAATCTCTGTAACTTTTCAAGCCGTTTTTATAAATCTGATACTGGAACGGACAGGTCATCGGGCGAAGCGCCATCGCTTCGGGCGAATTTTCGTCGCCTATAATAAACATTTTATCTCTGTAATGGTCCCAGTGCCCCGAAATTCTGTAAAGGTCGTTTTTAGCCATATTGGGGGTTTTGGTTATCATAAACCCTCTTTTTTCTTCTTCGTCTTCTACAAAGCGGGATAAAATCTGTAAAATTTTAGCGCCCTTGGGCATTAAAATAGGAAGCCCCTGACCGATAACGTCTTCGGTCATAAATATTCCCAACTCTCTGCCTAATTTATTGTGGTCGCGAAGTTTCGCTTCTTCCAACTTGTTAAGGTATTCTTCGAGTTCGGACTTTTTCTCAAACGCGGTGCCGTAAATTCTGGTAAGCATCTTGTTCTTTTCGTTGCCTCTCCAATACGCGCCGGTGATAGACGTCAGTTTGAACGCCTTAATTTTGCCCGTCGAAGGAAGGTGCGGACCGCGGCACAAATCCATAAAGTCGCCCTGCTTATAAAAAGAGATAACGCTGCCCTGCGGCAAATCGTTGATAAGTTCTACCTTATAAGGTTCCGAAAAATCTTTGACGATTTTCATCGCGTCGCGCTTGCAGTAAACAAGGCGTTCTATCGGCAGGTCGCTTTTTATAATGTCTTTCATCTCGTTTTCGATTTTAACAAGGTCCTGCTGGGTTATGGGCGTTTTGAATTCTATATCGTAATAAAACCCGTTTTCTATTACGGGACCTATCGCAAGTTTGCTTGTGGGGAAAATATGCTTTACCGCCTGCGCGAGAACGTGAGAGCAAGTGTGTCTGTATACGGCAAGCCCTTCTTTGTCTTTAAGCGTGATTATGGAAAGTTCGCAGTCTTTATCTATTTTTTCGGATAAATCTTTAAGTTCGCCGTTTACTTTGCCGCAAACTGCGTTACGGGCAAGCCCTTCCGAAATGCTTTTCGCAACTTCCATAATGGTTACGGGGGCGGCAAATTCTATAACCGACCCGTCTTTAAGCGTGATTTTCATATTTAAAACTCCTGAAAGTATTTTTAACTTTTTAATAAATTTTTCAATAAATTTTAATAAGTTTTTTCAATAACTTTTGATAAATTCTTCTTTACGGTAATTTACCGCATAACGTATACGCGGAACCAACTATATAACTAAATAAAAAATCCTTATGCGTTATCGCATAAGGACGAATAAATTCGCGGTTCCACCTTACTTGCCGTTAATAAAAACGACCACTTATAATCGGTATAAAAGTACCGAAACTTTTGCCGAATACGGCGGTTTTGCATTTCTTCTTCGTTTACGGAATTCCCATCGTCATCCGCTCTCTTAAAAACCCCGAAGCGCTACTTGTCCGAAACATAGCATATTACGTTTGTTTTTATATAATATACCCATAAAAAATTTTTGTCAATCTTTTTTTTAATTTTAGCGAAAACCTTTTTATTTTAAAATTTGCGTTTACGCCCCCGACGGAAAAATCGGCTTATCTATCCGTCGTTTTATTTCCCGCCGCCTTTCCTTTTGCGACTGTGCCGCCGCCCGCCCCGCGCTTTCACGCCGTGTTCCCTGTATAAACACATAAAACGTAAAAGCGATTAAAGCGCTTAATTAAAGTAGCCGGACGAAAAATATATTCTGTCGCCGTAAAACTCTTTCAGGTATTTTTCGTCCGCTTCCGGAAGGGCGCCGAACAATTCAATCTCGCCGCAGTTACTGAGTATCGCTTCTTTAACCACGTTAACGTCGCCACCGCCTAAAAGGTCGCTTTTTTTAAGTCTTCTGAAATGCGAATCGTAAACCTTTCCGCAATCTATATATATTCTCTTGCGCTTGTTTTCTAAAAGATAGGATATAAATTCTTTAAGTTGAGAGTTCATAAACGCAGGCGGAATATAGGAAACCACGTCCTGCCATTTTCTTTTAAGCGGTTGCAGTCTGAAATTAAACACGCCATCAAGCGCAACCGAATAAGAGTTTTTTATTTTATCGAACACGTATTTTTTATCGTCGTCAAGGTCTGCGGCAATAAGACTTGCAAGCAGAATTTCGCTTTCGGTCTTACTGAGTCCGCTTATAAAAATATTCTTTTTGAAATAATCGTATTTATAATTTATCGCCACGATGTCGGCGAGTTTATCGGCTATCTCCGTACTCACTATTTCGGAGTAAGAATCGGGGCAGTCTATCGTTAAAACCGCCCTGTCGCCCGATTTTACTATTCTGAACGTACTGCCCGTCGCGCCGAGTATTTCCGCCGTAGCCGACTGCACGTAGTAGAGATTTCCGTCGTTATATTCCTTATCTGAAACGGTTATAGTTGCCATATATTTTAGTGTATGCCCCGACGTCTTTTTTTATTTATTGAAATACCGTATTTTTTAAACTGTTTGCGTTTTTCTCCGTTTTTTCCTTACTTTCCCGCAATTTATTAAGGCGCACGCCCAATATTATCCGATAGAAAAGTTTGCTCAGTTCGGTTACGAGTATTACCGTGGAAGACAATGCCGCGATTTTAAGCCAGAGCGCAAAACTAATCGGCGAGATGTGAAACAACGGATACGCAACTTCCACAATAAAAATCTGTATAAGTATAAGCGCGGCGAAAGTTACGACCATTATTTTATTTTTACCCACGCTTTTAAATATACTGTTTGCTCCGAGTTCTCTGCTGTTGAACGCGTTGAACAACTGGAAAAACACGAAAAGCGTGAAGATTGCGCCGCTTTTTTCCGCGTCGCTCGCGCCGAGAAAGTTAAACGTATATTGCAAAGACATTATCGTTGCGACGAATATGCCGTTAAACAGAATTTTTATAAGCATTTTAACGCTTACAATACTTTTATCCCGTTTTTCGGGCTTGTTTTTCATAAGACTGTCGCCCATACTCTCTAATCCCAGCGTCAGCGCGGGCGGTCCGTCCATTATAACGTTAATCCATAACAGTTGAAGAGTGTTAAAGGGCGGTTCGTAGCCGATAACGGCGGCAAAGGTTATAAAAAGCAGCGCAGAAACGTTTACCGATAACTGAAACACTATAAACCGTTGCAGGTTTTTAAACACGTTCCGCCCGAAAGACACCGCCTTTACGATGGTGTTGAAACTGTCGTCGAGTAAAATTATATCCGCCGCTTCTTTTGTTATTTCGCTGCCGCTTTTGCCCATTGCGATACCAACGTCCGCCTGTTTTATGGCGGGCGCGTCGTTTATGCCGTCGCCCGTTACCGCAACCACTTCTCCGCATTCTTTCAGCAGTTTTACCACGCGCAGTTTTACGGCTGGGGTGCTTCTCGCAATTACCGAAATTTTAGGCAATATTTTTTTGAATTCTTCGTCCGAATATTTTTCCGTTTCCTGTGCGGAAATCACTTCGCTTTCGTTTTTTGCTATTCCGAGTTCTCTTGCGACGGCAAATGCGGTGAGATAATTGTCGCCAGTGAGAATTTTTACCTTTATCCCCGCGCTTTTACAACTGTTTACCGCCCCCTTGACGTGCGGTCTTATACCGTCTTTTAACACGCAGTATCCGTCGAACAGATAACCGTCGCCGTCGTTATGCGCAAAACATAAAACGCGACCTGCGGCTTTTTGCTTTTTCTCTATCCCTTCGTTTATTTTCGCCAACTGATTTTTGCCGAATTTTATAAGCGGAAGTATTTTCTCGGGCGCGCCTTTTACAAGTTCTCTGTTTATATCCCCCGTTTTTATTACCGTGGTCATCATTTTTCTGTCGCTCGAAAAAGGAATTACGGAAATTTTTTCGTAATTTTTCCGATATGCTTTATAATCGAAATTTTTGTCTTTTTTAACGCACGCCGCAAGCAAGGCGCATTCCGTTCCGCTGCCGCGATAGATTATCTCGCCTTTTTTCTTTATTATATCCGACGTGTTGTTTATGACGAAATTTTGTATCAACGCTTCTTTCGTAAGATTCTCGGGCGAAGTGCAGAATTCGCCGCCGCAAATTGCGGTAACCACCATTTTATTTTCGGTCAGCGTGCCCGTTTTATCCGAACAGATAACCGAAACGGCGCCTGCGGTTTCGGTTGCAATCATCTTTTTTATAAGCGCGTTTTCTTTTGCAAGTTTTATCATATTCAGCGCGAGCGACACGGCGACAATAGTCGGCAATCCTTCCGGCACGGCGGCGACAATCAGAACTATACAGGAAATAAATAAATCCTGCATTTTGTCAAAAGTCAATAGTCCGCCGAAATACAGTTTTATAACAGATAGCACAAACAAAGCAACGGCGAACGAAATGCCTATCGCCGTGATATATTTCCCGAGTTTTGCAAGTTTTTGTTGAAGCGGAAGCGGACGTTCTTTTTTGTTTTTGAGTTCTTTTGCAATGTAGCCTATCTCCGTTTTATCGCCCACGGCGGTAACGACCATTTTACCTTCTCCGCCCACTATGTAAGAACCCGAATACACGCAGTTTACCCTTTCCGCAAGCGGAACGGAGAGCGGCACGACCTTTTCCGCCGATTTATGACAGGCGACGCTTTCTCCCGTCAGCGCCGATTCGTCTACCGACAAATCGTTGCTTTCTATTACTCGTCCGTCGGCAATAATTTTATCGCCCGAACTTAAAACGATAACGTCGCCCACGGTTATAAGTTCCTTTTTTGTAACTATAACTTCTCCGTCGCGTATTACTTTTACGGCAATGCTGTCGTAAATTCTGCCAAGCGCCTTGAACGCTTTTTCCGAACTTCCTTCCATTATAAGCGTTATGGAAACGGATAATATTACGGCGAACAGTATGCCGAAGCACTCGCCGAAGTCGCCTTCGCCCGTTTTTAAGAATTTACCGACGGTTACGCCCAGCGCGATAAAAAAACTGAACAGCAAAATTATAAGCATAGGTTCGGTCAAGGCGTCCCATATTTTTTTGAAAAGAGAACGGTTTTTCTTCTCGGAAATGGCGTTTTTGCCAAACCTTGCAAGATTTTCCGCATACTTTTTTGTGGTCAGCCCGTTTTGTCCGTCGCTATTCAGTTCTTTTAAAACTTCGGAGCGGGATAAAGTCCAATATTCCATTCTTTTCTCCTTAACCGCCGAAATAAAATCTGCGATATATAAAATTATATGAGGCTAATGTATGGACAAATTACTACGAAAGTGATAAAATTATAAAAAAACAAAAGGAAAAACAAATGAGCGAATTTCTTGAAATAGATATTAAAGGCAGAAAAGAAAAACTTCCGATAATACCGTTGCCGAGCGGCGTTAAAATAGCGTTTTTTAATCTTCACGGCAATCAGGCTTTAACGGAACATTGCGGCAAGGAACTTGCCAGACTTTTAGACGGATGCGAAGTTCTTATTACAGCCGAAACCAAAGGTCTGCAATTAACCCACGTTGCGGCGAGAGAATTAGGTATGCCCTTTTACGCCGTTGCGAGAAAAAGCAAAAAACTTTATATGACGGACGGTATTTGTATCGACTACGGCTCTTCCATAACCACGGGTAAGCCCCAGCAACTCTACCTTTCCCAGCACGACGTTGAACTGATTAAAGGTAAAAAAGTGGGAATTGTGGACGACGTGGTTTCTACCGGCGAAAGTCTGAAAGCGCTTATTTCCATTACCGAAAAAGCGGGCGGCATAGTTTACAAAAAGGCTTTCGTGCTTGCGGAAGGCAACGCCAAAGATATGGAAGGAATAAGTTATTTATCCACTATTCCCTTGCTTTAATAAGCGGCGGACGGGAAAAATTACCGACAACTCTCTTCGATAAAAAATATAATAAGAAATATAATAAAATCATAATTAAAAAATATATTAAAAATTATATTAAGAAAACAAAAACGCCCGATTTATATTCG
>JAEYEN010000053.1 GCA_023403375.1 Bacillota bacterium
CGCGAGAATGATACGCTTTAACCCCTGATTTTTCCAGAACTCCACCGTTTTATAATTAAGCGTGTTTGCTTGCGTGGATAAGTTTACGTTAAGGTCAGGGGCCACCGTTCTCGCCGCATAGATAAGCCCCGTATCGGACACTATCGCCCCGTCTACGCCTGCCTTTTCCAAAAACTTAAAATACTTTTCTGCCGCCGCTATGTCGGAATTCCTTCCGAAAATATTTACCGTTACGTAGATTTTTTTATTTCTCTCGTGAACGTACTCTACGGCAGACAGTATCTCTTCATCAGTAAAATTGCCTGCCAGGGCGCGCAAACTCAAAGCCTTTCCGCCCACGTAAACGGCGTCCGCCCCGTAATTTATAGCGGTTTTTAACTTGTTCATATCGCCTGCCGGCGACAGTAATTCCGCTCTTTTCAAATTCGCTGTTTTTAAATTATTGCAAGCGCAAGCGCTATTGTAAGTGTAAGTGTTACTCTTCAAGGTTTTTCCGTCCTTCAAAGTTTTACCGTTTTCGGGTTTTCTGCCTTTAAGGTTTTTTATTTTCAATGTTTTCCGCTTTCCTGCGGTATGAGATTTTTCCGACTTTCAGACTTACTTTCCGTTTGCCGAATTACGTTATTTGGCGGCGTTTGTCAAACGCGTTAACTATTTCGGCAGAATTATCAGTAAAGTTTTTCGGTTATGCTTATTCCGTCTTCCACGTCTAAAATTTCCGTTTTTAAACGGGAATTTTCGGAAATAGCGGTTAAAAATTTTTCCATACTGTGCTTTGTCGTCATATATCTGTGCGGAGTTTTAACATTTCCGTCTACGTATCCGCGGAACAGAACGTTATCGGCAAACAACACGCCGCCGATGTTTAAAAGGGGCAGCAAATATTCCAAATATCTGTAATAATGCCCTTTCGGTCCGTCCAGAAAAATAAAGTCGTAACCTCCCGTAAGCATAGGTATTATTTCCGCCGCGTCGCCGCAAAAGATTTTTGCACGGTCGCTAACGTTAAATTTGCGATAATTCTTTTTTGCTTCTACAATCTTGTCTTCGTCTATCTCTATACCGGTAAGAGCGGCTTTCCGCACGGTTAAAAGCATTGCGCACCCGCTTAAACCGCAATTTGTACCTATCTCTAATATGCTGTCGGGCGAGTGCTTTTTCACCGTTTCCAAAAGTATTTCAAAAGATTTATCTCTTAAAACGGGTTCGCCGTTTTTTTTGGCGATTTCTCTTAGCCTTTTTATCTCGTCTATCAAAATCAAACTACCATTACGACGGGAAGTATCATCGGATTTTTCTTCGTCGATTTGAAAATAAAGTTTTTAAGACTTCTTCTTATTATAGAAGAAAGTTCCGCTTCGTCGGCAACCTTTCTTAAATCAATCTGTTTAAGCGCGTTTTTAACGTTGGCTTTGGCTTCTTCCATAAACGCGTCGGTCAGCACTAACCCTTTACCCACTATTTCGAGCGAAGTCATCTCGCAGGATAATTCGTCTATCCCGACGACGACGACAACCAACCCGTCTTCGGATAAATGTATTCTGTCACGCAGGACAAAACTGTCCGCGCCGTCTATCCCTACGCCGTCCACGAACTTAGACCCCGCGACAAACCTTTCTCCGCGCCCGATTGAGTTCGCGGTAAATTCCGCCGTATCCCCGATTTCCGCTATCATTATATTGCTTTCTTTCATACCCAAGGACTGAGCGAGTAAAGCGTGTTTTTTCAAATGTCTGTATTCGCCGTGAACGGGAATAAAGAATTTGGGTTTTACGAGGGAATGTAAAACTCTCAGTTCACCGCGGCAGGCGTGCCCCGAAACGTGAATAGGCTCCAAGGACTCGTATATAACTTCGGCGCCGAGTTTATACAGGTTGTTTATAACTCCGTATATCATTTTTTCGTTTCCCGGAATAACTGAAGCGCTTATAACGACGGTATCGTTAGACCCGATTACCACTTTATTGAATTCTCCGCTCGCCATTCTGGTAAGCGCGCTCATCGGCTCTCCCTGACTGCCTGTGGATACTATCACGACCTGCTCGTCTTTATAACTTTTCGTGCGTTCCACGTCTATTATAAGCCCGTCCGGAATATTGAGTTCGCCTATCTTAGACGCGGCTTCCGCTATGTTTATCATACTTCTTCCGGAAAAAGCTACTTTGCGTTTATACTTTTCGGCAAGGTCCAAAATCTGTTGAAGTCTATGCACGTTGGAAGCGAACGTCGCGATAATAAGACGCTTTTTCACGTTGTCGGAAAAAACGTGTTCCAGGGTATCTTTAACCACCGCTTCGCTCATCGTCGTGCCTTCTATTTCTATGTTGGTGGAATCAGCCATCATAAGCAGCACGCCTTTTTTGCCTATTTCGGCAATACGCGTAAGGTCCGTGGTCTCTCCGTTTACGGGCGTAAAGTCTATCTTAAAATCCCCCGAATGGAACACCACGCCGACAGGCGTTGTAATACTGAGCGCGACCGCCCCCGCAATAGAATGGTTTACGTTTATGAATTCTATCGAAAAACAACCGAGTTTTATAACCGACCCCGCTTTAATGCAGTTAAGTCTTACGTTTTGCAGTTTGCTTTCTTTTATTTTGTTTTCGATAAGCGTAAGCGTAAGTTTAGTACCGAAGATGGGCGGATTTATGTCTTTCATAATATACGGAATGGCGCCGATATGGTCCTCATGCCCGTGCGTTACCACAATGCCGCGGATTTTATCTTTGTTTTCCACAAGATAAGTGTCGTCGGGTATAACAAGGTCCACGCCCGGCATATTCTCACCGGGGAACGTAAGTCCCGCGTCGATAACGATTATATCTTTGCCGTATTCCAGCGCAGTCATGTTCTTGCCGATTTCGCCCACGCCGCCCAAAAATCTTACTTTAAGCGTTTTTTTGTTGTCCGCTTTACGCTTCTCGGCGTTTTTTACGGGTTTGTCGGTTTTAACTTCTGCTTTTGTTTCCACAGTCATAACGTTTGCCGAAATTTTTTTGCCCTGAAATGTCTTTAACTTTCTGTCCGATTTATTTCTCTCGGTAACGGCTATTTTATTGCCTTTTTTTGCCGCGGTTTTATTATTCTCTCCGTTTCTTTTCTTTTTATCCGAAGACGCTTTTTCTTTTGTTGCCGCTAACCGTCCCGAAAACTTTTTTTGTTCTTTAACTTTTTTTACGGCGGACTGTTTTTCCTGCTTCATATCCGTCGCATTCTGATTTTTGTTCTTCAAATTAAACTCCTTAACTAAATTATTAAAATTTATGCGTAATATAATATTTCCGAATTTCCGATTTTATAGTTTTTCCCCGATTATAGTCTTTTTAACCGATTATCAAATCGCAAAATCATAGATTATCGAATTACAAATTCACGAAATAGAGAATTGCAAAATCATAAACTCTGAAATCGCAAGACCGCAAAACGGGTTTTAATCCGAAAATATTTTTATTTTTCCGTATACAATTATACTCCGATTTACGCAAAAAGTAAATTTAATTTAGTAAATATACTATTATTTTAAAATATAAAACATATAAAACATTCAAAAATGACTGAAAACACTTGAAAAAAAAGTCGTGTTAGAGTATAATTTGAAATAAGCGGGTAAATTTAATGCGCCCGTTCCGATAATATCTAAAAAAGGAGAAACAAAACAATGCGAGTATTTAACTTTGCGGCAGGTCCTTCCACCTTGCCCCTTCCCGTTCTCGAAGAGGCGAAGAAAGACCTTTTGGACTATCAGGGTACAGGTATGAGTATCATGGAGATGAGCCACCGCGGCAAGCCGTTTATGGCTGTCAATGCGGAAGCGAACGCTCTTCTTCGCGAACTTATGAATATTCCCGACGACTATGCGGTGCTTTTCGTACAAGGCGGCGCGTCGCAACAATTTGCGGCGGTTCCGCTTAACCTTGCAGTAAACAGAAAGGCGGACTACATTTTAACGGGCAATTTTGCCAATAAAGCCTATGAAGAAGGCTTAAAGTACGGCGATATGGCTGTGGCGGCTTCTTCCAAAGAAGCAGGTTACACCTATATCCCCGATATGAATAACGTAAAATTCCGCGACGGAATAGACTACGTTCACTTTACATACAACAACACCATTTTCGGTTCCAGATTTACCGAACTTCCCAAAACGGACGCAACGCTCGTTACCGATATGAGTTCCTGCATATTGTCCGAAGTGGTAGACGTTAAAAAATTCGGTCTTATCTATGCCGGCGCACAGAAAAACGTTGCGCCTGCCGGCGTTACCATTGTTATAGCGAGAAGAGATTTGCTCGGAAAAGCGCTTCCCGAATGCCCCACTATGCTCAGATACGACATACAGGACAAAAACGACAGTCTTTATAACACGCCCCCCTGCTGGGCTATTTATATAGCAATGCTTGTTTTCAGACATTTGAAAGCGATGGGCGGCGTTCCCGCAATGCAGAAAATCAACGAAGAAAAAGCCAAACTTTTATACGATTTTATTGACAACTCGTCTTTCTATAAAAACAGCGTAAACAAAAAAGACCGTTCTCTGATGAACGTTCCCTTTGTTTCGCCCAATGCGGAACTAGACGCGAAATTCGTAAAAGAAGCGGCGGAAAACGGACTTGTTTCGCTTAAAGGACACAGACTTGTAGGCGGAATGAGAGCGTCTATTTACAACGCTATGCCGATTGAAGGCGTTAAAAAACTTGTCGAGTTTATGAAGAAATTTGAAATGGAGAACAAGTAATATGAAAAATATTTTAACGCTTAACGCAATCAGTCCCGTTATAAACGATATTTTCGACAGCACGTATAACGTAGCGTCGGACGTTACTTCCCCCGTCGGCATAATGCTCCGCAGTTTTAAAATGCAAGGTTATGCGTTAGACAAAAACACCTTGGCAATAGCGAGAGCGGGCGCAGGCGTAAACAATATTCCCATAGACGAATATGCAAAACAGGGCGTTGTCGTTTTTAACACCCCCGGCGCAAACGCAAATGCCGTTAAAGAACTTGTTATCGCCGCACTTCTTCTCGGTTCGAGAAAAATTGCAGACGCGATTGACTGGGCAAAAACGCTTAAAGGCCACGGAGATGACGTAGGCAAAATGGTTGAAAAAGGCAAAAGTCAGTTTGCCGGCGGAGAAATTTTCGGCAAAAAACTCGGCGTTATAGGTCTTGGCGCAATCGGCGCGAAAGTCGCAAACGCAGCGCTCGATTTAGGTATGGAAGTTTACGGGTTCGACCCCTTCCTGTCCGTTAATGCCGCGCTTAAATTATCTTCCGAAGTCAAAGTGGTTAAAGACGTGGACGAAATCTACAAAAACTGCGACTATATCACCATTCATATCCCCTACATTGCGCAACAAAACAAAGGCTTTATCAATGCCGGCGTGATAAGAAAAATGAAAGACGGCGTTGTTATAATCAACTGCGCAAGGGGCGAACTTGTGGATAACGCCGATATTATCAAAGCGGTCGAAAGCGGAAAAGTCGCAAGATACGTTGTGGACTTCCCTGCGGACGAAATTATAGGCGTAAACAACATAGTATGCATTCCCCATCTCGGCGCTTCTACGGAAGAAGCCGAAAACAACTGTGCCGTAATGGCGGCAAAACAACTTATAGACTATATTGAAAACGGAAACATTGTAAACTCCGTCAACTACCCCGCTTGCTCTATGGCAAGAACCACTCCTTACAGAATAGTAGTGCTTCATAAAAACATTCCTAACATTTTAGCGCAAATTACGGGTGTTGTCGGCAGCGACGGCGTGAATATAAATAACCTTTCCAACCAAAGCAAAGGCGAATATGCGGTTACTATGTTAGACGTTGAAAAATCTCTTTCGGACGGCGCAATAAAAAATCTCGCTTCTACCGAAGGGGTTATCAAAGTCAGAGTAATTAAATAACGGATATTGATAACGCGTATCCATATCTGGTAACGCGATACAATTTATTCGGTTTATAAAAAACAAAACGGCTTGACGATTTGTCAAGCCGTTTTTCATTGCCTTTTTCAATTAAGTTGATAATATCACCCCCTCCCCCGCGTGTCAACAATTTCAAAATTTAAATCAATACCTTTTGATAATAACAGTACAAATTTTAATGTTTTTTATTAAAATTTACTTGTTTTTTTAATATTTTTCTTGCTATCTGTTTTATTTCAAACACCCGCCTATCGACGTCGGTATAAAATAATTTTTAAAAATACGAACATTTGTTTGACTTTTTAATAAATATGAGTTAGTATAATTTCAGAAGGTATGAAATTGACTGTACGGGGGTTATAACCGTTTGTCTTTTACCGAAAGTGTGAAAAACAAATTTTACACGGCGTGGCGTTTATCGGGGTGTTGTTGTGATTGACGAAAAGAAACTTATAATTTTAACAAATGCGGCAAAGTACGACGTATCGTGTTCTTCAAGCGGGTCGGCAAGGTCTAATACCCGTGGCGGACTCGGTAATGCCTGTTTTTCGGGGATATGTCATTCTTTCACGCCGGACGGGCGATGCGTTTCGCTTTTAAAAATACTGTTAAGCAACGATTGCTGTTACGACTGCGCTTATTGTGTGAACCGCAGGTCTGTTTCCGCACCGAGAGCGACTGCCACGCCCAACGAGATATGCGACTTGGTAATGGACTTTTATAAGCGCAACTACATAGAAGGGCTTTTCTTGTCGTCGGCGATATACAAGTCGCCCGACTACACCATGGAACTTTTGTACCGAACGGTTTACAAACTAAGAAATGAATATCGCTTTAACGGATACATTCACTTAAAAGGCATACCGTCGGCGAACAAAGACCTGCTGGAAAGCGCGGCGTTTCTTGCGGACAGAATGAGTTTTAACATAGAACTTCCCAGCGAGAAAAGTCTTAAACTTTTAGCGCCGCAAAAAAGCAAGGCGGCAATTATAGAGCCGATGAAAACTTTTGCTTTGGACAAGTATTATGACAGTCCGTTCAAAAGGCGAAAGGACTTTTTGCCTGCGGGACAAACGACGCAGATGATAATAGGCGCTTCGCCCGAATCGGACGCACACATTCTTCGCCTTACGGAATATATGTACAACGCCTATAAATTAAAGCGCGTATATTACTCTTCATATATCCCGACCAACTTTGACAACAATCATCTGCCCTACGTCGCCACACCGCTTATCAGAGAACACAGGCTTTATCAGGCGGACTGGCTGTTAAGGTTTTACGGTTTTACTGCGGATGAAATAACCCAGAATAACGGCAATCTCTCCTTAGAAACCGACCCGAAATGCACTTGGGCAATGCGGCACCCCGAACTATTCCCGATAGAGATAAATACTGCGCCGTACGAACTGATAGTACGTATCCCCGGTATAGGAATACGATGCGCTTCCAGAATAAGAGAAGCGAGAAAATACGCAAAACTTGACTTTGAAGACTTAAAACGAATGAGAGTAGTATTAAAAAGAGCGGCGCATTTTATAACCTGCAACGGGAAATTTATCGGAAGCGACAATCCCGCGCTTGTCAAACGACTTCTGACAACGGGCGAAGAAGTGAAAAAAGCCGAGCAACTTTCCTTTTTCGATAAGATAAGCACCCTGCCTTCACTTTCTGCGCTTTACGGAGAACTATAATGATTTTTATAATAGAAGATAACGTAACAGGTCTGCTTTCCGCACTGTATTACGCATTTACAAAGAACATTTTTCCAAGCGAAGTGTTTGCCGAAAAATATTATCAGCCGAGATTAGACGAAGAAACGCTGAAAATAGAAAACACCCGAAGCGGCGCGCAAAAAGTTAAAAACGCGCTTATTAAATACGGCGAAGATTATATCGTTACCGACCTTAAAGTCTGTATGCTTTCTGCCGCGAAAAATCGCTATACGACAGCGTTTACATACGCCTACCGCACGATTAAAGAGCAAAAAAACATTTATCGCAAACTATCCGACCCTGCCGTTGCGGAGTTTCAGTACACGATACAAAAAGTATATTCGGAACGGCACAGGATAAAAGGTTTTTTAAGGTTTTCCGAAACGCAAAGCGGCGTTCTTTATGCCTGCTATTCGCCCGATAACGACGTAACGGAACTTGTTACACCCCACTTTGCGCTGCGTTTAAGGGGTATCCCGTTTATTATTCACGACCTGTCGCGCGGAAAAATCGCCGTGTCCGACGGGGAAAATGTAAAGTACGATTACACGGAAAAGAAAGCAATCTTAAATTTTTCAAATAACGAACAAAAGGTTTTATCGCTATGGAAAAGGTATTTTGGCGAAGTGAACATAAAAGACAGAAAAAACCTTAAACTTCAAAACGGCTATATGCCAAAGCGGTACCGTAAATTTATGCCCGAAACTTACGAAACAAACAACGATAAATAATGAGAGAAAAAACCGAAAACCGTATTAAAAAAGGAGAAACGCCGTTGGCTTTTCCCCTTTTTCTTTTTACTTTTATTCTTTGATTTATTATCGACTTTTTTATTAACAATCGATAATTTTTCTTATTCCGCTTCGGAAAAATCGTCTTTACCTACGCCGCAAAGTTCACAGGCAAAATCTTCGGGAAGGTCTTCCCACTTAACGCCGGTTTCATCTTCGTCGTAAATCCAGCCGCAAACGTTACAAATATATTTCATTTTATCTTCCGCCTTTTGGTTTTTATTTATTGAAGTATCTTTTAAGCAAGCCTGCAAACGCTTTGCCGTGGCGTGCTTCATCGCGCGCCATTTCGTGAACGGTGTCGTGAATAGCGTCAAGATTAAGCGCTTTCGCCTTTTTTGCAAGTTCGGTTTTGCCTGCGGTAGCGCCGTTCTCGGCTTCCACTCTCATTTTTAAGTTCTTTTCGGTGGAATCGGTTACCACTTCGCCCAAAAGTTCTGCAAATTTGGCTGCGTGTTCAGCCTCTTCGTAAGCCGCCTTTTCCCAGTACAAGCCTATTTCGGGATAGCCTTCTCTGAAAGCAACTCTCGCCATAGCAAGATACATACCGACTT
>JAEYEN010000023.1 GCA_023403375.1 Bacillota bacterium
TAAAGAATTCGAATATTTATCAAAGGGCTTTTATATGGCGGAAACATGGGAAGAAGTATCTGACTATGTAAAACAGATAAAGAACGGAAACGATGTTTTGGCGACCGTCAGAAAAGAAATGATAAAAGAATTTATGAAGGAACACTTATCGAGTTCAAAAAGAATTGTAGATTTTGTTTTAAGTCATTAAAACTAAAAAATTTAATAAAAATAAAAAGTCGCGCCGGGTAAAGGCGCGGCTTTTTTTGATGTGTTCTTATTAAAATTCCTTATTATTGCGTTGTGCTTTTTACTGCTAACAAAAGGTTTGTGTGCGTTGTAAACGCTCGTTATTTATTTTTATATTTTTTTACAAACATTATAAACAAAATTACCGAAAGCGAAATCACAGACAGAACTATTACCGAACAACTATCTTTATAAAAACTTCCGCAGCCGCTTTTTGTGCCGTTTCCGTTTTCAACGTTGTCGTTTGTTCCGCTATCATTGATAGCGGTGTAAACTGCGTTTACCGTAACGTCGCCGCCGCTTAAAACATATTCTTCCCATTCGCCGTTATAACCTGCTTTTTGCGGAACTTCGGGCGGGGTAACGTCGTTTGCGGTAGAGAGCGTGTAGGGTAGGTTGTTGCCGATTTTTACACCGTCCGCATAAAAGGAAACGTAATAGATTTTTTCGTAGACGGCTTTTATAACTTTATCGCCGCCGTCCAAAACGTAATTTTCCCACCGAGCCGTATATCCTTGTTTTTCGGGGACGGTCGGCTCGATTATTCCCGATTTATCGAAAATGGTGTAGGTAAGAACTTTGCCTATTTGTCTGCCCAGAGAGATAAACGTTACAGTAAAAATTTCGTCTTCGTAAAATAATTCCGCAAACTGGTCCTGCGGCTTAGTTAAGTCGTAAACCCACTTGCCGACTTTACCGTTCTTTTGCGGAACGGAAGGTTCTTTATCTTTAATGGAAGTAGTGGTTAAATTAAATTCGACCGACCTGATTATAAGACCGTTTGTGTTTCTGAATTTTATAGAATAATTTATCGGCGTGTAGATTGCCGTAACCGTAAAGTCACCCTTTGGCATTACGGCGGGAATTTATTTATCCCAACTGACGGTAAAACCTTCTTTTTGCGGCGTTACGCGTTTTTTTACCGCCGCGCCCGCCTTGTATTTATAAACGACGTTATGATTTTTATCGTCGTCCAGCGCATAGGTAAAGTTATAAAGATGGTCGGGGTTTTCGGTTTGTTCCGCCGAAAACGAAACTTTATACATATGAATTCCCATTCTCTGTAAAACTATGCCGTTTTTGGTCTGGTTTTTTACCGTTTCGCTCCACGGCGAATCTTCGGCGGAAATCGTTTTATAGTCTACGTGTTTTAAGTAAATTTTAACGTATAGAAATGTACTGTTTGACAGGTACTCGGTTAAATCAACGTTCACGTCGTAAACCTTATTTTCATTTGCTTTGACGTTAGAATTATCTTCGTCAAAAGCATAAACTCTGGTAAAAGAACGGTTATCCGCGCTCACTTCCACAAAAACGTCTATCGAATAGGTGTTTCCGTTGTTGTACCAATAATAGCCTGAATGATGTCCGTAAGAAAAATTGAGAGAAAGGGATAACGTGCTGAGATTGTAGCCGTTGTCTGCCGATATTTTATAGATTAAGTATCCGTCGCCGCCGTCTACGTATGCGCCCCAGACCGCACCGTTTACCAGACCGTTTGAATTATCGCTGTTCAGCGAGTAAACAAGGTTAGTTTTGGAATAAAAGTTTTTGGGGGTTTCTACGTCCGACTTGGTAAAATCGTCCGATATATTAATGGTTGCGCCTTCTGCCCCGTAAGCGGCGTTAAACGCGTTTTTTGCGCAAAAATTAAAAATTAAAAAGGAAAGCAGGCAAAAAAACGTTACTGCCGAAAGAACGAATATTAACTTTTTACGACTGAAACTACTTTTCATTTGAGCGCCCCGACCCCTTACCGTTATATTACGTACTGCAATAAACATCGCAACATATTGCAATTTAAAATATTTTATCATTAAAAACAGTCGCTTTCAAGGGCTTTTGCCGAAATAAACGGTAAAAAGGTAAAAATTATTTTAAAAACGCTATTTATTTTTTGTTTTATATATGCTAAAATTAAAAGGAGATAAGTTATAGAAAACTATAACAGAGTTGTAGAAATTGCAATGGCAATGCCCAAAAGGAGAGAAAAATGCGCGGTAAAATTAAAGTTCTGGCAATTTTGTTTTTTGCCGTCGTTTCGTTTTCTGCCGTCTTTACGGTATATGCCGCTTTGAACGAAAAAAGCGGGTTTAATTACGATATAACCAAAGATTTTTTAGCCGACGAAGGCGAGATTAGTTCTTTTCAGTTCGGGGAAGACGCCTATTTTAAGTCTGCAAACGGAATTATAGATTTGAAAGACGGCAGTTCGATGACGCTTAAAGAGTTCGCCGCCCAGCCCGACGGCGGCAATAACGACGCAATTAAATGCGGGCTTATCGAAGACCCGTATTATAACGTATATTTTACGGGCGGTAATAAGATTTACACCTATACGGTACCCACGGCGCGCGGCGAAGTTCAGTCCATAGGCTATCTCGAAGCGGACGAAAACATGTTCCCGATAGAGATTTACGTAGAAAGCAAAGATTCCGACTACGAATTGATCGAAGCAAAAGTTATTCCCGAAAAATTAGGTGCGGACGCGAAAATTGAAAACGGGAGAGTGCGTTTTTCTGTTGATAAGGCGGATACTTACACCGTTTTGTTCAACGGGGAATACAATTTTTTAAGACCGCTTACGTTATTTGTAAGGCACCCGAAAAAATTCAACGCGCCTGCGGGGTATAAGGTTATAGAATACGGCGCGGGCGTGCATCATATAAAAAGCGGAACGGCGCTTGACAGCAACACGTATGTTTACTTGCACACGGGCGCATATCTTATATGCGACCAGCCGCTTGACGACGAAAGTTTTTCTATGCTTAACGGTACCAAAGTGTGGACTGCGTTTTTTAGGGCGGTAGGAAAAAACAACTTAATTGTTGAAGGCAACGGCGTGATAGACTTTTCTTACGTTACGTATCACGCTCGGGCACCTTTCAGTATACAGCAAAGCACCAATATAAAAATAAACGGCGTTACGGTTGTAAACCCCACGTCCTGGACGTTCGGAGTTCATGATTGCGAAAACGTGGAAATTAACGATTGCGCCATTTTGGGGTACAGGGTAACGGGCGACGGGTTTGCCATTTGCAACAGCAAAAACGTTACCGTTAAAAACTGTTTTGCGAGAGCGGGCGACGACGTGTTTGAAGTTAAAGCGACGGTAGAAGACTCGATTACCGGGACGGGCGGCAGCAACATAACCTTTTATAACTGTCAATCCTGGGCGGAAAAGACGAGAAGTTTCGGGTTCATTCAGGAAAGCGAAATGGACGTGGACGGCGTAACGTTCGATAGTTGCAGTGTTTTATATCAGCCGTCTTCCTGGGCGATGGGTACGGATAAGTACAGCGCGATGGGCGCGTTTGTGGTGATAGTGGGCGACCATTCCACGATTAAAAACATAACTTTCAAAAATTGCGACGCATATTATTGCGTGGGGTTTGTGCTCAATATATCGCTTGCAGATAACTATTGGACGAGAAATAAAATAAACGGTTGCACGGGGCAGATTCACAACGTTACGGTGGAGAACTTCCGATACAATTCGCTTAACGCAGAGTATTATGCCAAAATGCAGATTCAGAACAACAAACTTGCGGGAAGCAAAAAGTCCGATATGACGGGTATAAAGTTTAAGGACGTGTGGATTGACGGCGTACCGATTTCGAGAACGGAAGATTTGAGTATTTTGTTCGTCGGGGCGGTTGATAAAGCGGACGTGGAACTTACCTGTTCCGACGGCGACAAAGATAAAATATTTATCGAAGACTGTTCGGGCGAGAAACACGTTTCGGAAGTGAACTTTAAGGAAATGTACGATAACGACGCTGCAACCGATTTTTATTGTTATGAAAAGAGCGACGTGATTTATAAGTCGAGCGGTTCGTTTTCGGGAATAAGAGCGGCAAAAAGCATACCAAATTCCAAAAACGAAAATTATTATAAAAAAGGGTATATTATCTATAAACTTTCGGCGGAAAGCGGACATAAAATAAAAGAGTTAAGGCTTAACCTTTTAATGCGTAACTTCCATTTAAACCACGGGATATGTTACGATTGCGGCGTTAAGATATACTTATCCGACAGTGCGGATTTTAACGGGGCGAACACTAATTTTTGGGAAACTCGGCTTGTTGCGGAAAAAAGCGCGCGGAACGCAAGTTATAACGGTATTAACGTGTTTAACGTTTATTCTTCAAAAACGGGTGCGGAAGAGTTGTTTGTCAGATTTGAAATTACGAGCGACAGCAATAATTACGATTGGGTGAACTTATCGGAAATTGCGTTTTACGGACTTACAGACTGAAATTTTTTATCGCTTAATCGGCATTATTGCATTACTAAACTTTATGATACTTTATTACGTAATTAAAATTGGTTACGAAATTAAACTTATTGAGTTATCATAACTAAATTTGCCGAATTATCATAATCAGAATTTTTGAATTATAATACTATGGAAAAAATCAAGGTTAAGCCTTGATTTTTTTCGGTTTGACGATAGAAAACGGGTAAAAAATTTAAGGTTATTTAAATATTTAAAGGATATAATATGTAAAATTGTTTACAGAATTATATTTTTTTGTTAAAATTTTGAAAAAATAAATATTTTCCGAAAGGCAGGTTTGAGTTATGAAAGAAAACAAGAACACCGTAAAACCCAACGCCGCTTTAAGACTTTTAAATATAGTTAAAGTTTACGGCGAGGGCGACAACAAGGTTAACGCGCTTAAAGGAATTTCTATAAATTTCAGAAAGAACGAGTTTGTGTCTATTTTAGGACCTTCGGGCTGCGGAAAGACGACCATGCTCAACATAATCGGCGGTTTAGACAGGTACACGGACGGCGACCTTATTATAGACGGCGTTTCCACCAAACAATATAAAGACGGCGACTGGGATACTTACCGCAACAACAGAATAGGTTTTGTTTTCCAAAGTTACAACCTTATTCCGCACCAGACCGTTTTATCCAACGTAGAACTTGCGTTAACGCTTTCGGGTGTTTCCAAAGAAGAAAGGCACGAAAGAGCGAGAGCGGCGCTCGAAAAAGTGGGACTTACCGGTATGGACCACAAACTGCCAAACCAGATGAGCGGCGGACAGATGCAGAGAGTGGCTATCGCAAGGGCGTTAGTCAACGACCCCGAGATAATTCTTGCAGACGAGCCGACGGGCGCGTTGGATACCGAAACGAGCGTTCAGGTTATGGAACTACTCAAAGAAGTGGCGAAAGACAGGCTTGTTATTATGGTTACGCATAACCCCGCGCTGGCAGAAGAATATTCTACGAGAATTATAAATCTCTTGGACGGCGAAAAGATAAGCGACAGCGACCCGTTTGAGAGGGAAGACGTTTCTCTTTCTTCCGAAAATGAAACGGAAGCGGAAAATAACGCCGAAACCATAGCGGAAAGCGGACTTGAAGAAAATTCGGGCAAGAAAAAGCGTTGCAAAAAGGTTAAAAAAGCGAAGTCTGCGATGAGCGTTTTTACGGCGTTTGCGCTGAGTATATCAAATCTTCGCACCAAAAAAGGGAGAACAATTTTAACAGCCGTTGCAGGCAGTATCGGTATTATCGGTATCGCACTTGTTCTGGCGTTATCTACCGGTTTTTCGGGATATATAAACAAATTGCAGGCGGATACGCTATCCGTTTATCCTTTAACCGTGTCGGAAGCGACGATAGATTTATCCGATTTTAACAAGTTGGCGCAAAACACCATAACGGACGAAGTTAAAAGACAGAAACTGACCGAAAAGGTGTACACGCGCGCAATGTTCGGCGACCTTACAAATATGCTTAAAAGCAATAAGATAACCGACGAATATATCTCTTACGTTAAAGATTTTACAGATGAGAAAAACGACGCGGCGGCAAAGACCGAAGAGGGCTGGGCGTATTGCGTACAGAATAACTACGGATTCGATATGAACAATTATATCTACTCGGATATAGGCGTTAACATGAACACCGAAGGCAGTGCGGAAAAGAGCGTTATGCCCGTGGATTTACTTGTAAGAAACTTGGAGAATATGTTTAATAAGGGTATTAAAAACTCTAATATGAATATCTCCGCCGAGTTTGTAAGGTCATATATTCCAACTGTATGCGAAATTCCCGAAAGTCAGCAACTTGTTGAAGCGCAATACGACAAGTTATACGGCGAATGGGCGACCGAAGAAGACGAACTTTTACTTGTTGTGGATTCATATAACCGCGTTACCGATATAACTCTCGCGCTGTTAGGATACAGAACGATAGAAAAGATGAACACACAGACTTATAGCATAGAGTTTGGCGGCGACAGCGAATTTACTTTTGAAAGCGCGGTAGGAAAATCTTTTTACTATATAAATAACGACGCAAGATATAAATCGGTGTCGGGCGAACACAGTTATCTCGAATATTGTTACGACGCGGATAATCTACCCGAAAACGCGACTACTCTTCGCGTTACGGGCGTGGTAAGACTTAAAGACAGTGTGGAACAGGGCGTTCTCAACACGGGTATCGCGTATACTTCCAAACTTGTTTCCAAAGTGCTTGAAGACAATAAGTCGTCTTCGATTGTTACAGGGTTACAAAACGCCGCAACGGGCGAATATGCAAAGGCAGAAATTTATTCCTGTCCGTCCACCGAAACTAAAATTAAAACGCAGATTGCCGCCGCTATGGGCGTTCCCTCGGCGATGATAACCGACGACCACGTTAAGACCTTTATGGTAAACACGCTTAAATCGGAGCCCGTGTCCTCTTCCTTTAAATCACTTGCCGGCAGCGATACGGTAAGCAAGTTATCTATGTATTCGGTAGACTATGCCGCAAAAGAAGACCTGAAAGCCTATCTCGACGAATGGAACAACAAAGAAGGAATGTCGGAAGAAGACAAGGTACATTATTCCGATTCTACCGCAATGCTCTTCTCTGCGCTTAATTCCGTGGTCGATTCGGTTAAAATAGTGCTTATATGCTTTACGGCGATTTCGCTTGTGGTTTCCAGCATTATGATAGGTATTATAACCTACGTTTCGGTTGTGGAACGCACAAAAGAAATAGGCGTGCTTCGTTCTATCGGCGCAAGGAAAAAGGATATTTCCAGAATATTCAATGCGGAAACTTTCCTTATCGGTTTGTTTGCAGGTATTCTGGGCGTTGCCGTAACTTATCTTTTAAGTATCCCCATAAACCTTATAGTCGGCGGACTTGTGGCTAACATCGGCAGCGTCTGCGCGCTTAAAATTACCGACGCGCTTATTCTGGTTGTGGTAAGTTTTGCGCTTACGCTGATTGCCGGCGTTATCCCTGCGAGAATAGCCGCTAAAAAAGACCCCGTAGTCGCTCTCCGCTCCGAATAATAGGTAACAAAAACAAAAAAGTATAACGAAAATAAATTCGGAGAATATTAAAAATATACAGAATTTATTAGGACGGCAAAAAATAAATAGACGAAAGATATAAGACGAAATAAATAAGCAAAAAATCGCCGCGGAAAACGGCGATTTTTTTGTTTAATTTTAATTCTGTTTGTTTTTATATTTTTTCAAATAATTTTGGCGGCGGAGAAATTTGATTTTATATTCGATTTATTGTTGAAAGTAAAAAGTTTTATAGGCGAAAAAGTTAATATGTTATAAGCGGCTTAATGAAATATTGTATAAATTTTAGTAAAGATTTTAACTATGTCTTTTAGAATAATGGCATTATAATAAGTATAAGATATTTGAAAAACATGCCGAATAATTTCGAATAAGGTAATTCGGTCAGGGAGTTTTATGAAAAAAATACAAGCCGTCGTTTTGGGATATGGGGACAGAAGTTCCAGATATGCGGAATATGCAAAAAGCACTCCGGATGAGTTGGAAATTACAGGCGTTATTGACGTGAATAAATTAAAACTTAACGAAGCGCAGGAAAAGTTTAATTTGCCCGACAATCGTTTGTTTTGCAGTCTTGACGAGTTTCTGAAAGCGGATATAAAATGCGACGTCGTTATCAACGGTACAATGGATAATCTTCATTATCGGACGACGATGTCGCTTCTGGAAAAAGGATATAATATTTTGCTTGAAAAACCCGTAACGGGCAATCCCGACGAACTTTTTGCAATCGAAGAAAAAGCGGAAGAAAAGGGTTGTAAAATCGTCGTGTGCCACGTTTTGCGCTATACGCCTTTTTATTCGGGTATCAAACAGATTATTGACAGCGGAAAATTGGGCAAAATTATCAGTATGCAATTAAACGAACACGTATGGCACGGGCATTTTGTCAATTCGTACGTACGCGGAAAATGGCGCAATGAAAAGGGCTGCGGCTCGGGATTTCTGCTTGCAAAGTGTTGCCACGATACTGACCTTATGTGCTGGCTTAACAATAATACTAAACCGAATAAAGTTTCGAGTTTCGGGTCAAGAAACTTCTTTTGTGAAAAAAACGCACCTGACGGCGCAACTCAGTATTGTTATCAGTGTCCGCACCGGAAAGATTGTATGTTTGACGCTTACAAGTTTGAACTGGAAAAAGATTTTATTCCTTTTTACACTTGGGCGGGCATAGGCAAACCGCTTGACGAGATAACCCGTGAAGACAAAATCGAATTCTTAAAGAAAGACGTTTACGGACAGTGCGTTTTTAAAACCGATATGGATATAGTTGACCGTCAATGCGTAAGCGTGGAATTTGCCAACGGTTCTATCGGCACTCTGAATATGATAGGCGGTGCAAGCAGGGGCGGTCGGCACATTCACGTTGTTTGCGAATATGGCGAAGTTGTCGGTTACGTAGAAGAGAATAAATTTATTGTACGCATATTCAATAAAAAAGATATCTGTTATGACGAACAAGTCGTGGATTTAAATGGCGACAAGGCGTTAGGCGGCGGAGATAATTCGGTTGCCGGACACTACGGCGGGGATTATTATATAATGCGCGATTTGGTGCGGTTCTTAAACGGAGAGAAAACGTCTGTTTCAACGACGATAATTCAGGACTCCGTGAACAGTCATCTGATTTGCTATGCCGCGGAAAAAGCCCGTAAAGAAAAGAGAATAGTAGAACTTGAAGAAGAATACAGTCAATTAAAAAAAGTCGATAAAAAACGGTAAACGGTCTGAAAACTTCTGAAATAAGGGTAAAGACAGAAAACGGTGCGAAAAGATAAGTTCTGTTGTGATTTTTAAGCAAAACAATAAAATAAAATTTATAATAAATTTTTCCGACGTTTGTTAACGTCGGTTTTTTTTGTAAAAAAAATCGCCGCGGAAAACGGCGATTTTTTAATATGATTTTTAATTTTTCGATATTATTTAAAGATTAGTAAATTTTATTAAAAAGCGATTTTTTCTTCAATATACGTTTTGAGTTCGGTTATGGGGATTCTTACCTGTTCCATAGTATCCCTGTCTCTTACGGTAACGCATTTATCTTCTAAGGAGTCGAAGTCGAAAGTTATGCAGTAAGGCGTTCCGATTTCGTCTTCTCTTCTGTAACGTTTACCGATTGAACCCGTTTCGTCAAAGTCGACGGGGAAGTATTTAGCAAGTTCGTCAACGATTTCAGACGCTTGTTCGGAAAGTTTTTTGGAAAGGGGAAGTACCGCCGCCTTGAAAGGCGCAAGTGCGGGATGAAGTCTTAAAACCGTTCTCACGTCGTTCTCGCCAACGGTTTCTTCGTCGTAAGCGTTGCAAAGTATTGCAAGCACGCTTCTTTCTACGCCAAGACTCGGTTCGATAACGTACGGAATATATCTTTCGCCCGATTCCTGGTCAAAGTACGATAAGTCTTTGCCCGAAACGTTTTTATGCTGAGTAAGGTCGTAATCCGTTCTGTCGGCAACGCCCCACAGTTCGCCCCAACCGAAGGGGAACAAAAATTCAAAGTCGGTGGTCGCTTTGGAATAGAAGCAAAGTTCTTCGGGACTATGGTCGCGGAGTCTTAACCTTTCTTCTTTGATTCCGAGCGACAGGAGCCATTCTTTACAGAAAGAACGCCAGTAATTAAACCATTCCAGGTCGGTGCCGGGTTTGCAGAAGAACTCTAATTCCATCTGCTCGAATTCTCTTACGCGGAAAATAAAGTTTCCGGGAGTTATTTCGTTACGGAAAGATTTACCTATCTGACCGATACCGAAAGGAATTTTTCTTCTGGTGGTGCGCTGAACGTTTACAAAGTTGGTAAATATGCCTTGCGCCGTTTCGGGACGGAGATAAACGGTGTTTTTCGCGTCTTCCGTAACGCCCTGAAAGGTTTTGAACATAAGGTTGAACTGACGAATGTCGGTAAAGTTATGCTTGCCGCAAGTGGGGCAGGGGATATTATGTTCTTCGACAAACGCTTTCATTTCTTCGGAAGTG
>JAEYEN010000044.1 GCA_023403375.1 Bacillota bacterium
ACCTTCGGTTTTAACAAAACTTTTGTTTTTTCGTTCTCTTAAAACGTCAGCCAATTCTTTTTCGTCTATATCAGGCAAAAAATCTATTTCAAGCGTAGGGTTATCGGATTCTGCGGCATATCCCGAAAGATTGAATATTGTATTTCCCGAAACGCCGTAATCGGTAAAGAGCAAATCGCCGCGGGCGGTTTTTATAACCTTTTCTCCGCTTTTGATTTTGACTTCCGCCGTAGTTTTTATACCTTTAAGCCCTTTTATTTTTTTAGTGTCCGTTTTTAATTGCACAAGCGACGGATATAGCGGCGTAACTCTGTGTCCGAATTTTTCCGAAAGCGCGTAACCTTCGCCGTCGGTTCCGTATTGTCCGGCGGCTTTTCCGCCGCACGCCAGAACAACGTTTTCCGCATAAAAGTTTCCTTTATCGGTAAAAACGGTAAAAATTCCCTTTTTATACTCCACGTCCTGCGCTTTGGTTTCGGTCAGAATATTCAGGTTTTTGTCTATAAGTTCCGCGCGGATTATATCGAGAACGGACGAAGCCTGTCTGGATAACGGATAAACCTTTCCGCCTGCTTCGCTTACTGTTAAAATGCCAAGATTCTTAAAATAATTTATAAGACCGAGTTGTTTTATTCCGCAAACGACGGAAGAAACAAACTCCTTGTCACCGTGATAAAACTCTTCGCGCATATTCTCGTTATAAAGATTGCCCTGCCCGTTACCCGTCGCCACGAGTTTTTTGCCCACTCTCGCAAGGCGCTCTATAAGCAAAACGTCTTCGCCCGAAAACGCGTTATCTTTTCGCAGAAGTTCCGTAGCGCACAATAGTCCGCTCGCACCGCCGCCGATTATTATCACCTTAAAAATTTTGTTCAATTCGGTCGCCCTTTTTGAAAATTTTATATAAATAACTGTTTTGAAATTTCTGTCCCGAAATTCCTATTCCGTAATTTCTATTCTGTAATTTCTATTCTGTAATTTCTATTCTGTAAAAACTTGATTTTATCGCTTCATAATTTTATCGCTTTTTAAAATCTCGTATAGTTCTTTCGGATTAGTGGCAAAAACTTTTGCGCCCGCCGCCGTTAATTGCGCCCTGTTTCTGTATCCCCAAAGAACGGCAACCCCGCGTACCGCGGCGTTTAAGGCGGTTAACACGTCCGTTTCTCCGTCGCCTATTAAAAAGGTGTTTTTCGGCGTGCAGTCAAGTTTTTCCATAATATTTACCGCCGCCGTTTTATCGGGTTTACATTTAACGCCGTTTCCGCTGCCGACAACCATATCGAACCCGTATTGTTTCAAATGCTTTTCATAGACTTTATCGGTAGTGAATTGCGGTTTATTTGTAAGTATCGCAAGCAAAAAATTTTCTTTTTTAAGCGTTCTTAAAAGTTCGTCTATTCCGAAAAACAACTTTGTCCTTTCGCTGTCCGATGCCGTGTAGATTTTATTATAGTAATCAAGACATTCATCGATAACCGTAGCGGAAACCCCTTCTCCGACGCTTTTTACGATAAGATTTCTAGCGCCGTTGCCAACAAAACTTTTTATGGCTTTTTCGTCGTGTTCGGGAAACCCGAATTTTTTCATCGTCTGATTGACGTAATAGGCTATGTCGGGCACGGTGTCTAAAAGCGTTCCGTCAAGGTCAAAAATGCAAAGTTTTTTCATTACATCTGCTCCACTGTTTCTATACCCAGAAGAGTAAGCGCGTTGGTAAGCGTTATTTTAACCGCTTTGGTAAGGGATAATCTGAAATTTTTGGTATTTTCGTCTTCTACCGCGATTTTGCAATTCATATAGAATTTATTGAATGCGGAAGCAAGGTCCAACGCGTATCTCGTTACTATCGACGGCTCGTACTTTTCGCCTGCGAGCGCCACCGTTTCCTTAAACCGCCCTAATATCTCTAAAACGCCGTATTCTTCGTCGCACAACGACTTAGCGTTGCATAAAACGGGTTCGCCGAGTTTTGAAATAACGCTGTTGCACCTTGCGACGGTGTATTGAACGTACGGACAAGTTTCACCTTCAAAGGATAAAATCCTGTCGTAACTGAACACTATGTCTTTTATTTTATTATTGCAAAGCGCGCTGAAAATTACCGCGCCCGTACCGACCGCCCGTGCCGTTTCCGCTTTGTTTTTCAACTGCGGATTCTTTTCTTCAATGACCTTTTCGGCTTTCTCTATGGTCTTTTTTATAACGTCTTCCAAAAGCACTACTTTACCTTCTCTCGTGCTCATAGAACCGCTCTCTAACGACACCATTCCGTAAGAAACGTGCACCATATCTTTCGCCCATTCGTTGCCCATAAGTTCCAGAACCTTGAACACCTGTTTAAAGTGCAGGTTTTGCTGATACGCCACAACGTAAAGGCATTTATAAAAGTCGTAGGTTTTTTTACGGTAATATGCCGCCGCCAAATCTCTCGTCGCTTACAGCGTAGACCCGTCAGACTTTAAAATAAGACAAGGCGGCATTCCGTACTCTTCCAAATCCACAACCATTGCGCCTTCCGAAGATTTAAGCAGTCCGTCCTTTTTCAATTCTTCAACGACGGGCGCCATTTTATCGTTATAAAAACTTTCGCCTGCATACGAATCGAAAGTTACGTTGAGCAGTTTATAAATTTTGTCCACTTCTTCAAGCGTAATTTTCTTGAAAAGATTGAAAAGCGCGTTACTTTCTTTATCGCCGTCTTCTATCAATTTGAAATAATGCCTTGCCTCGTCTTCGAGCGACGGGTCGAGTTTCGCTTCTTCGTGGAATTTTACGTATATTCTGCTGAGTTCTTTAAGTCTGCCTTCTTTAACTTTTTCTTCACTGCTCCATTTCTTAAAAGCGACGATAAGTTTGCCGAATTGGGTGCCGTAATCGCCAAGGTGGTTTATTCCGACGACGTTGTAACCTGAAAATCTGTAAATTTTACAAAGCGCGCTGCCTATAACCGTGGTGCTTAAATGCCCTATATGGAAAGGTTTTGCAATGTTTATGGACGAGTAGTCTATGCAAATGGTTTTACCTTTACCCTTTTCGGACGAACCGTATTTTTCGCCTTTTCCCAGAATTTCTTTAAGCGTGTTATAAGCAAAACCGTCGCGATTTATTTTGAAATTAAGATAGCCGTTGACCGCCGTGCAATCGCTGATAACGTCGTCTTTATTAAACGACGCGGCAAGGTCCGAAGCGATGGCAATCGGCGACTTTCTTAAAATTTTTGCAAGTTTAAAGCAAGGGAGCGCATAGTCCCCCAAAGAGTTATCGGGCGGTACTTCCAAAAAGTCTGCAATACTGCCCTTTTCTATACCGCTTATATCGAGTTTTTCGGCAATGTAATTTTTGTAATCCATAATTTTTTCCTTTTTATTATAATAACATATTAAAACCAACAATTGCAACCTAAAAAACTTGTAATTTACCTAAATTTGGTTTATAATTATACGAAAAGACAATTTACAAGGAAGACGAAAGAAAATGAAATTAGGTGTAGTCGGTCTGCCCAACGTCGGCAAGTCCACACTGTTTAACGCCATAACGCACGCAGGGGCGGAATGTGCGAATTATCCTTTCTGCACTATTGAACCGAACGTCGGCATAGTTGCCGTTCCCGATAACAGGTTACAGGTTTTGGGAAAACTTTACAATACCAAAAAGATAACGCCCGCGGTCGTTGAATTCGTGGACATTGCGGGGCTTGTAAAAGGCGCAAGCAAAGGCGAAGGGCTTGGCAACAAGTTTTTGGCGAACATAAGAGAAACGGACGCGATTGTTCACGTCGTCAGATGTTTTGAAGACGCTAACATTACGCACGTGGAAGACAGTATCGACCCGTTAAGAGATATAGAAACCATAAATTTAGAACTTATTTTTTCCGATATGGACTCGGTTAAAAAACGCTGGGACAAAGCCCTTAACATGATAAAAACGGGCGATAAAAAGTACAAAATCGAAGCGGAGTTTTTAGAAAGGCTTTACAACCATTTATCAAGCGGAAAGTCGGCGCGTACCCTACCCGTTACCGACGAAGAAAAAGAATATATGAAAGAACTTTTTCTCATAACCGCCAAACCCGTAATCTACACCGCAAACATCGGCGAAAAAGATATGGGCAAAGACGAAAACGAGTTGCCGCTTGTTAAAAAGGTAATCGACTTTGCGAAAGAAGAACACGCCGAAAGTCTTGTCATCTGCGCTAAAACCGAAGAAGAACTTTCCGCCCTGCCCGAAGACGAACAACAAATGTTTTTAGAAGAATTAGGACTTAAAGAAAGCGGACTTGACCGCCTTATAAAAACTTCTTACCGTCTTTTGGGACTTATAAGTTACCTTACCGCGGGCGAAAAAGAAGTGCGCGCCTGGACGATTGAAAACGGCACGAAAGCGCCGCAGGCGGCAGGCAAAATTCACAGCGATTTTGAGAAAGGCTTTATCAGAGCGGAAATCGTAGACTATGACGTTTTGGTGGAATTAGGCTCTTTCAACGCCGCAAAAGAACACGGCAAGGTCCGTTCGGAAGGCAAAGACTACGTTATAAAAGACGGGGACGTCGTGCTTTTTAGATTTAACGTTTAATTCTAACCACTTTTAATTTTGATAAAGTTATATTTTGATAACGCTTGATTTTGATAATATTTAATTTTTATACTGTTTAATTTTGATAAAATTAAATTTGTGTAACGTTTAATCCGAGTAACGTCCGATTTCTATTCCCCGTTCGGCGTTTATTTCAAATCAGAATATAATATCGGGATAAAATAAATAATTTTCAGTAAAAATTTTTGTTATTGCAAAAAAATATTTTTTATTGCAATCGGATACAAAAAGAGCAAAAAACGGGCGTAAAACGTAATAAATCAGTTATTTTTATAATAAAAGTCGTTAGTTTTTTAAAATCAGCGACTTTTATTTTTTATTTAAATGTCAAAAAAGTGATAAAATAAATTAAAAATATTGTATACAATAATAAAAATATAATATACAATATGTACAATCAAAGTTCGGTTGAAAAATCGACGTAAATAAGAGAGGAAAAAATATGTTAAGCAAAGAGTTGTTAAAAGAAGGCGACGGCGTACTTCGTTTAAAACCCACGTGGGTTCCTAGAAGTTTTTGTCGCCCCGGCAAAAGAATTAAACTTCATCCCGACGATTATTATGTTTTAGGGCTTAAAAAAGGCGGAATAGACGAAAGATGGTTCGCTTCTACCACTTGGGCAGAAAACGGACCCGGCACCCCCGAAGACGAAGGTTTGAGTTACGTCGTTTCCGCGGACGGAAAACAGAAAATGTTACTTCGCGATATGGTTTCGGAACTTAAAGGCGAAATCATCGGCGAAGCGTTATGGAACAAGTACAAAAAGTGGCCTATGTTCTCCAAATTCTTCGATAACTTAGGACCGCTTCCCCACCACATTCATCACCGCGACCAGCACGCAAAAAGAGTTGGCAGCGACGGTAAACCCGAGATGTACTTCTTCCCTGCGCAGATGAATAATTACGGCGGAGAATTCCCCTACACTTTCTTCGGATTAAACCCCGAATGCACGAAAGAAGAAATCAAACAGTGTCTGATAAACTTCTCGAAGGGCGACAATCACATTCTCGATTATTCGCAGGCGTATAAAATAGAACTCGACACCGGTTGGGACGTTCCTCCGGGAGTATTGCACGCCCCCGCTTCGCTTTGTACTTACGAACCGCAGTTCGCTTCGGACGTTTACGCAATGTATCAGTCGGTACTTTTAGGCGACCACTGCGTTCCCGAAGATTTGTTATGGAAGAACTGCCCCGAAGAAGAAAAAGGCAATTTCGACTATCTCTTAGACGTTATCGACTGGGAAGCGAACGTTGACCCCGACTTTAAAGAACATCGTTTTATGCGTCCCATAGTAGACAAAGAAGACGAAAATCATAAAGAAGAATGGATTTGCTATAAATCTAAATTAGCCTGCGCGAAGCGCCTTACCGTTTACCCCGGAAAGACGGTTACGGTAACCGACAACGCCGCTTACGGATTTATTTTAATAGAAGGCAAAGGCAAATTCGGCAAGTGGGATATCGAAACCCCCACCCTTATAAGATACGGAGAATTGACGAACGACGAATTCTTTGTTACCGAAGCGGCAGCAAAGAAAGGCATAACCGTTACCAACACCAGCAAGACCGAAAATATCGTTATGCTTAAACACTTCGCAGAGAATCCCGACCTTAAAATCAAATAGTTCATACTTCTCTCTTATATCATAAAACATAAAAGCCATCGGATTTTTCCGATGGCTTTTATGTTTTCTTTTTTAGTTGTACTTTTATCTGTATTTACTTTTTATTATACGTATATCTTATCCGCCGTTTGCTTTTATTATACGTTATGTTTTATCCTTGCGTTTTCCGTGCTTACAATTTTTTCAATATGGTCAGTCGCTGTTTCCCCTGCCCGTAACGTTGTTTTTGCGCCAGACCGCCGGCGTTACGCCGAAAACTTTTTTGAACGCGTTGATATAACTCGATTGCGAACAGAACCCGCATTCGTAAGCGATGTCCACCGCAAGTTTGTTTTTATCCATTAACAATACCAATGATTTATTAAGGCGTTCGGATAAAATATATCCGACAAGCGTGCTGCCCGTGTAGTTTTTGAACTTTCTGCAAACAAATCCGTGACTGTAATTTGTTGTTTTTATTATATCTTCTATGCTTTGAGTAATAAATTCGGGGTTTTTAAGATTTTCAAGCAACGTAGAAAACCATTTGGGTTGTTCTTCGGAAATCACGACTTCGCTCTCAACGTATAACCCGAGAAGATAGCCTAAAAGTGAGAGTTGGATAGCGTCCAACTGTTCTTTTGCAAACTTTTCACGGTGAGAAAAAACGCTGTATCTCAGTTCCAGCAATTCCACGGAATATTGCGAAATGGGAACGATAATCGGCTCCGACGTGTACAAAAGTTTTTCGTAAAGTCCTTTATCCAGAATATTGCAGACGCTTCTCATCTGATAATCGCTTATAAAAATATCTCTGCGTTTTATCCTTTTGTCGCCGTTCTTTTTGGATATTCTGTGAATATCGCCCGGTTTTATTATAATAAAATGCCCACCGTCAAGGTCCGCCTTTTTCTCGTTTACGTATTGCAAAACTTTATCGCCGAGAAGCGTGTAGCCTATCTCCCAGAAAGAATGTACGTGCGGCTTAAAATTGTCTAAATTTACGACGTGAGTATACGGAGAAAGTTTTATGGTTTCTTCGTCGTATTTTACAATCATTTCAAAATCGTCTTTACGCATTTTATAACCTATATGCTTTTTCTGGTTTACGTTTTTTGTTTTCGTTTTTAAGCGTTTTGCCCTTGGTGGTTCTGCCGTCTAAATACAGTTCTTCCGTATTGACCTTAAACACCACGCCGAAATTATCAACCACCGCTATATCGAACGGTTCTTTAACGTAGTCGGCAAATATGATTTTATCGCCGCTGCCGAGCGAACAGATTTTAACGCCCTTTCTGTATCTTGCCATAGGTTCTATATCTACGGAAAGCACTCTCTTATAAAAACTGCCGTCGGTAATGATTGCAAACTCGCCTTCTTCGTCTACCTGCGAAACGAAAACTATGGCGTCGCCCGCATCTAATTTTATACCTTTAACGCCGCCGGCAACTCTGCCCTGAACGGGAATGTCGTCTTTCAAAGCGTTAAGCGCCAGACCTTTTTCGGTAATGTAAGCGATAGTGGTTTCTTTCGCGTCTTCTTCTACCTTTATAAGGCGGTCGTCGTCTTTTAATTTTATTGCCTGATAATAGGGTTTTAAGATATTATATTCTTTCCACTCCGTCTTTTTAATCAAGCCTTTTTCGGTAAAGAACAGCAAATATCCGTCGGGCAAAGCGTTTTCGTATACGGCTTTAAGCGCAACGGGGTATTCGTTTTTCGCAAGGTCTGAAAATACCGCCGAAAGTTTGTTTCCCTTATCGCGGAACCTGCACTCGGGCGCAATTTCAAGGTCTAATTTTACGCAATTGCCAAAGTTTGTAAATGCTAAAAGCGTCTGGTCGCCCTTGGCTTTGGTTTTCACCGTTATGAAATCTTCGCTCGAAACGGAGTCTATAATATTCTTTATGCCGTTGTTGTAGTTGCGCTCAGTCATCTTTTTGAACATACCGCTCTTTGTAATACCTACAACAAGGTCGTCCACTTGTTTAAGTTCTTTTTCTACGCTCTTTATATCGACTTCGCTGTCGTTCAGAATTATGTTGGAGCGACGCTCTTCGCCAAACTTTTTCTTTATGGCGTTCATTTCCGTTTTAACGACTTCCATCTGTTTCGCTTTGCTCTGTACTATCGCCGTCAGAGTCGCTATCGTCTTTTTAAGTTCGGCAAGTTCCTGTTCCAACTTCGTTACTTCGAGTTTAGTAAGTCTTGCCAGCCTTAAATCGAGAATCGCGGAGGCTTGCTGTTCGGACAAATCGAAACGCTTTCTCAGTTTTGTGCGTGCGTCCTGCGTGTTTTCCGCAGACTTGATTATTTTTATTACTTCGTCTATATTTTTTACCGCAACGATTAAACCTTCTAAAATATGCGCGCGTTCTTTTGCACGTTCCAAATCGAATTTACTGCGGCGGAGAATAACTTCTCTCTGATAATTTACGTAATAAGAGATTATGTCCAATAATCCTAATTGCGTGGGTTTGCCGTTCGCAATGGCAACCATATTGATACCGTAAGAAATCTCCAAATCGGTATTTTTGTACAAAAAAGCGAGTATCTTTTTCGCGTCCGCGTCTTTTTTGAGTTTTATAACGGCACGCATACCGTTTCTGTCCGATTCGTCTACGATATCGCCCACGCCGCCGAGAATTTCTTTTTTATCTTCTTTTAAGTCGGCAATCTTTTTAAGCAACGTCGCCTTGTTTACCTGATAAGGTATCTCGGAAATAATAAGGCTTTGCTTATCGCCGTCTTTTTCTATATTGACTTTGGCGCGGATTTTTATTTTGCCCCTGCCCGTTTTATACGCTTCTTCGAGTTCGCCGCCGGCGATTATATAGCCGCCCGTCGGGAAATCGGGCGCTTTTATATGCTTCATCACCTCTTTCAGAGAGATTTTCTGGTTGTCGATAAACGCCACCGTGCCGTTTATAACTTCTATCAGATTGTGCGGCGGAATGTTAGTCGCAAGCCCTACGGCGATACCCGTCGTACCGTTCACCAGAAGATTGGGAAATCTGCCGGGTAACGTTTCGGGCTCTTCCATAGAGTCGTCAAAGTTAAGGTTAAACTTTACGGTGTCTTTTTCGATGTCCCTTAAAAGTTCAAGGGCAAGCGGTTCTAATCTCGCTTCCGTATAC
>JAEYEN010000064.1 GCA_023403375.1 Bacillota bacterium
GTTTTATTAAAATCGATTTCTTCGATCGAATTTACCGATAGCGCTTTTACCGTTATATTTTCTTTACCTGTTTTTAATACTTCGCCGTCGTTTCTCGTAAGCCGCCACTCTATTTCTCCGTAAACGTCTTTTAAGGTTTCGTTATTTACATAGAGTTTAGCCTTTGTTTCGTACTCTATTATTCTTTCGTCCGTTATATCGCGGCGAACGGTATATTCGCCCGTTTCTTCACACGAAATATGGACGGGTTCGTAAAAGCGTTTGGCTTCGTAATGGAGAGCCTTGTATCTTTCTGCCGAATCTATGCTCGACCAGCTCGCCACCGGCCATATGTCGTTAAGCTGCCAATACAAAGTTCCCATACATCTTCCGCGGTTTCTTCGTAAATGTTCCACACCGTACTTCATGGCTTCCGCCTGCAAAAGTTGCGAAGCGTACACGAGATTTTCGAAAGACGAAGGATACAGATACGTTTGCGAAAGATAATTGAGTATTTTGCCGTTTGCCGAAGGGTTACGCTGATGAAGCTCCATAACTCTGCCAAAAGGATTTCTGTCTTCGGGGAGCGTAAATTCTTCGATTGTTTTTATCGACGGGAAGGACTGAAAACCGAATTCGCTCAGATATCTGAAATAATGTTTGCGATAATCGGTAAACGGCAGATTGCCGTGCCATACCATCCAGTAATGGCTGTCGCCGTAATTTTCGTCCGTAGGACTATTAAAACCTCCGAAAGACGAAGGCGACGACGGGACGTAAGCGATTTCCGGACAAAGCTCCGACATAACGGCGGGAATTCTGTTTTCGAACAGTTCGAGATAGCCTTTTTTTATCTCTTCGCCCCAACATACGGTTTCTTCCTCGATCTCGTTATTGCCGGATATAAGACCTATACATGCGTGGTGACGTATTCTTTTTATATTGTCCGTTATTTCTGTAAGGGCGTTTTTATAAAATTCTTCATCGTAATCGTAAGACGAGCATGCGAACATGAGATCGAAAAACACTATAAGTCCGAGTTCATCGCACAGATCGAAAAAATAATCGTCCGGATAATATCCGCCGCCCCATACCCTTATTGCGTTAAAATTAGCATATATGCACGAACGGAGCAGTCTTTCGGTGCGTTCTTTGTTTATTCTCGATAAAATATTGTCTTCGGGAATATAATCCGCGCCGAAAGCGAAAATCTTTTTGCCGTTTATTTCGTGACAAAAACTTTCGCCGTATTCGTCCTTTTCGCGGACGAGTTTCAAAGTACGCAAACCGATTTTCTTTATCGATTCGTCCGTTACTTTACCGTCTGCAACGGACTTTACGATAACGGTATACAAATTTTGCTTGCCGAAGCCGTTCGGCCACCATAAAAGCGGGTTTTTAATCTCTGTTTCCGAGCCGTTTTGAAGCTCAAAAACTTCTCCGTCCGGAGATTTTACGGTTATTTTTACGTCCGCGGACTTAGTCGTTTTTGCGGTTACTTTGACAAAAACTTTGCCGTTTTCATGTCGTTGAAGTATCCTTACGTCGTCTATACGCGGTTCGGTTTCGTCAACAAGATAAATATCGCGCCATATTCCCGCGTCGGGAAGTCTCGGTCCCCAGTCCCAGCCGAACATACAGTGAGCCTTCCTTAAATGCATATAGCCTTTAAGCGGATTCGCGCAGCCCGGTCTCGGATTTTTTTTGTCGGCTTCTTTAACGTATTTATCGGCGGAATAAAAATATGCCGATATAAAATTTTCGCCGTTTGCTATAATATCTCCGACCGGTATTTTATAAGTGCGGTGCATATTGTTTAAATGCGCTATCTTTTTTCCGTTTAAAATAATATCGCATAAAGTATCTATACCTTCGAGAACGAGCGTTATATCATCCGATTCTTTTTTATAATCGAACTTTCTCGAAAATTCGAAATTGTTGTCGCATATTGCGAGAACCTTTTCTTCGTTATCCCTGTAATACGGATCGGGCATAAGATTTTTATTAAGCAAAAAAGAATACACGGATCCCGGAATCGTGCCGTCGGTTTCGTATCCGCCGCCCTTCATATGCCATATTCCGCTAAGATAAAATTTTTCCATATGATCTCCCTGAGCCGCAACGAAAGCCGGAACGACTCGCAGATTGAATTTTATACTCTAATTTTATAACCCGTATTTACTCTTTTCTATATCCAAAATTTATCCGTAATGACACTATTTTGATTTTTTTATTAAAAAGGTTCGCCGTAAAAAGCGAACCTTTTTGTCTGATTTTCGGTTTTTCGTTTGATTTACATTCATTCTATAACGTTTTATCGGATCATTCGAGAATGAAATCTTTTTCAGAAAGCTTATCGCTCGAACCGCCGACTTTTAACGTAAAATCACCCGCTTCTGCGATAAATTCGCCGTCGGCATTGTAAAAGGCGAGCGTATTCTCGGTTACGTCGAAGGTTACCGTCTTTTCTTCGCCGGCTTTTAAGAATATTTTTTCAAATCCTTTGAGTTCGAGAACGGGACGCGCGCATGAAGCGAATTTATCGTGAATATACCATTCTACTACTTCTTTTCCGTTGGCACCGCCGACGTTTTTAACCTTTACGGAAGCCCTTATCTTTCCGCCATTGTTCATCTTATCGGACGAAAGTCTGAAATCCGAATATTCGAACTCCGTATAAGAAAGTCCGTAACCGAAAGGATAAAGCGGAGAGTTGAGTTCGTCGAGATAAGACGAAGTAAAGCCGAACGATCCGGAAGGCTTGTCGTCGTTCCGTTTAGGTCTTCCCGTGTTAAAATGATTGTAATAAATAGGAGATTGTCCGACTGCTCTCGGAAAAGACATAGTGGTCTTTCCGGACGGGTTAGCCCTGCCGTACAAAACTTTTGCTATTGCGGTGCCGCCTTCTGTTCCCGGCTGCCATGCGTAAAGTATTGCGTCGGCAAGCGGTTCGACGTCGGTTAAAGCAAAAGGTCTTCCTCCGAATACTACGAGAACGAGCGGTTTGCCGAGTTTTTTGAGTTCTTTTATAAGGTCTGACTGAACCTTTGTAATGCGTATATCGGCGCGGGAATTGGATTCTGCGGAGTCGAACTGATATTCGCCGACGCAGCAGACTACTTAATATTCTTGATTTAACTACTAAAGAAATAAACGAACTAATAACTACGGCATTCGACATAGAGGAGAATCCCGAAAAATATTCGGAGAGTTGCAAAGGTAAAATTCTTGCCACGCTTTTTTTTGAACCGTCCACGCGTACAAGGCTGAGTTTTGAAACGGCTATGCTTTCTCTCGGCGGCTCGGTTGCGGGCGTTTCAAGTGCAAGTTCATCTTCTGCGTCAAAGGGCGAAAGCGTTTCGGACACCGTGGAAGTGGTTTCGGGTTACGTAAATATAATTGCTATGCGACATCCTAAAGAGGGCGCGCCTTACGTCGCTAAAAGACATTCGCTCGTTCCGATTGTCAATGCGGGAGACGGCGGACATTATCACCCAACGCAAACGCTGGCCGATCTTATGACGATTTACAAAAAGAAAGGCACGTTTGAAAATCTTACGATAGGCTTATGCGGCGACTTGAAATACGGCAGAACCGTTCATTCGCTTATCGAGGCAATGTCGCGCTATAAAGGCGTTAAATTTTGCCTTATTTCTCCCGAAGAGTTAAAACTTCCCGACTTTGTCAAAAAGAAATATATCAAAGATAAAGGAATAGTGTACGAAGAGAGTTTTTCACTTGAAGAGGCAATCCCTTCGCTTGACGTTCTTTATATGACGAGAATACAAAAAGAACGTTTTTTAGACGAAGCGGAATACGAGAGGCTTAAAGATAGTTATGTCCTGAATGAAGACAAAATGGATTTGGCTAAATCGGATATGATAGTTTTACATCCGCTACCGAGAGTTAATGAAATTTCGGTAAAAGTGGACGAAGATGATCGTGCTTGTTATTTTTTACAGACTCGTTGCGGAAAACTTATAAGAATGGCTCTTATATTAAAACTATTGAAAGAGAAAAACGAGCCGGAACGAGCGGATACGAGAAAAACGTTTGTTGACCCCGATAAAATCTGTAAAAATCCGCATTGTTTCGTTACTTCCGAGCAAGAGATTGAAAGAAGTGTTTATAAGGATAAAAATGGCGTAACGCATTGCACTTATTGTGATTCGGTTATATGATTATCGGCAAAAACCCTTTTGCGTATTAAAAACAAACATATACTTGACGATTATGATTTAATTGAATCAAAAACGTATTCATATAAAAAAACATAAAGAAAACAGAAAAGTTTAAGTTATAATAAGTATGTTGAAGAATGCGAAAAGGAGAAATTATCCGTAAAAAGATTTTCCGTATAAAACGATAAAAAAGGGATTTATGGCTGATAACGAATCACAGGAAACGTATATAAAAACGATACTTAAATTGTAAAAAAAGGGTGCGTGCGTTCGGTAGACGCGGCGGAAGAATTAAACTATTCTAAACCCAGCGTTTCGAGAGCGGTGGGCATTATGAAAAAAGCGGCTATATAACGGTTGATAAAAGCGGCGCGATAGACCCTACGGAAAGCGGCAGAGAAAAGGCGGAGAACGTTTTTTCAAGGCACAATTCTTTAACCGAAGCGTTTGTAAAAATGGGGTTAGACCGCCTTTCCGCCGAAGAAAACGCTTGCAGGGTAGAACACGTTATTACAGACGAAGCCTTTTCGGCAATCAAAAAACATTTCGGCGTTTAGCATTTTTGCGTATAATCGGCGCTCGGCTTTTTTACTTTTATCAAACGCGCGGAAAGGTTATAAATTATTCGTTATATAAAGTGAAAAAATGGGCTATTGACAAAAGGGACTATATATAGTATTCTTTAAGTATGGGAAAAGGTATAGAAAACAGGTCGGAAACAAATTATATAAAAAATTTCAGGCTATGCCGTGTGTCTTGCGTGCTGAGTAACCTTGCCATTATTCTGGGCGCGGCAGTCGTTTTGTTTTATTTGGGTTCGCTCCTGACTTTTTTATTTATTGGTTTAGCATATCTGGTGCTTATTTTCCTTTTAATAGTCGTTGCGGTTGCTTCGTTAGGCACGATTTTTATCGGCGGATTCGATTTTGACGGGTGGTTCGGCTGGCTGAAACCCGATAAAATTGCCGAGTTCTACACGCTTTATCGTCCGCTTTTTTGCTATCTTGCGGTGGCGGCGGCAGGCGTTTCGCTTATATGTTTCGTGCTGTATCTGTTATGCGGAAAGACCGAGCGGAAAACGGCGAGAACGGTGTTTTCGGCAGTATGGTTTATACTGTTTTTGATTTTAAGCATAGTTATGTTTGTTACGGGGAGCGCGCAATGAATAAACTTATAGTTAAAACGACGGGCGACGTAAATAAACAGATAGTTAAAATAAACGGCGAATTTATAGACGGCAAAACCAACGCGCACGGCACGAAAGAATACGTTTATTATACCGAAAAGGAAAAGGCGGAAATAAACGTTTACACTTTTTCGGAATTAAAGGGGAAAGGTTGGCTTTTCTATTCGTTGTTTCTGTTTGTTATAAGCATATTCGGGCTTTTAGACATAGGCAGAAGAAAATATAAGGGCGACGTTGTTTTTAAGGCGGAAGTTACGCTTAAAGAAAACACGCTTGTAACCTTGCGGCGCGCGGCTCTGTCAACGGGCGGCGTAGCGTTCGAAGTAGACGCAGACGTTAAAACGGAAGTTGCCGAAAACCGTTTTTATAAAGACGAAACGGTGGTAAAAAGAATTAAGACTTTAAGAATAATAAAGGCGGCTATAATAATCGCGGTGGTGATAGCGGCGGCGGTTACTATTGCGATAATTAAAATAAAAGGAAACTGAGAAATAAAAGGAAACTGATTTATGAGAATTTACGTTAAAAACAAATTGATGACGCTGAGAGGAAGTTCGGTCGCTACCGACGAAAACGGAAAAATTCTGTACTATATCAAAGGCAAACTTTTTTCTATAACGAAAAAGAAAAGAATAGCGGACGCCGATAACAGAATTCTTTATCGGATAAGAAACAAATATTGGAGAGTTCCGTTCACTCCGTCCGCCGTGCTTATATCTGACGGGCAAGGGGAAAGAATTTGCAAAATCAAGCCGGACAGACTTTTCGGCAGAACTTTTATCGCGGTTGGGTGTCGGCACGAAATCACCCTTAAAAGCGACGGGTTTATGAAAGGGCTTACGGTCTTAAAAGACGGCAACGAAATAGGAAGAATAGACTTTATGTTCACCGTGGTTAAAGACGCGTTTACCGTAGAAGTTTATAAAGAAGAAGACGCGGCGTTTATGGTTGCGCTTACGATTGCCGTGGATAATTACAGAGATAAAGTAAGCAAACAGTGATAATTTTTGCGTAGTTTTGTTGACAATTTTTAAAAATCGATATAATCTGTGAGAAAGAGATATTTTACGCTCTTAAAATAAGTGCGAAAATATTTACGGGTTACGCTTTTTATAAACAACGTTATTATACGGAACAGAAAACGTAATTATATACGGAATAAAAATTCAATACAAAATCAGTGCGAATTTTTGAAAACGATGGGTTTATTTTCGTCGCACACTCTAAATGGGTGTGCGATTTTTTTTATAAAATTTTACGGAGCGGATTATGGAAGAAGAAAAACTTAAAGAAGAAGTCGCAAAAGAGCGCAGAATAACCGTACATGGCGAGATAATTTATTTTCTTGCGATAATTTTATTATCGTTTGCGGTGGCGGTTTTAACCGAAGCGGACCTTGGCATATCGATGATTGTTGCGCCGGCATATCTGTTGAGCGCAAAAACGCAGGTTCTTTCGTTCGGACAGGCAGAGTACGTTATTCAGGCGGTAATATTCATAATTTTCTGTCTGGTAATGCGAAAGTTTAAATTAGTCTATCTTTCTTCCTTTCTTACCTGTCTGATTTACGGCGCCGTTCTGGACTTGTGGCGACTGATACCCGCCTTTAATCCTGCGGTAACCCCACCCGAAAGCATTGAACTGTGGCTCCGTATAGTTATGTTCGCGTGCGGCGCGGTCATCACTTCTTTTTCGGTCGCGCTGTTTTTTAAGACCTATCTTTATCCGCAGGTTTACGACTTTTTCGTTAAAGGCGTAAGCGCGAAGTTCAAAATTAACCGCGCGTTGTTCAAAACTATTTTCGACCTTTCCTGCCTTGCGCTTGCGTTTATATTTACGTTTGCGTTTTTCGGCGGAATAAGGGGGATTGGCTGGGGAACGGCTATCATGGCGTTGTTTAACGGTTCGCTGATAGGACTTTTCGGTAAACTCATAGACAAATTTTTTGTGGTAAAACCTTTCTTTCCCGAATTTGCAAAACGGTTCGATTTAGAAAACTGATTGAGTTTGATTGAGTTAAAATGAAGTTTGACGGTCTTAATAATAAAACTAAAAAAGCATAAAAAGAAAAGCGCGCCCGAACAAGCGCGCTTTTTGGTTTGAAAATTTTTAATCGAAACCTGTTTATGCCTATTAAAGGCGCTTTATAAATCAAGTTCCGATTTATATTCGATTTTATATTCGGTTTATAAGTTTATCGCAGTATAGATTTATCGCAAAAAGGTATAGTGCGATATAAAATTTGTCGGTCGCAAACTAAAATCCGATATTACGGTTAAATATCGTAATAGGGCGCGCCTTTTTCGCAGAATTCTTCTACCGCCGCTTTTGTAAGGGGGTGGAAAACCATTTTCGTAAACAATTCCGGCACGATAGTTAAACTTTCTATACCGCTCATCGTTATTTTGTTTATCTGTTCCACGTTGGAAAAACTTGCCGCTAAAACTTTGCAGTCCATTTTGTTTTCTTTTAAAAGCCTGTGCATTTCTCCCGCAATCTCGATACCGTTTATTGCAATGTTATCAAGACGGTTAACGTAGGGCGCGGCGTATTTTGCGCCTGCCGCTGCGGCAAGCAACGCTTGTTGCGGAGTGAATATAGCGGTCGCCGTTACGGAAATTCCTTCGTCCGACAGCGTTTTTATCGCTTTAATTCCTTCTTCCGTTACGGGAATTTTTACAAAAGTGTTTTTGCCGCCTGACGCAACTAATTTTTTTGCCTGAGCGATTATTCCGTCGTAATAGGTTGCGAGAACCTGAACGTGAAGCATTTTATCGCCGATAACGCTTCTTATTTCTTTAATGGCGCGGGTTACGTTTATTTTGCATTTGGAAAGAATAAGCGGATTTGTGGTTACCCCCGCAACGGGATAAAACTCGTTTAACCGCTTTATTTTTTCTACGTCTGCGCTGTCTATCATGTATTCCATAGTATTTCTCCGTAAAATGTTCTTTATCGAACGTAAGTATATATTCGGGCAATATAAAAGTCAAACGTTTTTAAATAGAGTAATATTATTTATCGTTATACTTTCATATAATCTCGCGATACTTTTCGTTTGCGGTTACGGAACATAAGCGGAATACGAGCGGTACTTATAATCGTAACTTTTTCAGAGTTTATTTTCTTTCAAACAACTCGTCAAGCGCAACGTCGTAAAAGTCCGCTATTTTAATAAGCGTTTCGTAATCGGGACGGACTTTACCGTTTTCATATCTCGTGTAATTAACTCTCGATATATTCAATTTTTCCGAAAGTTGCTTTTGAGTGTATCCGTAGTTTAATCGCAACTCTTTTAATTTTTCTCCTAAATTCATTTTTCCCCTTAAAATTTTTATTTTTTTGTTTTATTTACTTGCAATTGTACAAAATATGTACTATAATAGGTAAAGAAGTACAAAAAATGTACCGAAAGTACTATTTTGTGCTTAAAAAACGTGTAGCATACGTAAAACTTATCCAAAAGGAAAGCGCGTCCGCTTTATAACGGGCGCGCCTTCCTTTTTTAAATTTTCTTGGGCTCGGCGTGAACGACGGCGATAGGTAGAAAGTATAACGATATGCGGATAGGTCGCGATGTGCCGCGATGAGCGGCGCTCGGCGGCAACGTACGACGACGTATGGCAACGTACGACGACGTGTGGCGGGATACACGGCGGCTTTTTGCGGAAAAACGGTGCGGCGTATATGGCGGCGTTGTGAACGACGGGCAATAACCGCCGCTTGGGAATAAAATAAAAAATTCCGTTAAAAAGTTGTCGCCGAGAGAAAAGTATGATAAACTATAAAATCAGAGGTAAGCAAAATGGAAAATAAAATAAAGGTTGCCGGCGGCGATATTTCGGCGTTCTACGTGGGGTCTCACGATTATCTGGTAATGCAGAATCTTTACGATTCCGCCGTAAGACAGTTAAAACTGAAATTAGAAGTTTTGAACAACGAATTCAACGTTTTATACGCGCGGAACCCCATTCATCATATAGAAAGCAGACTGAAATCCCCCGACAGCATAATAGCGAAACTTATAAAAAAAGGCTACCCCATATCTATCGCTTCCGCTATGGAAAACATAAACGATATTGCAGGCGTCAGGGTAGTGTGCAACTATATAGACGACGTGTACAGCGTTGCCGAAATACTTACAAGACAAAGCGATATGCAGATAATAAAGCGGCAGGACTATATAAAAACGCCTAACTATAACGGTTACAGGTCGCTTCATCTCGATATTAAAGTACCCGTATATCTGTCCGACAGGACGGAATACGTTATGGCGGAAGTTCAGATAAGGACGATTGCCATGGACTTTTGGGCAAGTCTGGAACACGATATAAGGTACAAAGCGGATAAATCCAAACTCCCTGCGGGAATAAACGAAGAAATGCTCGATTGTTCCAACAAAATTGCGGAAATCGACGTTAAAATGCAGGATATGTACAAGCGTATAATAAATTCTTCCAAGTAAAAATAAACTAAAAAATTAAGGAGCGGAAAGCGGCTTATTGCCTTTTAATAGCGGCTTGTCGCTCTTTTTTTATAAACAAAAGCGTGCCTGTTTTAATATAATGGTTTAGGGGAATAATAGAAAAAAAACAGGATGTGCTTATGATTGTTGCGATTGTTTTATCGGGCTTGATTTTTGCGATATTGCTGACCGCTTTTTTGAGTTTTTATTTTACTTTTTACAGTTCGGAAAAGGGAAGAAAGGATAATCCGCTTTATATCCCGAAAGGCGTGATTAAAAAAGACAAAGTGTCGCAGGTTAAAAAAGCGCTTGAAAAATTTTCGGAAAAAGAGTTTGAATGCGTTAAAATAAAATCTTTCGATAACCTTATTTTATGCGGAAAGTTTTATAAAATAGCGGCGGACGATTCGCCGATTATTATCTTTTTTCACGGGTACAGGTCGTCGTCTTATTGCGACGGAATGGGCGCCTACCGCGTGGCGAAGAAAAACGGCTACAATTATCTTGCGGTAACCCAGCGCGCGCACGGCGATTCGGAAGGAAGAGTTATAACTTTCGGGGTAAAAGAACGGCGCGACGTAATTTCGTGGGTGGATTACGTTACAAAAAGATTTTCGGGCGCGCCTATCGTTTTATACGGAATTTCTATGGGCGCAACGTCGGTGTTATGCGCGCTTGACGAAGAGTTGAATAATGAAGTATTAAACGATAAGGCTCACGACAATCGGTTAAACGAACGGGGGATAAAGGATAAAGTTTATGCGGTGGTGTCAGACTGCGGCTTTTCTTCCGCCCCGAACGTGATAAAAGAAAAAATATCTTCCAAAATGAAACTTCCGCCTTTTATATTTTATCCTTTCGTTTATCTCGGCGCACTTATGTTCGGCGGATTTAATCTTAAACGTGCCGATACCATTGTTGCGCTTAAAAATAATAAAATACCCGTTATTTTTTTACACGGCGAAAAAGACGACGTGGTGCCGATAGATATGGCGAAAGAAGAATACGCCGCTTGCAGTGGTAAAAAA
>JAEYEN010000072.1 GCA_023403375.1 Bacillota bacterium
TTTCTGCGGCGGTGATACCGATTTTTTCGCTTAATACTTTAAGCGGAATAATTTCGGTATTGATAACCGCTTTTTCTATTTTTATAACGGGGGTTTCGGTCTGACCTTTCGCTTTTTTTACGGGGCGGAATTTTCTGTAACCCGTCTTGTTGTCGTCGAAATCGTCAACGTCCACCTGATTTTTTATAAGCGCGCGTTTATTTAACGAATGTTTTTCTTCGTACTGTCTTTCGCTGTCTTTATTCTTTTTACCGAAAGAACGCTTATCTGTGTTTCCCAACACTACGGGAGGAGCCACGTAAGTTTCGCGTGGTTTTTTGAATCCGCCGTTCTGCGGACGCGAAGAATTGTCGAAAGTCTTGGGTTTGTCGCCGTTTCTCACAAACGGTTTATCGCCCGAAGGTCTTGCGCCTCTCATTTCTCTCTGTCTTACGGAATCTTTCCCTTCTCTTCTAACGATAAACGAAGGACGGGCTTTCGGCACTACGAACTCTGCCTTTTTAACGGGTTCCGCATTTTCGGTGGTTGTTTCCTGCGGTTTTGCGGTCGGCGCGGGAGCTTCCTTCTTTTCTTCGGGAATGGCGGCAGTTTTTGTTTCTTCCGCCGCGATATTTTCGCGCTCGGATTCCTTAACTTCCGCCGTTTCTGTCTTTTCCGAAACTGCGGGAGCGATTTTTTCAGTCTTTTCTTCTTTTACTTCGACCGTTTCCGCAATTTCTTTGGTTTCAGTTTCGACCGCCGATTGCGCTAACCCTTTAAGTTTTTCGTTAATCTGCACCTTAAAATTCTTAACGCCGCTTTCAAAATCTTCCAAATCTTTTATAAGACCGCTGATTGTGCCGTCCGCTAAAAGTTTACTGATTTTTTTAACGTTTTCGTTCTGAACGTTTCTGTTTTCCGCCATTTTGTTACTCCTCTATACCCTCGATGAAATCTGTTTCTTTTTGTTCGTAAATCGCTTGCGCTATGTTAAAATCGGTTACCGCCATTATTTTTACGTTTTCTTTATGAACGTAATCCGACAGAGGCTTGTTTTTTGTTTGCAAAAATCTCGCGCCGAGTTTTTTAGCAAGGCTTTCCGCCTGCTTTTTCGTTCCGTCGCTTGCGTCGGCGGAAACGATGATAAGGTTCGCGCGTTTTAGCGTTTCGCAGGAATTCATTCCGCATTTATATTTACCGCTTTTTATCGCAAACCCGATAAAAGTCTGAGCCTTAGTGTTTGTCAAAAAAGTTCTCCTCTATTTTTTGATATACTTCCTCTTTCGCTTCGCACGAAAAAACGCGGTTGATAAGTTTCTGTTTTCTTAACTTCTTTATACACTCGCCGTCGTTACAGACGTATGCGCCCCTGCCGTTTTTCTTGCCCGTAAAATCAAGTTCTATATTTCCGTCAGGCGACTTTACTATCCTGATCAATTCTTTTTTTGGTTTCATCTGCCTGCACGCTATACACATGCGCTGTGGCACTTTCTTTTCCATAATCCTTTCCGTCCGTTTTTATTTTCGCCGAATTTTATATTTTTTGTTTCTCGACGCGGTTAAGCCTGTACTTTGCCGTTTATCCGTTTAACCGATTAAATGATTATTGATTGCCTGAAAGTTTGATTACACGTTTATCGGACGATTATCCGAGAACCCGATTATCCGACTATCCGAAAAAACTTGGTTTTTTATCCGAAAATCCGATTCGATTATTCTTCGGGAACAGCCGTTTCGTCCGAAACGCTTTCGCCGAATTCTTCCAGAGCGGCGCTTTCGCTCTTAACGTCTATTTTCCAGCCGGTAAGACGAACGGCAAGTCTTGCGTTCTGACCGCTTCTGCCGATTGCGAGAGAAAGTTTATCGTCGGGAACGATAGCCATAGCGTTGTTCTCGCCTTCCATTTCAACTACTTTGATTACTCTTGCGGGGGAAAGCGCTCTCGAAATGAATTCAAGCGGGTTTTCGCACCATTCTATAATGTCTATTTTTTCGCCGCCGAGTTCCGCAACTATTGCGTTAACTCTCGAACCTTTGTTACCTACGCAAGCGCCTACCGCGTCGATTTGCGGGTCTTCGCTGTAAATGGCGATTTTAGTTCTTTGTCCCGCTTCTCTCGCTATGCTTTTAATGGTAACCAAGCCCTGTTTGATTTCGGGAACTTCGTTTTCAAAAAGGCGTTTTACAAGTCCGCCGGAACTTCTCGATACGACTATCTGCGCCGTTCTGCCGATATTCTTAACGCGTTTAACGAAAACGTTGAGTTTTTGATTTACTTCGTATTTTTCTCCCGGAACCTGGTCTCTGGGTCCCATAACGCCTTCGATTTCTTTCCCGCCGATTTCGACGTAAACGTTACCGTCTTCTATTCTGCGAACGGTGCAAGCCATAAGTTCGCCTTCTTTATCTTCAAACTCGCTTACGGTGTTGTTGCGTTCTATCTCGCGCAGTTTTTGCATAATAACCTGTTTTGCGGTCTGCGCGGCGATTCTGCCGAAGTTCTTAGGAAATATTTCCGTAGAAATAACGTCGCCAGCCTTGTAAGATTTTTTGATGAGCGCGGCGTCTTCCACGCTTATCTCTTTTTCGGGGTCGGTAACTTCTTCGACTACGTTCTTGGTGCTGTAAAATTTAATCGTCTTTTTTTCGGGATTTAATTTTACCGCTATGCCGCTTGCGTCGCCCGTGGACTTTTTGTAAGCGAATACCAATGCGTTTTCAAGCGCGTCGATAAATACCTGCTGCGATATTCCTTTTTCTCTTTCGAGGTCTTCGAGTGCCAGAAAGAAATCCTGATTTATCATTTTCGTTCTCCTATAAAAATTATGTAAAAATTTTTTATTTGCTTTTTGATTTTATTTTTTGATTATTTGTTTTTTGCTTTTTACTATTGCGTTTTACTGCGTTTTCCGTAATTATGTTTTTATTTATTTGCCTTGCTTTAAGATATAGTTTTCTTTGTTCTATTCAAAGTCTATATATTCGTTCATCTTTACAAGGTTTTTCATATCGACGGTAAAAGTGTTTTTCTCGTCTACTTTAACGGTTACGGACTTTTTGTCGTAGGATAAAAGCACGCCGTCGTACATTTTTTTACCCTTAACCGAGTTAAGAAGTTTTATCTCTACTTTTTTTCCGATATGAGAAATAAAATCTTCGTCGGTAATGAACGCCCAGTCTATTCCTTTGCTGGAAACGTTAAGCGTATACGGAAGTCCGAAAGTGGGGTCGAACTCGTCTAATTTTTCGGTTACCGCGTTATGGAATTTTTCGCACGTATCAAGGTCCACTCCGCCGTCTTTATCGATATACACGTTAAGTTCGGGATTTTTGCCCTGTTTGAACTCCACGCGATAGAGTTTAACGCCCGTTTCAATCGCAAAAGGCGTTAAAAATTCCGCTATCTCTTCGTTAGATTTTACTTTCACTTTTTACTCCTTGATTTTTAAGACCGTAAAGCCTTAAATCAACAAATCGGTTTCGGCACAATGCTTATGCAAAAGCCGTGATTTTACGCCTTACAAAAAGATATGAGAACGGCAAACCGTTCTCATAAGTCAAGCGTAACTATTCAGTAACTAAATATTAGCATATATAAAGATATTATGCAAGCGTTTTTTATCAATTAGTAAGTTTTTAAATAATTTTTTTATATTTTCAAACAAAAACCGCGTTAAAAACATATATATGTCCGTTGTATGTCCGTTTATACGTCGGTTGTATGCGCTGATAAACCCGATATGCTCGTTTAAATGCTCGCTCTTCGCCCGTTCCGTGCGGGGTCAGTTTGTGTAGAAAACCCTGATGGAAAACCCGATTATGCTCTTTTTCCTTCTTTGTTTTCTTTTATCTTTTCGATTTCCAGAAACACTTCGGCTGTGGTTTTAGCGTCGTCCAGCGCGCGGTGATGATTAAAGCAAATAGAAAAATATTCGGCAAGCGCGTCAAGGTTGTTGTGTTTTAACTGCGGCAGATACTTTCTGCTGAGTTCAACGGTGTCCAGAACTTTGTTGTTCACTTCGTATTCTTCTCTCGCCGCGAATTTTTTAATAAACTTCACGTCGAACTCGGCGTTATGCGCAATGATAATTGCGCCGTCTATAAACTTCATAAAGTCGGGAATGACCGCCGAGATTTCGGGTGCGTTTTTAACCATTTCGGGAGTAATGCCGGTAAGCGCGATGATTTTTTCGGTAAGGTCGTGTTCGGGTTTGACAAGCGTTGCGAACTCTTCCGTTATAACGCCCTTTTTTATTTTAACCGCGCCTATCTCTGTTATACTGTTATTCATAACGTCAAGTCCCGTGGTTTCAAGGTCGAAAACCACGTAATCGTTTTTAACAAACTCGTCCGAAAAAACGTATTCTTCGTCGAACACGGTGTTAACTTTAATCGTTTCCGCTTTTTTGGGGAAAATCGTTTTATACTCGGGCGGCGCGGTCTTTTTGAATTTTTCCTGTTTGACAAAATCTTTGGGGAAAACGCAACGATTGATTTTATCTATCGTGAAAGAGTGTTTTCCGTTATAGTCGCCTATATTTCCGCACGCAATAATCTCGTCCCCTTCTTTCAAAGCGCGGATTTTATCGAGAGTTCTCGCCTTGGAAAAATACACTCCGCTGGTTTTACCCGTAGTATCGTCTAAATGTATAACGAAAAAGGGTTTGCCGTTTTTTGTTTCGCGCTCGGTTATTTCCGTGATGGTGCCGGCTATCGTTACGTTGCCGCAAAGCGCGTCTTCTATGTAGACCGCAAGCGTGCCCATGGCGGGGTCGTCTATCGGATATACGTCCGATACCTTTATTGTTCTCCGTTCCACCTTTTCAAGCTGACTCTCATATACTTCGTCGTTCAATAAAGAGATGCTTTGGTCGGGCGCTTTTTCCTCGGTTACGCCGACAAAGTCCGAACAGAATTTTTTGCTCAGATACTCGTTTATTTTAAACAGCACGCCGCTTTTTTCTATGTAGTTTATACAATCCGCAGTCATTTTTAGCGTATATTTTATAAGCCCTTCTCCACACTTACTTGCGCGGACGTCCCCCCTTGTGAAAAAGGCGGTAAGCGACGGATAAAAAGAATTTACGTACTTAAAAATCTCGTTTTCGATAAGTTCGGGGTCGGAAACGATTTTATTAAAATACACGTTGACTTTTTCAAACAGCGGAGAAGTGTTTTTTCTCGCCAGCGCCCACGCTTTTTTCATAAGCGCGTCGTCGATAAAATTCTCGCTGATGAAAGTATATTTTATCCTTTTTTCTTTTTTGTTTATTTCTACCGATGATAATCTTGCGTTTTTAAGTTTAGGGTCTAACCCGTTTATCTCTTCTAAAAACGCATTCGGGTTTATCGACGAATACATTTATCAATCTCTCCAAAAAACACTTTTTCGGCTTCCGCCTTATCTATTTTTTTAATTATTTTACCGTTTTTGAAAATAACGCAACAGTCTTTTCCGCCGGCGATACCAAGGTCTGCGTCCGCCGCTTCGCCCGGTCCGTTTACCGCGCACCCCATAACGGCGATTTTAAGCGGAATTTTTATGCCCGAAACGTACTTTTCGACCTTATCGGCAAATCGCATACAATCCCACTCGCACCTGCCGCACGTGGGGCAAGCCACTATTTTAACTCCGTCGTTTATGATATTTAAGCCGGACAAAACGGCGCGCGCCGCAACCACTTCTCTCACGGGGTCGGCTGAAAGGCTTACTCTTATCGTATCGCCTATTCCGTCTAAAAGCAACGCGCCTATCGCCATAGAGTTTTTAATAACGCCGTTATACTCCGTTCCCGCTTCGGTTACGCCGAGATGAAGGGGGTAATCGGTTTTTGCCGCGATATATTTATATGCTTTGACGGTCAGCGGCACGTCGGACGCTTTAACCGAAATCACGATATTCTCCACGCCGTGTTTTTCCAGAACGGCAACGTTTTTAAGCGCGCTTTCGGCAAGCGAAATTTCGTTCTTTCCGTATTTACTCAAAAACTCTTTTTCTATGCTGCCCGTGTTGGAACCGACCCTGACGGGCGTTCCGCTCTCTTTAAGCATTGCGGCAACCGCGGCGACGTTTTCTTCTCTCCCGATGTTGCCGGGGTTAATTCTTATCTTATCCGCACCGTTTTCTATCGCGCGGAGAGCGAGTCTGTAATCGAAATGAATATCCGCGACAAGCGGTATGGAGATGTGCTTTTTTATCTCTTTAATAGATTTAGCGTCCTCTTCGTCAAGAACGGAAAACCTGATAACGTCGCACCCCGCATTTTCCAATTCGAGCGTGCTTTCTATTGCGTTTTTAACGTCTTTAAGTTTATAAGTAGACATAGACTGAACGGCTATTTTTTCGCCGCCGCCTATGTAAATATTGCCTATCTTGATTTTTTTGCTCATATTTTACCGATAATTAATTAAATTATTTATATTTTAACATATTTTATTATACTCGTCAATAAGCGAGTACGCGCAAAAACAAAAAAACGGCGGTTATTTTCCGCCGTTTTTTATTCTCGTAAACTTACGTGCGCGCCGTTTTGCCCTGCCCCTTTAACCTGCCGCCGTTTATCTTTTCCGACCTGTTTTTTTGTTTTGATTTTATCGGTTGTTTTTAATTTGCCCTTGTTTTATACAAATAGAGCACGTTCTGATAATAATCGTCGAGATAGATTATAAGTTTGCTTTCGTTTTTTATGTCGTTATATGCAGCCTGCGCGGCGAGAGTATTATAATAAGCGCACACACAGTTCAATGCGTCCTGATAATAGCCCAACTGCACAAGTTCGTCTTTGGTAAGTCCCGTTGCGTGTATCTGTAAAAATCTCAGCCTGAGCGAAGCGTTAATCTGCAAAATATTGTTGCCATACTTTAACTCTTTTTCGCTTGCCTGCGCGTTGTACTTCGCCACTTCTTTTTCATACTCGGAATTACTTTGTTTTAATTCCTGCACCTTGGAAGTGATTTCCGCAGCGTCCAAATCCTGATAAAAAGACGCGGCGTTTTCGAGCGCGAGCGCCAAATCTTTCGATTTTTGTTCCAAAAGCGCGAGTTCGCCTTTTTCTTCCGCTTCCACGGCGGCTATCGCAAGATTTTTTTCTTTTTCTATGCCTGCCGTTTTATCCGCCCAGATTCCGGAAGCCGCCAGCCCGTTCTTAATCGCGGTTTTGTTTAGTTTCGTCTTTGCCGTTTCGTAAGATTCCGCCGTTTTAAGTTTAAGCGCGGCGTACTCTTCTTTCTTCTTGATTATCTTGTCCGCTATTTCGTCCTGTTTATCTTTAAGTTTGATTTTATAAGCGGTAAGCCGTTCTTCCTGTTTGCCTTTAAGCATTGCGCTTGCCAAAGCGCGTATTTCGGCGTCGGTATACTGCGGCGCGGTGAGTTTTGTTATCGAAAGCGGCTGCAATACTATTCCGTCGTAGTCTGCCATACGGTTATGATAATAAACGTAAATGTCGTTTAACGTTTCGTACATTCCTTCTTTGGTTGTCGGTAAATCGAATTGCATTTTTATCTCC
>JAEYEN010000096.1 GCA_023403375.1 Bacillota bacterium
GTCTAAGTTCCAGCCCGAAACGGTCATCGCCCCCTGACGCAAAGAAAGATTTTTGTCTTTTACGATAAGATTTTCGTCTATTTCTTTTTTATAGCCTAACCCGTGGCACTCGGGACAAGCGCCGAACGGATTGTTGAAAGAGAATAATCTGGGTTCTATCTCTTCTATACTTACTCCGCAGTCGGGACAGGAATACTTGGTGGAAAACAGCGTGGAACTTCCGCCCACGACTTCTACCGAAACAAGTCCGTCGGCAAGTTTTATAGCCGTTTCCAGACTGTCGTTCAATCTTTTGCCCATATCGGGTTTAACGATAAGCCTGTCTATAACCACGCTTATATTGTGTTTAACGTTTTTTTCTAACTTTATATCTTCGTCGAGATTATAGATAACCCCGTCTATTTCCACTCTTATATAGCCGCTTTTTTTGTAACTTTCAAGTTCCTTTCTGTACTCGCCTTTTTTACCCCTGACAACGGGCGCGTTGATTAAAATCTTTGTGCCTTCGGCAAGTTCCGAAACCTTGTCCGCAATCTGGTCAACCGTCTGCCTTTTTATCTCCTTTCCGCAAACGGGACAATGCGGAACCCCCGCCCGCGCGAATAATAAACGCATATAATCGTAAATTTCGGTTACCGTGCCCACGGTCGAACGCGGGTTGTGAGAAGTGGTTTTCTGGTCTATCGAAATTGCGGGGGAAAGCCCGTCTATCATATCGACGTCCGGCTTTTCCATTTGCCCTAAAAACATTCTCGCGTAACTCGACAAACTTTCCACGTATCTGCGCTGACCTTCCGCATAAATGGTTTCAAACGCCAGCGTGCTTTTTCCGCTGCCGGAAAGCCCCGTAAACACTACGAGTTTATCTCTCGGAATGGTTACGTCTATATTTTTAAGGTTATTCTCTTTCGCACCTTTAACGGTTAAAAATTCTTTCATATCTGTATTCTCGTTTACTTTCTCAATCTTGCTTTAAGTTTTGCAATGTTATCCCGTAATTCTATACATTTTTCAAAGTCTAAATTTGCAGACGCTATCTTCATCAGCGCTTTCAACTTTTCAATCTCTTCGGGGATTTCGTCTTTCTTTATATTCTTCGTGTTGTCCGCTTTTTTGGTTATTTCAAGCGTGTTCACAATGTCTTTTATAATGGTTTTGGGCGTTATGCCGTGCGCTTTATTATACTCGTCCTGAATTTTACGGCGGCGAACGGTTTCGTCTATCGCCCTTTTCATACTTCCCGTGATAACGTCCGCGTACATTATAACTCTGCCTTCCGAATTACGCGCCGCCCTGCCTACCGTCTGTATAAGCGAAGTTTCGCTGCGCAAAAATCCTTCTTTATCGGCGTCGAGAATAGCCACGAGTTTTACTTCCGGCAGGTCCAGACCTTCTCTTAACAGATTGATTCCGCAAAGCACGTCGAACTCGCCGCTACGAAGCGCCGACACTATCTCTATTCTTTCCATAGTGTCTATGTCGCTGTGCATATATCTCACTTTAACGCCGCGCTCTTTCAGATACTCCGTAAGGCTTTCCGCCATTTTCTTGGTTAAAGTGGTTATCAGAACGCGCCCGTTATCTTTAACTACCGCGTTGATTTCCGTAAGAAGGTCGTCTATCTGATTTTTCGTCGGTCTGACGAAAATTTCGGGGTCAAGAAGTCCCGTGGGGCGGATAAGTTGTTCTACCACCTGTCCCGCTTCGCTCAGTTCGTAAGGCGCGGGCGTGGCGGACACGCAGATAACCTGTCCCACTCTTTCGTCAAATTCCTTAAACGTAAGCGGACGGTTGTCAAACGCCGATTTCAAGCGGAACCCGTACTCCACAAGGTTTGTCTTTCTCGACTTGTCGCCGTTATACATCGCGCCTATCTGCGGAATGGTTATATGGCTTTCGTCGATAAAGACTATATAGTCTTTCGGGAAATAATCCAATAACGTAAACGGCGGCTCGCCCACGCTTCTTCCGTCAAAATATCTGCTGTAATTTTCTATGCCGTGGCAGAACCCTATTTCTTTAATCATTTCAAGGTCGTAGTCGGTGCGCTGCTTTAAGCGTTGCGCTTCTATCAACTTTCCGCTGTCCGTAAAAAACCTGACCTCTTCTTCTTCGTCGCGCTCTATCGCGGCGGTGGCTTTTAACAGTTTCTCGTGCTCTACCGCATAGTGGCTCGCAGGGAAAATAACGGCGTGTTTAAGTTCCGAAATGACCTTTCCGCTGACGAATTCCGCTTCGCACACACGCTCTATCGTATCGCCGAAAAACTCTACTCTTATAATTATCTCCGTGTTGGACGACGGGAAAATGTCCACCGTGTCGCCGCGCACTCTGAAAGAAGAACGGGTAAAATCCACGTCCTTTCTGGTGTACTGTATGGCGACTAATTTCCGCATAAGTTCGTCCCTTTTCATCTCCGTATCTGGACGTATGGAAAGCGCAAGTCTGTAATACTCTTCGGGCGCGCCCAACCCGTATATGCAGGAAACCGAAGCCACAACTATCGTATCGCTCCGCTCCGCTAACGAGCAGGTTGCCGAATGGCGCAGTTTATCTATCTCGTCGTTTATCGCTAAGTCTTTTTCTATATAAGTATCCGTGCTGGGAATATACGCTTCCGGCTGATAATAATCGTAATAAGAAACGAAAAACTCCACTCTGTTATTAGGAAAAAACTCTCTGAACTCGTTGCAAAGTTGCGCCGCCAACGTTTTATTGTGCGCGATAACAAGCGCGGGGCGGTTAAGATTTTTTATAACGTTAGCCATTGTAAAGGTTTTGCCGCTACCCGTAACGCCAAGTAAAACCTGCGTTCTTAACCCGTCTTTTATACCTTCCGTAAGTTTTTCTATCGCTTGCGGCTGGTCGCCCGTCGGTTGATATTTTGATTTTAATACGAATTCTCTCTTTTCCATAGCCTTTCTTTTATTTTGTTTCTATCTATTTTCTATTTTGTCTGTATTAGATAATTATATACCCAAAACGACAAAAAGCGCAAGAGTATTTATCTCTTACGCTTTTTATATTTTTATTCTTATCGTAAACGACGGTACGGGCTACTATTTAAGAGTTCCCTTTTTGCATTTACGGTCGAAAACCCACACCGAAAGGCAAAAAGCGATTAAAGCGTATAAAAGCAGCACTATAAGTGGCACAAGCAGGCTTTCCGCAGCGTTAAACGGGTGTCTTGCAATTAAAATGCCGTTATAAAAAGGCAAAAATCTGCACACTTCAAAGA
>JAEYEN010000001.1 GCA_023403375.1 Bacillota bacterium
AAAAGCGACGTGTTTTTGTTCACTTCCGATAAAAAGGAAGGGTGGGGTGCGGTGCTTAGCGAGAGTATGAGTTGTTGTTGCGCGGTTATCGCAAACGAAAAAACGGGGTCTGCGCCATACCTTATAAAAGACGGTGAAAACGGTTTTATGTATAACGGTTGTCCGCGCGAACTTTATAAAAAGGTTAAATTGATTCTAAAAGACCAAAGCCTTAAAAATAAAATTCAGTTAAACGCTTTTCGGACGATAAACGAAGAATGGAACGCCGATATTGCGGCAAAGCGGTTTATACGCCTTGTAAAAAGAATAAACGGCGGAAAAGACAGTCCGTTTTCGGACGGGCCGTTAAGTAAAGACGATTAAAAACGAACGGCCGCCGAGAAAATAAACAATCCGGCAAAAATAAGAGAGCAATCGCGCGGATTGAAAAAACAAGCAATTACGCAGATATAAAGCATAGCGAAACAAGCAAAATTCGATAAAAACCATAAGACAAGGAAGGAATAATATTATGGCTATACCTAAAATTTTACATTACGTATGGTTAGGCGGCGGCGAATATCCGCCCGTTACCCGTAAATGCATAAAAAGTTGGAAAAAATATCTTTCCGATTATAAGTTTATTAAGTGGGACGAGAGTAATTTTGACGTAAACTGTAACCGATACGTTTTAGAAGCGTACAAAAGCAAAAAGTATACATTTGTTTCCGACTATATAAGGCTTAAAGCGTTATACGATTGCGGCGGCGTTTACTTAGACACCGACTGCCGCGTTAAAAAAAGTTTTAACGACTTGATTTCGCTTTCGGCATTCACGGGGTTTGGCGGAGATAACAGAGAAATCGCGGCGCACGCCTTGGCTTTTGAAAAGGGTTCGCCATTTATAAAAGAGTGCCTTGACAGTTATGAAAACGAGCGCTTTATCACGGCGAAAGGCGGGTTTAACGATAAAACCGTTAACGAACGCATGACCGAGATTTTAGAAAAACACGGGTTTATAAGGAACGGTAAAGAGCAAACGATTTTTGGCGTTAAAATATTTCCGATGACCTACTTTTGCCCGATAAGTTATTCTCCCGACGTTAAAGACTGCAAAAGCAAAAAAACTTATTGCGTTCATATCTGGTCGGATAAAGAAGTTAAAAGAGAAAAGTGTTTTTTGATTAAACTCGGAAGAAAACTTAAACTCGATAAATTAAAGAGAAAAATATTAAACCGTTCGGGAGAGAAAAATGAGTAACCCTTTTTTCACGCTTATAACGCCCGTGTACAATATAGAAAAACTTTTGGCTTATACGGTGGAATCGGCACAAAATCAGACTTTTACCGATTGGGAAATGATTTTAATAGACGACGGCTCGCCCGATAACGCAGGCGCGCTTTGCGACGAGTATGCAAAAAACGACGACAGAATAAAGGTTGTTCATAAGAAAAACGAAGGGCTTGCCGCGGCGAGAAACACGGGGCTTGACAACACGCGCGGCGAATATTTTATTATTTTAGAAGGCAGCGACGATTTTTATAACGAAGACACGCTTCAAAAAATTCACGACAGATTGAAATTAAATCCCGTGGATATATACTTTGGACTTTTACAGGACGTAAGCGAAAAGGATAAAAAAGTATTCGACAGACAAAAAGATTATTCGGTAAGCGGACTTTTTTCGGCGGGCGGCAAACAACTGTTTTGCACGCTTTACGATAACAACGATATACTTGCGTTGTCATCGCCCGTCAACAAGGCATTCAGAACGGAATTTATAAAAAAATACGCGCTCCGCTTTTATAAAGGCATTTATCACGATGACGACGAATGGCTGCCGAGAACGATAGCGCTTTCAAAGTCGGCATATTTTTCTAACGAAATTATGTATAACGCGCTGACTTGGGAAGGTTGTTTCGGACAAATGGCAAGCGAGAAAAGTCTTACCAAAAAGGCGTGCGACAAAATTTTTATAGCAGACAGATGCTTAAAAGACGTAGATATAAGATTTACGGAAGACAATACGCCGTTTAAGAGAAAATATTACGAGTATTACGTACGTATGTACATAGACGGCTTATGTGCGAGAAACAGAGTTAAGGATAAAGAGTTAACGGATAAAATTATAAAAACCGCAAGGCATAACGCGGGCGCGTTTTCTTATATGAAAAAGTGCGAAAGCCGTAACCTTAAATTTTTAGGCGCGATAAAAAGCCTTTTCGGGTTTAACTTTGCCGCAAAACTTGTGCTTAAAAGATACAAAAATAAAGAAAATAAATAAAATAAAAAAAACAATAAATCAGGAAAATGAAAATTTCGGTAATTATCCCGGTTTACAATACGGAAAAATATTTAAGAGAATGCCTTAACTCCGTTTTGCGTCAGACTTACGTCGATTTGGAAGTTATTGCGGTGGATGACGGTTCCACGGACGGCAGCGGCGACATATTGGAGAATTTTGCCAAAACAGATAAAAGGCTTAAAGTAATCCGCAGGGAAAACGGCGGCGTAAGCCGTGCGCGGAACACGGGGCTTAAAGCGGCTACGGGCGAATACGTTGCCTTTGTCGACAGCGACGACACAATAAACCCCGAAATGTATAAAACGCTTGAAAGCGCGGCGGAAAAAACGGGCGCCGATATAGTTACTTCGGATATAATAGTGGACGGCATCGTTAAAGAAAATTTGCTCGTTCCCGATATTCTATACGACAAAGCGCGAATCAGAAAAGAAGTTTTGCCGCAGTTTACGGTGGAAAACGGCATTTATACTTACGAATTTACTACCAAAATCATAAAGAGAGAAATACTTAAAGGGATAGAGTTTTACGAAGGTTTTTCTTTTCAGGAAGACACGATGTTTATGATTTGTGCTTTTGCGGCGGCAAACTCTTTGATTTACGTCAAGCAGGCGTTTTATAATTATCGTCCGCTTCCCACGGGGTTATATAAAGCGTA
>JAEYEN010000073.1 GCA_023403375.1 Bacillota bacterium
TTATGCCCGAAACCATGTCGGTAGAACGTCGCCAACTTATAAAAGCCTATGGTGCGGAAATCGTTTTATCCGACGGAACCAAGGGTATGAAAGGCGCGATAGCAAAAGCGGATGAACTCGCAAAAGAATATAACGGCGTGGTTTTAGGACAGTTTGTCAATCCTGCAAACCCTTTGGCGCATTATAAAACTACCGCTCCCGAAATATGGAACGATACGGACGGAAAGGTTGACGCTTTTGTTGCAGGCGTGGGCACCGGCGGAACGATAAGCGGCGTAGGTAAATTCCTTAAAGAGAAGAAAGAAGACGTAAAAATCGTTGCCGTAGAACCGAAAAGTTCTCCCGTTTTGTCGGAAGGCGTTGCGGGCGCGCATAAAATACAGGGTATAGGCGCAGGGTTTGTTCCTGAAACGCTCGACACAAAAATTTACGACGAAGTTATTCCCGTTTCCAACGAAGACGCGTTTGCTTTCGGCAAACTAATCGGTAAAGCGGAAGGCGTGCTTGTGGGTATTTCTTCCGGCGCGGCGCTTGCCGCTGCCGTAGAATTAGCGAAGAGAGAAGAGTTCAATGGCAAAAACATAGTTGTTTTGTTCCCCGATAGCGGCGACAGATATTTGTCTACTCCGCTTTTTCAGGACTGATTTAGTCGTCGGACTATAAAAAATTCCCGACATATATAATAACTTTAATAACTTTGAATAATTTTTATAGGATAATTCAAAGTTATGTTGTTAAATTAACGTTAAATATAAATAAATTATCAGAGTAAAAATATGCTTATTTCGACGAGAGGAAGATACGCTTTAAGGGTTATGGCGGATATTGCGGCAAATAAAACCGATAAATACGTGCCCCTTAAAGAAATATCTTTAAGGCAGGATATATCTCTTAAATATTTAGAAGGCATTATGACCGATTTGTCTAAGGCAAATCTTGTTATAGGCTTGCACGGAAAGGGTGGCGGGTATAAACTCAGTATACCGCCGGATAAAATTACCGTCGGTTCCGTGCTTAAAATAACCGAAGGTACTCTTGCGCCCGTAACGTGCTTGTCAAAAGAAGAAAACGACTGCCCCAGAAAGGAAAAGTGTAAAACTTTGCCTATGTGGGAAAAACTGTACGGTCTGATAGACGGCTTTTTTGAAAGCGTTACGATAAGCGACCTTTTATAAAAAATTTGCCGACCTTTTATTAAAATACGCCGATAACGGAATTTTAAGTATTTGGGCAGAGTATATAAGTAGCATAAATAAGTAGTTTGCAAGAGATAAAAAGGTATAAAAAGTAACAAAAAACGGATAAGAAAAACCTTATCCGTTTTTTGTTATAACTTCAAACTATTATTCGTAAACAACAAAATATTTAATTTCAGATAACGTCAAAGTTAACAAATTCAGCATATTATATTAAAATTATAGTCTGTTACATTATGTGGATTATTTTCTACGTTATGCAGATTATTTTCCGCTTGCGCCGTAGTTAGAAAGAACTCTTGCGGACGGGTCCGAAACGTCGCAACCTTTCCACGCTTTGTTTGGCATCCAGAAGTCTTTAATCATTTCTGCCTGACCGCCGTAATATTTTTCAAATAATTCTCTGTATAAAAGAGATTCTTTGGTGAACGGGTGAACGTAGGAATATTTTTTGCATTTTTCTTCAAATTCTTCGTCCGTGTAAAGCGTTTCCGCATATTCTTTTATGTAATCTACCATAGAGTGTCCCACCGCGTCCGAAAACGCCGCTTTTTCACGCATTAAAATATCTTCCGGTAAATAATCGCCTTTGAACGCACGCCTTAAAAGATATTTGCCTTTGCCGTAAACGTTCATTTTTTTCGCGGGGTCTATCGACATCACGTATTTTACAAAATCCAAATCGCCGAACGGCACGCGCGCTTCCAAAGAGTTTACGGATATACATCTGTCCGCACGGAGTACGTCGTACATGTAAAGTTCTCTTAAACGTTTTTCCGCTTCTTTCTGGAATTCTTCGGGCGTAGGGGCAAAGTCGGTATATTTATAGCCGAATAATTCGTCTGAAATTTCGCCCGTCAGCAAAACCCTTATGTCGGTGTGTTCGTGTATGTATTTGCAAACCCAGTACATACCTATACTTGCCCTGATAGTGGTTATATCGAACGTTCCCAGAATAGACACAACCTTTTCGATAGAAGAGATGACGTCTTTTTTTGTGAAAATAACTTCGGTATGCTCGCTGCCAATATAATCGGCAACCTGTTTCGCATATTTTAAGTCGATTGCGTCGGTGTTCATTCCGATTGCAAACGTTTTAATGGGTTTTTTAAGAAGTTTTGCGGATACCGCGCACACCAGCGAACTGTCAAGCCCGCCTGAAAGCAAAAATCCTACGGGTGCGTCCGCGTCTAAACGCTTTTCTATGCCTTTAATAAGTTTGTCTTTAATCTTTTCGGAAATCGTGTCCAAATCGTCGTAACAAACTTTATCGACTTTCGCAATATCGTTATAAGAAACAAATTTTTCGCCGTCGTAGTAATGACCGATAGGGAAGGGGATAACCTTTTCGCATATGCCCATAAGGTCTTTGGCTTCGCTTGCAAACACTATTCCGTCTTTTTTGTAACCGTAAAAGAGCGGTCTTATGCCGATAGGGTCCCTTGCGGCGATAAGTTTTTGCTTTTTGCCGTCGTATATAATAAGGGCAAACTCGGCGTCGAGCATAGCGAACATATCGAAACCGTATTCCTTATATAAGGGTAAAAGCAGTTCGCAGTCGGAATCGGATTTGAAGGAATAGCCTTTTTCGATAAGGCTATCCTTCATTTTTCTGAATCCGTAAATTTCGCCGTTGCAAACGACTTTGTTTTCGTCAAGGGCAAAGGGCTGCATACCTTCGGGCGTAAGCCCCATAATCGCCAATCTCTGGAATCCTATAAATCCTTCCGGAATTTCTTTGATTCTGCAATCGTCGGGACCGCGAGAGGTGGTCTTTATAAATCCGTCCGTAAATTCTTCTTTTGTCAATCCCGCTCTAAGGGACGCCATAATAGAGCACATAATCCTGTCCTTTTTTCTACTGTTTTTTGTAAATCAGATTTTTATCGATAAAACTATTTTAAGTAAAGACTTTATATCAAACTTTTATCAATCTGACCGTTATAAATCAAACGACTGAATATTTATTGAATATTTGTTGCTTCACGCAATTTTTATTATTCGACGTCTTGAAGAGCGGCGTAACCTTCTTCGCCGGTTCTTACTTTTATAACGTTTTCTACGTCGTAAACGAAAATCTTGCCGTCGCCGATATGTCCGGTGTAGAGAACCTTTTTAGCCGTTTCGATAACTTTTCTTACGGGAACTTTGCTTATTACCATTTCAAGTTGAACTTTGGGTAAAAGGCTGGGTTCGATTTCAACGCCCCTGTAATATTCGGGTTTGCCTTTCTGAGCGCCGCAACCCATAACGTGCGTTACGGTCATACCCGTTATACCTATATCGACCATTGCGTTCTTTAACGCGTCGAGCATACGTTCTTTACAAATTATTTCTACTTTTGTAAATTTAACGCCGCCGACAAGGGGTTCGGGTTTGGTTTTCTTTTCGTAAACTTCAACCGCCTGTTCGTCCGGAACGGTACCCGTAACGCTTTCGGAAATGCAATCCGCCATAATGGGTTCTACGTTAAGAGCAAAGTCCGCATAAGCAGAGGGGAGAGCGTGTTCGGTTTTGTCAAGTCCGAGAATTTGTTCTTCGTCGGATACTCTGAGCCCGACAGTCTTTTTGATGATATAGAAAGTTAACGTTATCGTTACGATAGTCCATGCAAGTATTGCTACCATACCTAAAAGTTGAACGCCGAATACTTTAAGACCTTCTACGAAACTCGTGCCGTGGATAAGCGCATATATAGGTCCGTCAACTCCTGCGGAAGCGGTTGCGGTGGAGAATAAGCCTGCGGCTATCGTGCCCCATATACCGTTTGCAAAGTGAACGCCGACTGCGCCGACGGGGTCGTCTATGTGGAATTTAAGGTCAAGTTTTTCTACGACTATAACGATAAGGAAACCGGAAACGATACCGATTATCGAAGCGCCGATAGCGTCTACCGTAGCGCAACCTGCGGTTACCGCGACCAACCCTGCAAGCGAAGCGTTCAAGCACATCGAAACGTCGGGCTTGCCGTTTTTAACCCAAGTGAAAATCATACAGGTTACCGTTGCGATTGCGGGGGCGATAGTCGTCGTCGCCAAAACCTGAGCGAGTTCCGAAGTAGAAGTTGCGGCAGCGCCGTTGAAACCATACCAGCAGAACCACAGAATAAATACGCCTAATGCGCCGAGCGGCAGCGAATGACCGGGGATAGCGTTTACTTTAACTATTTTTCCGCTCTTGTCTTTAACATATTTTCCAAGTCTGGGCCCAACCATAATCGCGCCAATCAATGCGCAGGTTCCACCGACCATATGTATCAAGCAACTGCCGGCATAGTCGATAAAGCCAAGGCTGTAAAGCCAGCCGCCGCCCCACGCCCAGTGCGCTTCGATAGGATAGATGATAAGACTGATTACGGCAGAGTAGATGCAGTAAGAAGAGAATTTAGTTCTTTCTGCCATTGCGCCCGAAACGATAGTAGCCGCAGTTGCGCAGAAAACCAAGTTAAAGAAGAACTTGCTCCAATCATACGTCGCGAAGTGCGTTATAAAATCGAAGTTAGGCGTTCCGATTAAACCGAAAAGCACGTCTTCTCCGAAGATTATACCTGCGCCTAAAAGCATATAGGTAATTGTGCCTATACAAAAGTCCATAAGGTTTTTCATTATGATGTTACCTGCGTTTTTGGCGCGGGTAAAACCTGTTTCAACCATTGCAAAACCGCATTGCATAAAGAACACGATTATTGCGCCCGTCAAGTACCATACACCTTGAATTTCCATAATATTTCTCCTTTGATAAATTTTGTTTTATTATCTTACTCCGAACAAGAGTTCGCCGTAAGAAGGATAAGGCCATACTTTTGCGGAAGTAATTCTTTCCGCTATATCTACGTCAACCCTTAAACTCTGCATATCAGAGAACACGACGTTCCTGTAATACATAGCGGTTTCTAACGAATCTTTTAACGAGTGGTCGCAGAGCGCTTTTTCAAGCGCGCTTACTTTTTCGTAAATAGATTTTTCGAGAGCGGACAATTTTTCTATTCTTTCCGATTCAAAATCGTTTTTGACTTCCGCAAGAGCCTTTCTGCGTTTAACGACCGTTTCGGATAATTTGTCAACGTATTCGCTTATCGCGGGGAGTATGTCTTTGTTTACCATATCTATCATCGTAAGCGCTTCTATGTTGATTGTTTTGGAATAGTTGTCAAGCATTATCTCGTATCTGGCTTTCATTTCCGTTTCGGAAAATACTTTGTGTTCCGAGAAAAGTTTAACGTTTTTATCCGCCAGAAAATAGGGCAGACATTCGGGAGTGGATTTAAGGTTTAGTAATCCGCGTTTTTCGGCTTCTTTAATCCATTCGTTGTTATAACCGTTTCCGTTGAAGATAATGCGTTTATGTTCTTTAATTGTTTTCTTTATCAGCTCGTGCAGGTCGCCGGTGAAGTCTTTGGAAGTTTCGAGTTCGTCCGCAAACTGTTTAAGTTCTTCCGCAACCGCGGTGTTAAGCACGATGTTCGCTTCTGCGATAGAAGCGGAAGAGCCGACCATACGGAATTCAAACTTGTTGCCCGTAAATGCAAAGGGAGAAGTTCTGTTCCTGTCCGTAGTATCTTTGGGGAATTTGGGAATGACGTGCACGCCGATTTTCATCTGAACTTTTTCTTTCTTGTCGTAAGTGCCGTCTTTTTCGATTGCGTCTAAAATCTCGGTGAGTTCGTCGCCCAGGAACATAGATACTACTGCCGGCGGCGCTTCGTTTGCGCCAAGCCTGTGGTCGTTACCGGCAGACGCCGCAGAAATTCTTAAAAGGTCCTGATACTCGTCAACCGCTTTGATAACCGCAGTAAGGAAGAGTAAAAACTGCGCGTTGTCGAAAGGCGTTTCGCCCGGTTCCAAAAGGTTGATGCCCGTATCGGTGGATATAGACCAGTTGTTGTGTTTGCCGCTTCCGTTTACGCCCGCAAAAGGCTTTTCGTGAAGTAAGCAAACCATACCGTGTCTTTTTGCCACTTTCTGCATAATCTCCATAGTCAACTGGTTGTGGTCTGTCGCAATGTTGGTAGTGGAGAAGATAGGCGCAAGTTCGTGCTGGGCGGGTGCTACTTCGTTATGCTCGGTTTTTGCAAGAATTCCGAGTTTCCAGAGTTCGTCGTTCAGTTCTTTCATAAACTCCTGAACTTTGGGTTTGATGGCGCCGAAATAGTGGGCTTCCATCTCCTGACCTTTGGGCGCTTTCGCACCGAAGAGCGTTCTGCCCGTATATATAAGGTCTTTACGTTTGTCAAAAAGTTCTTTGGGGATAAGGAAGTATTCCTGCTCGGGACCGACCGTGGTTTTAACCGATTTTGCGGTATCGTTTCCGAAAAGTTTTATAATTCTCATCGCCTGTTTGTTTATCGCTTCCATAGAACGGAGCAAGGGCGTTTTCTTGTCAAGCGCTTCGCCGCCGTAAGAACAGAACGCGGTAGGAATACAAAGCACGCCGTCTTTAATGAACGCATAAGACGTGGGGTCCCACGCAGTGTAGCCTCTCGCTTCAAAGGTGGCTCTTAAACCGCCGGAGGGAAAACTGCTTGCGTCAGGCTCGCCGCGGACAAGTTCTTTGCCCGAAAATTCCATTATAATTCCGCCGTCGCTTGTGGGAGAAATGAAACTGTCGTGTTTTTCGGCAGTAACGCCCGTCATCGGCTGGAACCAGTGGGTATAATGCGTCGCGCCGTTTTCGACAGCCCAGTCTTTCATTGCGTTTGCAACGACGTTTGCGGTGTCAATGTCTAAACGCTTGCCGTCGTCGATGGCTTTCCTGACTTCTTTATAAGTTTCTTTGGGAAGTCTGGCTTTCATCGTGGAATCGTTAAACACTTTACTTGCAAATAACTCTTTAACCGTTTCCATAATAAATCTCCTTAGAAAAATATTTAAAATGAAAAAGGTGCCAAGGAATTACCTTGACACCTTTGCCAAAATTTATTATACCGGTATTATAATTCCGCATTTTTGATTTGTCAACGATTTTTATAAACATTTTTTAAAAAAATTTAAAAATTTTCGGCGGCATAAAATTAAAAAATATACCGAAAACATTTGACACCGTTTTTTTATAGTGTTATAATGCGAACGTAAAAAGGGCAATGGAGTCCTGCGCTTAAATTTAAGCAACTCTCCGTCGCCCTTTTTTTGTTTTTATAAAACCAAAAACGCCTAAACATTATATATATTTTAAGATTAAGTAGATTTTTAAAAATATAAAGCAGCGTGGGTTTTGGTAAAAATACGGTTAAAGGAGAAATCAGAATGAAAAAGGAAGGCGAAATAAGAATTCCGTCGGGCTGTGCGATTGCAGGTATATTTGCAAAAGACGGCTCTAAAATATGCGGCGATACCATTGTCGGCTCTATGTCGGTTATGCACGACAGGTCTAACGGATTAGGCGGTGGGTTTGCAGGATACGGAATTTATCCCGAATATAAAGATTTTTACGCTTTCCACGTTTTTTACGACGGAAAAGCGGCGAAAGAAGAATGTGAAAAATATCTCGACGATAAGTTTGAGATAATCAACCTGTCTAAAATTCCCGTAAGAAAAACTCCGTTGATTACAGACGAACCTTTAATCTGGCGTTACTTCGTTATGCCTAACCATAACCTGTTAAGGGACAGTCAGTTAGACGAAAAAGAATACGTTGCGAGAAGCGTTATCAAGATAAATGCCGAGATAAAGGGCGCGTACGTATTTTCGAGCGGAAAAAATATGGGCTGTTTTAAGGGCGTAGGGTACCCCGAAGATATCGGCGAGTATTACAGATTATCCGATTACGAAGGGTATTCGTGGACGGCGCACGGAAGATATCCGACAAACACCCCCGGTTGGTGGGGCGGCGCGCACCCGTTCTCGCTTCTGGATTTTTCTATCGTTCATAACGGCGAAATATCTTCTTACGACGCGAACCGCAGGTTTATAGAGATGTTCGGTTATAAATGCACGCTTTTAACGGATACCGAAGTTATTGCGTATATAATCGATTATCTGGTAAGAAAGAAAGGGCTTAGTATGGAAGAAACCGCGGCTGTAATAGCGGCGCCGTTCTGGAAAACAATAGAGAAAATGCCCGAAGAAAAGAAAAGTTTTTACGAATATATGCGTAAAGAGTTCCCAAGCCTTCTGATAACGGGTCCGTTTTCCATTCTCGTCGGGTTTAACGGCGGAATGATGGCGTTAAACGACAGGCTTAAACTTCGCTCTATGGTTACGGCGGAAAAAGGCGAAAAAGTTTTCTTTGCAAGCGAAGAGTGCGCTATAAGAAAAATGGAAAACAACGTGGACAGAATCTGGTCGCCCGAAGGCGGAGAACCGATTATAGTTACGCTTAAATAAAGGAGCAATTATGAAATACGATTACGCGGATTACGAAATAGAAAGAAACGAAGCGCGTTGTACTAAATGCAGAATATGCGAGAAACAGTGCTTTAATCAAGTTCATAAATTTATAGAAACAAAAGACGGCGGAATAATGGTTTCCGACGAAACCAGATGCGTAAACTGCCACAGGTGTGTGGAGTTCTGTCCGACGAGAGCGCTTAAAATAGTTAAAAGCGATTTGACTTTCAAAGACAACAAAAATTGGAGCGACGCCACTATAAAAGAAATATATAAACAGTCCGAAAGCGGCGGTGTTCTTTTATCGTCTATGGGGTGTCCGGACGATTTGCCCGTTTATTTTGATAAAATTCTGATAAACGCTTCGCAGGTAACAAACCCGTCAATCGACCCGCTCAGGGAACCTATGGAAACAAAAGTGTTTTTGGGCAAAAAATCGCACGAGATAGTAAGGGACGGTATGGGCAAAATCGTACCCGACAGGTCGCCCGAACTCACGCTCGATTTACCTATAATGTTTTCCGCAATGAGTTACGGCTCTATAAGTTACAACGCGCACGAAAGTCTTGCGAGAGCGGCAACCAAACTCGGAACGTATTACAACACGGGCGAAGGCGGACTTCACAAGGACTTTTATAAATACGGCAAAAACACGATAGTGCAGGTGGCTTCGGGCAGATTCGGGGTATATAAAGATTATCTCGAAGCGGGCGCGGCGATAGAGATTAAAATGGGTCAGGGCGCAAAACCCGGAATCGGCGGACATCTTCCCGGTGCTAAAATAACGGAAGACGTTTCGAGAACCCGTATGATACCCGTTGGGTCGGACGCGATTTCACCCGCTCCGCACCACGACATTTATTCAATCGAAGATTTAAGACAGTTGGTTTACTCCTTAAAAGAAGCGACCGAATATAAAAAGCCTATCATCGTAAAGGTTGCGGCGGTGCATAATATCGCGGCTATTGCCAGCGGAATTGCAAGAAGCGGCGCAGACATAATTGCGATAGACGGGTTCAGGGGCGGCACGGGCGCCGCGCCGACGAGGATAAGAGATAACGTAGGTATCCCCATAGAACTTGCGCTTGCCGCGGTAGACGCAAGGTTGAGAGAAGAAGGCATAAGAGATAACGTGTCCTTGGTTATAAGCGGTTCCATAAGAAACAGCGCGGACATAGTTAAGGCTATCGCTTTGGGTGCGGACGCAGTGTATATCGCGACTTCCGCGCTTATAGCAATGGGTTGTCATCTTTGCCGCAACTGTCAGTCGGGTAAGTGCAACTGGGGTATCGCAACGCAAGTTCCCGAACTCGTTAAAAGATTGAATCCGGACGTGGGTGCGGAAAGACTTGTCAATTTGCTCACCGCGTGGAACAGAGAAATTAAAGAGTTCATGGGCGGAATGGGAATAAACTCCATAGAAGCATTGCGCGGCAACCGTCTGATGCTGAGAGGCGTGGGACTTAACGAAAAAGAACTTGAAATACTCGGAATAAAGCACGCAGGCGAATAAAAACGTTATCGGCTTTTGCGATTTTATAATAAAAGTATATACGCGGAACGGTATTTTTTAGATAAAGGAAAAAAAGATGAAAAAAATCGACGCAAAGAATATTGATTACAGACAATTAAATGATATAATAAAAGAAAATAGCGAAATAACGCTTGTAAATTGCGAGGGGCAGCGTTTTATCGGCAGCGGAACGGAAGATAAGAAGATTATCATTTACGGCGTTGCGGGTAACGCGCTCGGCGCATATAACTGCGGCTCGTTTATAGAAACCTTTTCCAATGCGCAGGACGCTGTCGGCGACACGATGAATAAAGGTAAAATCGTCGTACACGGTTCCGTCGGCGATTCGTTAGGCTACGCTATGCGCGGCGGAGAGATTTTCGTAGAGCAAAACGCAGGGTATCGCGCAGGTATTCATATAAAAGAATACGGCGATATTAAGCCCGTAATCGTAATCGGCGGAAAGGCAGGGTGCTTTCTGGGCGAGTATCAGGCGGGCGGTCTGATAATAGTGTTAAACCTTAACGGCGATAAAATCGTAGGCGATTATTGCGGCACGGGCATGCACGGCGGCAAAATGTTTTTAAGAACTTCTACTCCGCCGGCTGATTTACCGTCGCAGGTTAAAGTGGAAAAAGCGACGGATAAGGATTTGAAAGAGATAGAAAAGTACGTTGCGGAATATTGCGAATATTTCGGCAGAAGCGTTAAAGAGATTTTAAATTCCGATTTTTACGTTTTAACGCCTAACTCCGCAAACCCTTACAGACAATTATACGTTCAGAATTAAGGTAATTTATGAAAATTAAATTTACTAAAATGCAAGGTCTGGGAAACGACTATATATACTTCGATTTGACGGACGGTAAAAAACTGCCGATTTCTCCGAACGAACTTTCAAAAAAGTTGTCGGACAGGCATTTCGGAATAGGCGGCGACGGTATAGTTCTTATACAAAAGAGCGACGTGGCGGACGCTGAAATGCGTATGTTCAATGCCGACGGCAGCGAAGGTAAAATGTGCGGAAACGCCATTCGTTGCGTAGGAAAGTATCTCTACGAAAATAATATAGTAAAATCACAGTCGATAGAAGTTGAAACGTTAAGCGGCATAAAACGGCTTGAAATCAACGTCGTTTCGGGCAGGGTAGACAGCGTTACGGTAAATATGGGGAAACCCGATTTTTGTACGGAGCATATCCCCGTAAACGCCTGCGCTGAAACGGCGATTGATTACCCCTTGACCGTACTTGGAAAAGAGTATAAAATAAATTGCGTTTCTATGGGTAACCCGCACTGCGTGGTGTTTACCGATAACCTTGAATTCGACATAGAAAAGATAGGTCGTGCGTTTGAAAATAATAAAATTTTCCCCGACAGAGTAAATACCGAGTTTGTAAAAATTATAGATAAAGACAAATTCGGAATGCGCGTGTGGGAACGCGGCAGCGGCGAAACAATGGCTTGCGGAACAGGTGCTTCCGCCGTTGCGGCGGTTGCGGAAGATAAGGGGCTAATAGAAAAGAATAAAGAAGTTCAGGTCGTATTACGCGGCGGAACCCTGGGGATAACCGTTACGGAAGCGGGCGTTTTAATGCGCGGCGCGGCGGAAAAAGTATTCGACGGCGAAATAGAAATTCAGCGGTAATTTAACGGTAAAATTTATGTTTGATATAAACGAAAATTATTTAAAACTCAATAAAAACTATCTTTTTTCGGAAGTGGCGAAAAGGACGGCGGAGTTTAAGAAAAATAATCCCGACGTTAAACTTTTAAGAATGGGTATCGGCGACGTTACGCTTCCGCTTACCGAAAGCGTTGTGTCCGCAATGAAAAACGCTTTGACCGAAATGGGCGATAAATCTTCTTTCAGGGGATACGGTCCGGAACAAGGCTATGATTTTTTAAGAGAAAAGATAAGCGGTTATTATTCGGAAAGGAATATCGCGGTTGGCGCGGACGAAATCTTTGTTTCGGACGGCGCTAAATCGGACCTTGGTAATATTCTCGATATTTTGGGCAAAAACCTTTCCGTGCTTATTCCCGACCCCGTTTATCCGGTATACGTTGACACCAACTTAATGGATGGACGAAAGGTTTCGTTTGTAGAAGCGACGGAAGAAAACGGGTTCTTACCGCTTCCGGATGACAGCGTGAAAGCGGACGTGATATATATTTGTTCGCCGAACAACCCGACGGGCGCGGCGTACACTAAACCGCAATTAAAACTTTGGGTGGATTTTGCAAAGAAAAACGGCTCGCTTATTCTTTTCGACGCGGCTTACGAAAGATTTGTTTCCGAAAAAGACGTTTGCCGCAGTATTTACGAGATAGGCGGCGCAAAAGAATGTGCGGTAGAGTTTTGTTCGTTCTCAAAAACGGCGGGTTTTACCGGCGTAAGGTGCGGATATACCGTTGTTCCGAACGCGCTTTCGGTAAACGGCGTTAAACTGAAAGATTTGTGGCTTAGGCGACAGACTACAAAGTTCAACGGGGTAGGATATATCGTTCAAAGGGGCGCGGAAGCGGTCTTTACCGAAAAGGGAAAAGAAGAGATAGATAAAAATATCGCGTACTACAAAGAAAACGCGCGGATAATTTCCGAAGCGCTCGATAAATTAAACATTAAACATACGGGCGGAGTTAATTCCCCCTATATCTGGTTGACATTACCGAAAGGCTACGACGGTTGGAGTTTTTTTGATTTGCTTCTTGAAAAAGCTGGCGTGGTGGGAACTCCCGGCGAAGGGTTCGGTAAAAACGGCAAAGGTTGTTTCAGACTTACCGCTTTTTCGGACAGAGAAACAACTATGCTTGCAATGGAAAGACTTAAAAATATATTTTAAGGAAGAATGTATATGGAAAATACTTTCAGCGACGTAATGGAATATGTAAGAGAAGAAGACGTAAAATTTATACGTCTTGCCTTTTGCGATTTAACTGGAAACGTTAAAAACGCTTCAATTATGCCCGATATGCTTGAAAAAGCGTTCAGACACGGCATATCGTTTGACGGTTCGGCGGTAAAAGGGTTTGAAAACCCCGAAAAATCGGATTTGTTTTTATTCCCCGACCCGAAAATGTTGACCCTTTTGCCATGGCGCCCTTCCCACGGGAAAGTTATAAGGCTTTTTTGCGATATAAAACATCCCGACGGAACGCCTTACGAATACGATTGCAGAAACATACTTAAAAAAGCGGTAAATTACGCCGCTAAAAAAGGCATAAGATGTAACTTCGGAACGGAGTTTGAGTTTTACCTTTTCAAGTTGGACGAAAACGGCAATAAGACCGATATACCGTGCGATAACGCGGGGTATATGGACGTTGCGCCGCAGGATAAAGGCGAAAACATAAGGCGTGAAATTTGCCTTACGATAGAAGAAATGGGGCTTTATCCCGAATGCTCTCATCACGAAGAAGGACCGGGGCAGAACGAGATAGACTTCAAA
>JAEYEN010000075.1 GCA_023403375.1 Bacillota bacterium
GTATCGGTCTTATAGAAGCTATGGGGTTGTTTATTCTTCCGGGCAGACTGAAAAAGCAACTTTCTATGATATGCGATATTCTGTGCGGAAAAGAAAAGTACGACTTTGACCAATTGTCCGATTCCGAAAATTATCTTTACGCGCATAGATTTATGATAAAAGAATTGTACGAAAAGGGTATCTGCGAAAATTACGAAGCGGCGGAAAAACGCGTTACCGATAAAGTTAACGACGTTTGCAAAAATATTTTGCTTAACACCGCGGTCTTTAAGAAAGACGAAAACGGCGAAAAGGGTTTTGAAAGATTTTTGGCACAAAACGGCATAATCGCATAACGGTAATGCCGATAAAATTCAGTTTATAGGAGAATTGTATGAATGTTTTGGTAACAGGCGGTGCGGGATACATAGGCTCGCACACAATGGTAGAATTGTTAAACGCAGGACACGGCGTGGTTTGTATAGACAACCTTGTCAACAGTAAGTACGAAGCGGTAAAGCGCGTTGAAAAGATTACGGGTAAATCGGTCAGATTTTATGAAGGCGACATACGCGATAAAAAAATTCTGGACGAGATTTTCACCGAAAACAAGATAGACGCGGTTATAAACTTTGCGGGACTTAAAGCGGTGGGCGAATCTTGCGCAAAACCGCTCGAATATTACGAAAACAATATAGAAGGACTTTTGATTTTATTGTTTGCTATGCGTGAACATAACGTTAAAAACTTCGTGTTTTCGTCGTCAGCAACCGTTTACGGCAAGCCGAAAAGCGTTCCTATAAAAGAAGATTTTCCGCTTTCCACGTCTAATCCGTACGGAAGCACCAAACTCTTTATCGAATATATCCTTAAAGATTTATACAAAGCGGACCCCACGTTCAATATCGCGATACTCAGATATTTCAATCCTATCGGCGCGCACGAATCGGGTTTAATCGGCGAAGACCCCAAAGGCATACCTAACAATTTATGCCCCTATATCACTCAGGTCGCAGTCGGCAGAAGAAAAGAACTCGGTGTGTTCGGAAACGACTATAACACCCCCGACGGAACGGGCGTGAGAGATTATATTCACGTTGTGGACCTTGCGAAAGGGCACGTTCTCGCGGTGAATAAACTTGCGGAAAACCCCGGTCTTTTAATCGTCAATCTCGGCACGGGACACGGCTACTCGGTGCTCGATATGGTTAAAGCGTTTGAAAAGGTTACGGGCAAACCCATTCCTTATAAAATTATGCCCCGTCGCCCCGGCGATATAGACGAGTGTTACGCAGACCCCACTCTTGCCAAAGAAGTTCTGGGTTTCAGCGCAACAAAAACGCTTGAAGATATGTGCCGCGACGCGATGAATTGGCAGACCAAAAATCCCAACGGCTACGAAGATTAAGACTTTAATAAAGCGTAAAATTAAAACGGCTAAAAATGCGATTTTTTATGTTTTTGCAGAAAATCGCATTTTTTATTTTGTCAAAATTTAATAAAATCGATAAAAACGTTAAAAAAACGGATATAAATTATTGCAAAAAATATTAAAAACGTATAAAATAGAATAAAAAGCAAATAAAATTTATGTATCGGAATGCGGACGTTACAAAATACCATACCGAAACCGAAAGCAAAAACAATAGAAAAGCGTTGTTAAGGAGCAAAGTTATGAAATACGGATACGTTAAAGCGGGCGCATATACAATTAGCGGCAAAGTGGCAGACGTGGAATTAAATACCGAGAAAATAATAGAAGGCATAGTAAAAGCGGATAAAGAGGGCGTGGAACTTCTCGTTTTCCCCGAACTGTGCGTTACTGGCTATACCTGCGGCGATTTATTTTATTCGGACGTGCTTTTAAAAGCGGCGGAAAGCGCGCTTGAAAAAATCATAAAAGCGACCGAAGGCATAAAAACGCTGGTATTCGTCGGGTTGCCTTTTAAAAAGGACGGGCTTATATATAACGTTGCGGCGGCGATTAACGACGGAAAGTTGCTTGCGCTTGTTCCTAAAACCTATCTTCCTAACTATAACGAGTTTTATGAAAAACGCCACTTTGCGCCTTGTCCCGATAAGAACCAAACCGTTTTATTCGGTAAAGACAGAAGAGAAATAATATTCGGGAAAAACGTTTTGTTCTGCGATAAAGATAACGCTTGTTTTAAGGTTGCGGCAGAACTATGCGAAGACTTGTGGGTAGTCGCGCCGCCATCGCTTTCGCACGCAATATCCGGCGCGACGATAATAGTTAATCTGTCGTGCAGCGACGAAACGATAGGCAAGGCAGAATACCGTCGCTCGATGACGGCGGCGCACTCCGCTAAAATTGTCGGCGGATACGTTTATGCAGACGCAGGCAGCGGAGAATCCACTACCGATATGGTTTTTGCGGGGCATAATCTGATTGCCGAAAACGGCAGAATATTAAACGAGAGCAAGTTGTTTTCTTCCGGACTGACGTTAAGCGAGATAGACGTTTCTTTTCTGGAATACGAGCGGACTAAACTGTTTAATCAACGATTCGGCGAAGACAAAGAGTATGCCCGTATCGAATTTTCGGCAGAAAGAAATGGCGAAAACCTTACGAGAATTTATGAGAGGACGCCGTTTGTGCCTACCGAGAAAACCGAACTTGACGAAAGGGCAAGCCTTATTTTGTCCATGCAGGCGGAAGGGCTAAAAAAACGTATGGAACACACTAACGCCGCATGTCTTGTGCTTGGTTTAAGCGGCGGACTTGATTCCACGCTTGCGATACTCGTTGCGGTTACCGCGTGTAAAAAACTTAACAGAAGCGTTAAAGACGTTATCGCAGTAACTATGCCGTGCTTCGGCACCACTTCCAGAACCTATCAGAATACTATCAAACTTTCTAAGTCGTTGGGCGTAACGCTTAAAAAGATAGACATCACAAAGGCGGTAACCCGTCATCTTAAAGATATAAAGCATAAGGACGGAGTGTACGACGTAACTTACGAAAACGCGCAGGCGAGAGAGCGCACTCAGGTTATTATGGACGTGGCGAATATGTACGGCGGTCTTGTCGTCGGAACGGGCGACCTTTCCGAACTTGCGCTGGGCTGGGCGACTTATAACGGCGACCATATGAGTATGTACGGCGTTAACGCTTCCGTACCAAAAACGCTGGTAAGACATCTCGTTAAATATTATGCGGATAATTCCAAAGGTAAATTAAAGGCGGTGCTGACCGATATTCTGGATACGCCCGTCAGTCCCGAACTTTTGCCCGCCGTAAGCGATAAAATAACGCAAAAGACGGAAGACATAGTCGGAAATTATAATATGCACGACTTCTTTTTGTATAACATTATAAGAATGGGCTTTTCGCCTGCAAAAACTTATTTTTTGGCAAAACGAACCTTTAACGGCGCTTTTGACGACCAAACAATATTAAAATGGCTTAAAGTGTTCGTAAAAAGATTTTTTGCGCAACAGTTCAAACGCTCGTGTTTGCCGGACGGCGTAAAAATCGGCTCGCTCACGCTTTCCCCAAGGGGAGACTGGCGTATGCCGTCAGACGCGGTGTGTTCGCTCTGGCTTAAAGAACTTGAAAATTTATAAGAATAATCGGATTTTTTCAAAAATTACGTTTACCTTAATTACGCTTACCTTTCGGCGAATAATATACGACTATTACTTCGTATATTATTTCGCCGATTTTTATTTTCTGCCGTTTTTACGGCATTTTTAAAATATTTTTCTGATATACAGTTTTAATTTTTCGCAATACTTTTAATTAAAAGATTTACATAATATTGTCTAACCTTAAATTTTTTGTAAAATTTTTTAAACTTTTTTCAAAAATCTCTTGACAAAACACATAATCGATTATATAATAATGATAATCATTACTATTTATGAACCGTTGAAAGATTAAATTAACGTTGAGAGATTTAATTATTGACTGTTTAATGATGATTTAAAAAAATCGAGTTATTGATAGTTTACGATAGTTTGCGTAAGATTGAGTTATTGACTGTTTGATGATGGTTTATCGTTTATGATTTAATAATTTATAAAACAGATGAGATTATAGAATTAAAACAGAGAGAGAATTTGATGAGACATTCAGAACAGAGAGAACTGATTTACGGTATACTCAAAAAATCGCGGGCGCACCCGACGGCGGACGCCGTGTTTGAAGAAGCGCGTAAGATTATGCCGGATATCAGTTTAGGCACCGTATATCGCAATTTAAAGTTGCTTGCCGAAGAAGGAAAGATAGAAACGCTAGAAACTATGGATAAAAGCGTACATTACGACGGCGATATTTCTTCGCACGGGCATTTTATATGCAGACGTTGCGGAAAAATATACGATATATTCGAGCAGACGGCGTTGCCCGAAACGTTAAAAACGGGCGGGTTTACGGTTGATAATCAAAAAAACGTTTTTTACGGGATATGTCCCGAATGTAATAAAAAAATTAAAAACAATTAAAGGAGAAGAGATTATGAAAAAATTTGTTTGTGGAATTTGCGGTTATGTTTACGAGGGCGAAAACGCGCCCGAAAAATGCCCGCAGTGCGGCGCGCCGGCTTCTAAGTTTACGGAGCAGGCGGACGATAAAACGTGGGCGGCTGAACACGTTGTCGGCATAGCGCAGGGTGTAGACGAAGAAATTTTAGAAGGACTCAGAGCAAACTTTAACGGAGAATGTTGTGAAGTCGGTATGTATCTTGCTA
>JAEYEN010000094.1 GCA_023403375.1 Bacillota bacterium
CCTTTCTGGTTGCGAACTGCTGAAAGAAAGAGATTTACAAAACGTAAAATTCTTAAACAGCGGCGCGGAATATTTGCCCAGATATTTCAAAGAAAATTCGATTAAAAACATTTTTCTTAATTTTTCACCGCCTTTTCCGCAAAAATCATACGAAAACAGAAGATTGACTAATCCGGAATTCTTAAAAGTATATAAATATCTGTTAAAAAAAGACGGAAAACTTTACTTAAAAACGGACGACGCGGACTTTTTTGATTACTCGGTAGAAATGCTTAGGAAAAACGGGTTTGCGGTTAAAATAGAAGACGCGGAACAACTTAACGTCCCTAAAACGGAGTACGAACGCAAATTTCTTGCGTTAGGGATGAAAATTTATGCATTAAGCGCAAAGTTAAACGCCGACTTATAAAGGCGAAAACACATTATTTTAAAGCGAAATACTGCTTTTGATAATCGTGCAAATAAATAATATTTTAATAAGACTAATAATTTAATTATAATTTTCAATAACGTTTCAATAAATCTATACTATAATATTTTTACGTTATTTTCGGAGAATAAAATGAAATTTATACATTGCGCCGATTTACATCTGAATTCTAAAATGGATTCTCTGCCAAGCGATAAGGCAAAAGGCAGAAGGGAAGAGGTTTTTTCCACTTTTGAAAGGCTTTGCAGGTATGCGGCAGAAAACGACGTTACCGCAGTTATAATATCGGGAGATATTTTTGACGACTGTACCGTCGGGGCAAAAGCGAGAGAGAGATTTTTTCACGCCGTAAGCAATGCGGGCGTGGATTTTTTGTGTCTTACGGGCAATCACGACAGAGAATTGTTTTTCGATTATCAGGAAGAATTTCCCGAGAACTTAAAATTCTTCTCGTCGGAGTGGACAAATTTCCGTTACGGCAACGTGATGATTTCGGGTATTTATTTTAACGGTAAAAACAACAGGCTTGTTTATGACGGTTTGTCGCTTGACAGTAACGACTTGAATATAGTTTCGCTTCACGGTCAGGTGGTTAAGGGCGGCAACGTTGACCTTAGCGATACGATAGTTATTTCCGCGCTTAAAGAGAAAAACATAGATTATCTTGCGTTAGGGCATTATCACTCTTACGTAAAGGAAAAGTTTGATTTACGCGGCGAGTATTGTTATTGCGGCTGTATAGAAGGTCGCGGCTTTGACGAAACGGGAGATAAGGGCTTTGTCCTTATAGAAACGAGCGGAAACGAACTTAAAACGGAATTTATTAAATTCGCTAAACGCAGCCTATATGAAACGGATTATAATCTGTCTGGCGGAAACAGTTGGCTTATCGATAGAGATAATCTGATAAAAACGCTAAAAAACGCCTATTCTTCCGATTCGCTTATAAAGGTTGTATTGAACGGCGAAATTACGCCCGAATATAATATGAATTTAGACGGTTTGAACATGAGTTTAAACGATATGTTTTTCTACGTTAAAATCGTCGATAGAACAAAACTGAAACTGTCCGAAAACGATTATAAGTTCGATAAATCGATAAGGGGAGAATTTGTCCGCGCGGTTTTTGCTTCGGATATGAGCGAAGAACTTAAAGACAAAGTTTTGCTTTGCGGACTTAACGCCCTTAAAGGAGAAGACCCGTTATGAAGATGTTAAAGTGCCATGTGGCGGCTTTCGGTAAACTTAAAAATTTCGATATTGATTTTAATGACGGGCTGAACGTTATAACGCAGGAAAACGGCTGGGGTAAAACCACGCTTGCAACCTTTATAAAATGTATGTTTTACGGTGTAGACGGCAGCAAGAAAAAGGATATTTCCGCCAATGAAAGAAAAAAATACAGACCGTGGAGAACGACTGAGAAATTCGGCGGTTATATAGAATTTGCCTGGGGCGATTACAGGTATAGATTAGAACGTTATTTCGGCAACAAAGAAAGCGAAGATACGGTTCTGCTTACCGACCTTAAAACGGGAAAAACAACGGAAAACGTTTTAAATCTCGGAAAGAGAATTTTTGAAATTGACGAAGAAGGTTTTGCATCCACGACCTATTTTTCGCAAAAAGATTTGAGCGTAAAGCCGTGCGTAAGTCTTACGGAAAAATTTAACGATTCGGCAAACGAATTCGATTCCGCGGCATACAAAAACGCGCTTTTAAAACTTGAAGAAGAAAGTAAAAAATACAAAAAAACAGGCAATAAGGGCAAAATTTATGAGGCGAAGCAAGAAATTGCAGTGCTTGAAGACGAGTTGGAAACTGCTGTAATAGCGCAAAAATTGTTGCTGCAAAAACGGGCGGAGTGCGTTAAAGCGGAAGCGGAACTCGAACAATTGAATTCGCGTTTGAAAAAGTTGACGTCGGAAATGGAAAAAGCGTCCGGCGCGGAAGCGATACGTGTAAAAAAAGAAAGATATGAAGAATGCAGAAACGAAGTTTCCCGTATTAGCGCAAATTTAGAAAAATGCGAGAAGTTTTTAAACGGGCGTTACCCGTCGGAAGAAGTACTTAAAGCATACTCTATATGCGCCGAAGATATAACGAAAAATAATGAGAAAATAGACGCGTTATCTAAAAACGTTGAAGAAATGGAAAGGTTGCTTTCAGCCCTTCCGAAAAAGAAAAAAAGCAATAATAAAGCGTGGATTTATTCATTGTCTGCGGCTGTCGTTCCGCTCATCGTAGCGGTTCTTTCGCTCGCTTTACAGTGGTCCGCGGCTATAACGGCAACCTTTTTCTGCGTTGCCGCGGCGCTTGTTGTTCTGGGACTTGTCGCTAAATTTTATCAGCCTAAAACGACTGATAATTCCTTGACGGAATACAAAGAACTTTTGGAAAAAAATAAGAATGAGTTGGAGCAATATAAAGCCATAAATCACGCATATGGCGAAAAGTTGGACGACTTTCTGTCTATGTTTGCGTTTGAAGTAAAATGCGATTATAAAACGGCGCTTTCCGTAATATCGCAAAAGGTCTGTAACTATAAAGAATTAAGTAAAACGCTTGCGGAAAAAAACGCGCTTCTTGAAAACTATTCAAAGGATAAAGACGTTTTCGGCGAAGTCAACACGGTCAACTTAAATAAAGACGTTATTGCCGCCGAACTTTCCGAAAGCCGCAGAGAATTTGCGGAAAAAGCGCACGATTTGGCAGGGCTTAAAATATCGGTTTCTCAATTAGAAATCAAAGCGGCTTCCGCTTCTGACCTTGAAAACAAACTGAACGAAACGAAAG
>JAEYEN010000024.1 GCA_023403375.1 Bacillota bacterium
ACCTTCGACTTAAAAACTAAACGGCAAACACGTGTTGTCCGATAGTTACGGTTGTTCTTCTCGAAAATATCCACGAACTCGTTGCCGTGGACGGATTATAATAGTAAATCGCGCCGTAGGTGGGGTCCCAGCCGTTCATTGCGTCCTGCGCGGCTTTTTTAGCCGTTGCGTCCGGCGATAAGTTTATCTGCCCGTCGGCAACCGCCGTAAAGGCATAGGACTGATATATAACGCCTGCCATAGTGTTGGGGAAAGACGAACTTTTAATTCTGTTCATAACCACGGCGCCGACCGCCACTTGTCCCACGTAACTTTCTCCCCTTGCTTCGCCGTAGATTAGTCTTGCAAGTAAGTTTACGTCCGAATTAGAATAAGACGACGAACTGCCGCTGCTCCCCGACGTGCTCATCCCGAGTGCTTTCAGGGTTTTGTTTCCGACGATACCGTCCGCCGTCAAGCCGTTTTTCTTCTGAAAGGCTATAACCGCTTTTTTGGTCCGGCTTCCGAAAACGCCGTCTACCTTTCCGTTGTAATAACCCCAGTTTTTAAGTTTTTGCTGCAACGTTTTTACGGTTGCGCCCGAGTTGCCCTGTTTTAACGTCGCCGCGCAAACCACTGCGGGTAATTGCGCTTTCGGTAAAAGAAGGGTGGTTGCGAACGTCGAAACGCCAAGCATTAAAACCGCCGCCAAAATTATAGTTATTCTCTTTTTCATTTACTCTCCTTGTTTTTCAAAAAATCGTTTATGATTTCGTAAATTTTGCTTTTTACGACGTATCCGCTATTACCGCCCGTAAAACAAAGCGGTGGATATACCACGCACCACCAGTTGTTGCCTTCGCCGCTTCCTAATTCTAAAATGAGCGCTTTATAAAACCCGTTTTCAAGCGTTAAATCGCCGTAAGTTCTCGTGGGGAACTCTTCTACTCTTACGCTCGCTCTGGCTTTATAATCGAAGCCGTTTTCATAGAGCACGCCGTCCGCTACTTTCTCTATTTTGGAAAGATTGTCGCTTAGCATATTTTCCGCTTTTTCTTTCGTGTCGCACTCCGCGATATAGGGCGTTAAAAATTTCACAACCGCGTCCCTTACCAGATATTTAACGTTCTGGTCGGTTTCGCTGTTGGAATCGGCGCGGATATGTATTCTTAAATATTCGGTATTCGGTTGCGACTCGCCGTTTATCATCGTATACGCCGCAAATATAGTCAAAATTATTATGGCGAATGTTATTAAACTTATGCAGATTTTTTTCATTGTTTGCTCTCCGTAATTTTTTTACCTTTCTTTTATTGCCGCCTATCCCGATTTTTATACTTTAATTAAAAAATTTTTATACGTTAACAAAAAGCAAATTTTCCCCAACCAAAAAACGCGCCCTGTAAATACTTGCTGTAAACGCGCAACGCAAACACCCACCCCCCTTGGATGCGACCTGCGAATACGCTCCGCAAAAAACAAAAAAGCACAGGATAACTCCTTGCGCTTTTATATTCTTTTATATTTTATATTGTTTTATGTTTCTATGCCCTTATCTTTTATATTATGTTTAATCTTTTTAGAGCATAGGCTGAAACAGATTCATAAAAGAAGTGATTATTCTTGTTATAAATCCGCGTTTTATCTTTTTCGGGTCTATCAGTTCAGACTCCGAAACGACTTCTTCAAAATCTTTGGCAATATCTTTTATGCAGTCGGCGTTATAAAGGTTTACACCGCACTCGAAGTGATGAACCAAACTTCTGTAATCCAGATTGACCGTTCCGACAAACGCCGCCTTATCGTCTACCAGCAACTGTTTGGAATGAATGAACCCGGGGGTGTATTCGTAAATTTTAACGCCCGCTTCCGTCAAAAACTTATAGTTGGAACGGGTAACCGAAAAGATGAGTTTTTTATCGGGTATGTGCGGAGTGATTATTCTGACGTCCACTCCCCGAAGCGCAGCGTTTCGTATCGCTAAAATCAAACTGTAATCGGGGATAAGATAAGGCGTGGTGATATAAAGTTTTTGTTTTGCCACCCCTATTAAATTAAGAAAATTGTTTTCGGCAATAGCTTCTTCGTAAAGCGGTTTCGGTCCGTCGAAAAAGGGCTGAACGTAGCCCGCATCTGTGAATTTGGACGATTTAACGCCGAGAAAATTTATATATTCGGATTTTCTGCCCGAAGAAACGTCGAACAAAAACAAAAAGTTCATCGTAAACACTTTAACCGCCGAACCCTTTATTTTTATCGCAGAATCTTTCCATTTCCCGAAACGTTGCTTTTCGTTTATATATTCGTCGCTTAAATTCGCGCCGCCCGTAAACGCGGTAACGCCGTCTATAACCACAACTTTCCTGTGGTCGCGGTTATTGTATTTTCCCGAAGCGGTGGGGCCGAGCGGATTAAACATAACGCAGTTAAACCCTTGCTTTTTAAGTTTTCGCTTAAAATCGGGCGGGTTGCCGAAAGAGCCCAAATCGTCGTACATTATTCTGACCTCTACCCCTTCGCGCAGTTTTTTAAGAAGAATTTCCTTTATTTCTCCCCACATTTTGCCGTTGTGGATTATAAAAAATTGTATAAAAACAAATTTCTTCGCTTTTTTGAGTTCTTCTTTCAGGTCTGCAAAAAACGCTTCGCCCGACGGCAGAAATTCGGCGCGGTTGCCGTACGCCCCCGTTACGCCCGACGTATTAAAAAGGTATTTGCTTATACCCATATAATCCGAATAGTCCGCCCCGTCCTTTTCTTCTGCCATACTGTCGGACGGAAGAAGTTTTACGGTGTCTTTATAAAATTTGTCAAGCGTAGCCGCGTCTTTCTTTTTAAGTTTCGGACCCGAATACAATAAATAAAAAACGGTGCCAACGACGGGAAGGACGAAAAGCACCACTGCCCACGCAAGTTTATACTCCGTGGGTTCTTTTTTATTGACAAGCGAGAAAAAGGCAATAATACCGACAATCAAACTCACCGCCTGAAAGAGCGCGTACCATTCCTTAAACAGCCAGATTACCGCGACAATTAACCCTAATTGCGCCAAAAATGCAAGAATGGTTAAAAACGCTCTGCTGAATAACAGTTTAAAAAACTTCATGCTCTCTTCCCGTAAGGCAAAATTATCGCCGCCTTATCCCGACTATAAATCTTTATACCCGGTAAATCTTAATACTTGGTTTTTTTCGTTTATAAACAAAAATCCGTTTTTTGCTTCTGCCTTACAAATTCCGACCGAATTATCCGTTTATAAACGCTTAAAATTATTATACCCCTTTTAATTGTTTTTTTCAAGTTTTTCTTTTATCTCTTTTATGGCTTCTTTGTATCCTGCAAAACCCTTACCGCAAACGGTGGTAAACGCGTATAAACTTACGTAACTTTTCTTTCTGAATTCTTCTCTGTTGTTAACGTCCGTCAGGTGCACTTCCGCCGTCGGAATACCCACCGCTTTCAAAGCGTCTAATATCGCCACGCTCGTATGCGTGTACGCCGCGGGGTTTATCACTATGCCGTCGTATTTTTTATACGCTTTCTGTATATATTCGCAAATTTTACCTTCATAATTAGAAAACACGCATTTAACCGTAACGCCAAGTTCTTTTGCGGAAGTTTTAATGTATTTTACCAGCGACTTATAGTCTTGTTTTCCGTAAAGCGCAGGCTCTCTTATCCCCAGCATATTAAGGTTCACGCCGTTAATAACTAAAATCTTCATAAATTTTTACCGCCTTTATAACGCACTCGTCTATCGTAGCGTCGTTTTTAATTTTGTAATCGCAAGTTTTTTCGTATAAATCTTTTCTTTCGCCGAAAAGTTTTTCTATGCTTTTTTGTCTGGAAACGGGTCTGTTTTTATCGGTAAGAAGCGCCAAATCTCTTTCGATATAGATAACTATGCCGTTTTGGGAAAGCCGCTTAACGTTTTGCGGACGGACTACCGCGCCGCCGCCCGTCGATATAACGCAGTTCTGTAATGCGGCGACCTTTTTTATAATCTCTTCTTCTATATCGCGAAACGCCTGTTCGCCGTCTTTTAAGATTATTTCCGCAGCGCTTTTTCCCGTGCTCTTTTTTATCTCTTCGTCAGTGTCGATAAAGGTTTTATTGAGTTTTTCGGCAAGAATTCTGCCCACCGAAGTTTTCCCGCAGGACGGCATACCCGTAAGCGTTATATTAAGTTTACCGCGGCGAAGTTCCCTGTAAATTCTCTCTATAACAAGAACTTCTTCTTCCGAAAGAATTTCTTTTTCCGAAAACGCGGCGCCGTTATCCGACGACGGGCGCCCGTCCGCCGACAAAGCAGTGTCGTTACCCAACGGAACGTGTTTATTGCCTGACGAAACGCGTTTGTTGCCTGACGGAACGCGCGCGCCGTCCGATGAAAAACGCTCGCTTTCCCAGATTTTTTCCGCGGCGACAGCCTGCGCAATCAGCATAGGCAGTCCGCCCGAACATTTTATACCCGCTTTTTCCGAATTCAATATAAGTTGGGTTTTAAGCGGATTGTATCCGCAGTCGAACACGAATTCTAACCGCTTAAACTTAAAAACGTCTAAAACCGCGCCGTCCAAATCGGGGCTTGTGCCTACGGGCGTGGCGTTTATTATAACTTCCGTATCGGGCAAAAGGTCGTAACAGTTAGTATAATTTATCTCGCCCGTGCGACTTACGTAATTTACGCTGAGCGCGTTTTTCTTTTTGCAAAGATACTCGGCGGTTTTTCTCGTTCCGCCGCTACCCGCAATCAGAACGCGCTTGCCCTTCAAGTCCGCTCCCGCACGGGTTACGGCATATTCCATACCCAAAACGTCGGTATTGAACCCATAATATAACCCACCCGATTTTTTCACGGTGTTAACGCCGCCTATGGCTTCCGCTTCGGGCGACAGATAGTCCATATATTTTAAAACTTCTTCCTTATACGGAATGGTAACGTTAAATCCGTCGTAAATATTATCGCGCAAAAAACCGTCTAACTTGTCCTGCGGAATCTCTTTAAGCCCGTAATCGAACCCGTTTTTTTTATGAATGTCCCCCGAAAAACTGTAAGACAATTTTTTTCCTATCAAGCAATATTTCATACAAAATTTTTCCGAAAAATGTTTTGGTCTGTTTCTTTGTAACGTTTCGGTCTGTCTTTTTTAATTCTGTCGTCGTTTCCGAAACGGCAAGCCGCGTAAAAATTAAACCGTTTCTTTATACGCGCCAAGGAATACGAACTTATCGGAGCCGTTTTCCAAATCCGCGATTAAACTCTGAACGTCTTTATTTTTAATGTCGCCTTCGAAATCGAAATAGAACATAAATTCAAAATCCGTTCCTTCTATCGGGCGCGATTCGATTTTGGTCATATTAAGCCCTAAGCAAGAAAATCTCATAAGCAGTCTGTTAAGACTTCCCGCAGTATGCGGAAGAGCGGTCATCAGGCTTATTTTATCGCATCCGTCTATAAGCGCGGGGTCTTTCGATATACAGATAAATCTCGTATAGTTATCCGCAACGTTCTGAATGTTTCTGTCTATAATTTTAAGTCCGTAACGTTTAGCCGAACGCGGAGAACAGATAACCGCGGCGGTAGTATCGCCGCTTGCCGATAAATTTTTAGCCGCCGCGGCGGTGTTTGCACATTCTTCTTTTTCTAATTTATGGCTTAAAATGTATTCGGAACACTGCCCCAATGCCTGTGGATGAGAATAGACTTTCTTTATCGCCCTTTCTTCTGCCAGCGGAAGAGCCGCCAGACAATGCTCTATTTTGAGTTTTGCCGCGCGGACGATATAGAAACGGTGCTTTTTCATCAGGTCGTACACTTCCGAAACCGAACCGAACGTGCTGTTTTCTATCGGCAACACGCCGTAGTCGCAAAGTCCGCGTTCAACCGCAGAGAAAACGCCGTCAAACGACTTGAAAAAAGTTACGTCCGAAATGGGGAAGAACTTTTCCGCCGCCGATTCGCTGTACGCGCCTTCCACACCCTGACAGGCAACCGCCGCTCTCACGGGCATTTCTTTAACGCCTTCTTCTATGAGTTTTTTCAGCACTTCCACCGTGGGCGAAGATTTTTTTATTATAGCCGACTGGTACGCCTTAGACGCCGCAAAAAGCGTGGCGTAAAGTTCTTTAACGTACATTTTAAGTTTATCGGGAACGTTTTCGGTAATTCTGTATAAAATCTCCGCTTCTCTCTTCCCGTCGGTAATCTGTGCGTCTGTTTTGGCTTTTTCTTCCGCCACGAAACCGCAAACCTTAAACCTTTCCAAAAGTTCTTTTATAAGTCTGTCGTCTATTTCGTCTATCTCTTTTCTTAACTGTTCTAAATCCGCCACAATTTTTACCGTCCTTTATTTTTTTAATGTTTTTATTATTTTTTGCAATACTGTTTTTAATATCTTTGTTTTGCCAAAGATTATCTGCCTTTTCGCTTAATATTAATTTAGTTTTGTTTTTTATTTTCCTTTTCAAAAGCGATAATTTCGTCAGTCAGCGCGATTGCCGCCGCGCTTTCTATAACGGGCACCGCTCTCGGCAGAATACACGCGTCGTGTCTGCCGGCGATTTTTATTTCCGCGTTTGTTTTGTTTACCAAATCCACCGTGCGTTGCAGCTTCGATATAGACGGCGTGGGTTTTACTGCAACGCCTATCGTTACGTCTTCTCCGCAAGCAATTCCGCCGTAAATTCCGCCTGCGTTTTCGGAATAAAACTTTATTTTTCCGTCCTGATAAAACATTTCGTCGTTTACTTCGCTTGCCCTTTTATCGCAAAAAGAAAAGCCAAGTCCGAACTCCACGCCTTTTACCGCAGGCACCGCGTAAATCGCAGACGATAACATTCCTTCCAGCCCGCCAAACAGGTTATCGCCCATTCCCGCAGGTAGCCCCGATATAACGCACTCTATTCTGCCGCCCACGGAATCGCCGTCCGCTTTCGCATTTTTTATTTCTTCCGTCATTTCGGCTTTTTTGTCTAACGACGGGTATTCGCCCGTTCTTTTATTTTCAATTTCGTTTACCGTTAATTTTCGGTCTTTATACGATAATCCGTTTACGTTGCCCGTTTTTGCGATAAACGCCGCAATACGTATTCCGCGCGCTTCGAGATACTGTTTGCAAATACCGCCCACCACGCAAAACGGTGCGGTAAGCCTTCCGGAAAACCTGCCGCCGCCCGTAAAAGACAGCGTTCCGTCTTTAAGATAAGCGCAAATATCTGCATGATTAGGTCTTGGCTTTCCGTAAAGATTGTCGTAATCTCCGCTTTTAACGTTGCGGTTTAATATATAAAATGAAAACTCGCCGTCGATAGCCCCGTCGCTTATACCTTCAAAAACAGGTTCGTCCGCTTCTGTCCGCGCGGTCGAAAATACTCCGCCGCCCGCTTTCCGCCGCGATAAAAAGCCGTTAAGTTGGTCAAAATCGGGCGAGAATTTCGGAAAGCCTTTAACTACCGCGCCGATTTTTTCGGAATGGGATTCCCCGAATATTTCCACGCTTAAATTTTTTCCGTTAAACACCGACATTTACGTTTTCTCCTAATTTAATCAAATCTTCAAAAAATGCGGGGTAAGATTTTTCCACCGCCTGCGCGCCCGTTATAAGCGTTTCGCCCGTCGCACCCGCGCCAAGTACCGCCGCCGACATAACCGTTCTGTGGTCGTTTCCGCCGTCCGTTTGAAAGCCTTGCGGCGTTCCGCCCGTGATTTTAATGCTGTTTCCGTCGAAAACCGCGGCGATTTTCGCTTTTTCAAGCATAGACAAAATCGCTTCTATTCTGTCGCTCTCTTTAACCCTTAACCGTTCCACGTTTTTAAGTACGGTAACTCCTTTTGCAAAAGCCGCCACCGCCGATATAACCTGAACCAAATCGGGGATATTTTCGCAATCCAGAGTTATCGCTTTAAGTTTATTTTTCTTTATCGTAACGCCGCCGTCCGCTTTCCGCACGTTCGCGCCCATTTTTTTGAGTACTTTTACGATTTTTTTGTCGCCCTGCCGCGATTTTAAGTTAAGCCCTTTAACCGTAACTTCACCGCAAATCGCGCCCAACGACAACATAAACGCCGCGCCCGAAAAATCGCCTTCCGTCAGATATTGCGCGCTGATGTTTTTTGCGCTTTTTCTACTTTTCGGTATAATTTTATATCCGTCTTTTCGCTTTAAGGTTTTAACGCCGAACGACTTTAATACGCTTCTCGTAACTTCTATATAATTCTCGCTTACTCTCTTTCCCGTAACCGTTATGCGGCTTGGTTTATCCGTAAAACCCAGCGCCAGCATAAGCCCCGTTACGTATTGAGAACTGACCGAAGCGTCTATAACGTATTCCCACCGTCTTATATTCGTTGTATTCGCCTCGGTTATATCGCTTTTTTTCTCGGTCTTTTGGCTTTTGCGGTCTGCTATTCCACCGCCCACGGAAGCGCCGTTTTTACCGCTTGTCAAACGGTCTTCGGGCGTGCGGTGTGCCCCTCCCCCGTTCTCGGAAGCGCCGCAATTTAACTTTCCCCTTACGGAAAAGCCGCTGATTTTTGCGCCCTTTTTATTAAGACATTCTATCAACTTGTCCGCAGGGCGGGATAAAAGCCTTTCACCGCCCGTAAAGTCCGCTTTGATTCCGAAAGCCGCCGCCACGGGCAATAAAAACCTTAAAGTAGAACCGCTTTCGCCGCAGTCGGCGGTTACTATTCTATCCGTTACGGGGGAAAAAGAATTTACCGCAAAATCTCCGTTCTCGATTTTGCAGTCCGCCCCGAAAGATTTTAAGCATCTTGCGGTGGCGAGAACGTCTTTGCTTTCGCCCACGTTTTTAACCGTTATTTTTTTCCCGCTTAAAGCCGCCGCAATCATCAGCCTGTGCGCAAGCGTTTTAGAAGGCGGCGCGTTAATCGTGCCCGAAATTTCGGCAGGACAGATTTTTACATTCATTTAACGTATTCTCCAAGTTTGCTTACGGAAAGGTTTTCTATACGGGCGGTCCCCGTTTTGTCGGATGTTATAAAACTTATCTCGTCGCCCTTTCTTTTTTTGTCGCTTTTTATCGCTTCCAAAAGTTTATCCGTTTCATACTCGCAATCGGGGTTTATGCCGAGCGATTCTGCTTCTTTTAAGAATTCTTGTAACTCTTCGCCGTCTTTGTTATAAAACTTTTTTGATAGAATAAGCGCGTATTTAATGCCTTTTACAACGCATATCCCGTGCGGAAGTTTATAACCCGAAACCTTTTCTATCGCGTGACCGAACGTATGCCCGAAGTTTAAAAGTTTACGTTCTCCGCTTTCTAACTCGTCCTTTTCTACTATGTCCGCTTTAATTTTAAGACAGTCGTAAATAAGTTGTTCGGTTATATCCGCAATTTTTCCGCCCGAATATTTTTTCTTGAATTCGGGCGATATATAAGTATACTTGATTATCTCGCCAAGTCCGTTTCTAATCTCTTTTTCGGGCAGTGTTTTCAAAAATTCCAGATTGACGTAAACTGCCGACGGCTGATAAAAAGTGCCGCAAAGATTTTTGCCTGCCTTTAAGTCTACCGCCGTCTTTCCGCCGATAGACGAATCCACCATTGATAAAAGCGAAGTCGGAAAAGCCACAAGCGTTATTCCGCGCATATAGGTAGACGCAACGAACGCGCCCAAATCGCCTGCAACGCCGCCGCCGAGCGTTACTATCCCGTCCTCTCTCGTAAACCCGTCTTTTGCGAGTTTATTAAGGATTTTATTATAGTTTTTAATGTTTTTACTCTTTTCGCCGTGTTTTATCGTGTATAAAAACACTTTTTTTCCGTCAAACACCGCCTTTACCTTTTCAAAATAAAGTTTTGCGGTTATATCGTCCGCCACAATTCCTATTTTTTCGCCTTTGAACAGCGGCCTGCATACGCTTTTTGCGGCGGAAAGGTCGCTTGCGATTGTAACGGAATAAATTTTGGCGGCGTTTACTTTAAGTGTCAACATAAAATTTCTTTCCCTTTTCGGTTTTTTCTTTAATTTGGCGGACGTCTTTATTTTTTGCCTTTAACGTCTAAATATAATTTGCGCTCGTTGCCTTCGTATAAAAGTTTATAAAGCGTTTCGCTGTCTTTGTTTTTAAGCGCGGATAAGTATTTGTTAAGGTTATCTATCAGTTCGGATAGTTCGCTTGACAGATTGTCGGCGTTTTCCGTCATCAGTTCCGTCCACATTTGCGGGTTTAATCTCGCCACTCGCGTCATATCTTTATAACTTCCCGCAGAAAAACCGTCGTGCGATTCCGCGCTTTTGTTTTTTATAAACGCATTGGACAAAACGTGGCAAAGTTGAGAAGTGAACGCGATTTCTTCGTCGTGCCTTTCCGCCGAACAGATTTCAACGTTCTTAAAGCCTAACGAAAGATAGAATTTTTTAAGTTCTTCAAGTTTGAAAATATCGGCGTTCACGTTTACGAGAATCATAGACGCGCCCTCAAAAAGCGTTGCGGTGGAGTGGTCTATACCCGAAAATTCGCGCCCTGCCATGGGGTGGCCGCCGACGAAAATTATATCCTTATATTTTTCGGAAAAGGCTTTCATCGTTTTAACGACGCCGCGCTTGATTCCGCAAAAATCGGTAACCACCGCGCCCTTTTTTAAGTGCGGCAGATATTTTTCCAGAATACTTTCCACTTTATCGGGCGTTACCGCAAGGATAAGCATATCGAGTTTTGCGGCGCTCTTTTCGTCCAACTTTTCGGACACGGCGTGGAGAAGTTCGGCTTTTAAGAACGCGCTGTCCGACAGGTCTTCGCCGTAAACCTTAAAGCCGCCCTTTGTATAAAGCGTTCTTCCGAAAGAACCGCCCATTAAACCTAAACCTACGATACCTATATTCATAATATACACTTCTTTCCGCAAATGGGGAGCATTACGTTTACGCAATGCGTTATATCGTCGAACTGTTCGGGACGAACGGACTGCGCGCCGTCGCAAAGAGCGTGCGGCGGGTCGTTATGCACTTCTATCATAAGTCCGTCCGCACTTGCGCCGACGGAAGCGAGCGATAACGGTTTTACAAGCCTGCTTAACCCCGAAGCGTGCGACGGGTCTACGATTACGGGTAAATGCGTTAATTCTTTAAGCACGGGGATTGCCGATAAATCAAGCGTGTTTCTGGTATACGGCTCGAACGTTCTTATTCCCCTTTCGCAAAGCACCACGTCTTTGCTGCCTTCCGACATAATGTATTCCGCACTCATAAGCCACTCTTCTATGGTATTGCAGAATCCTCTTTTAAGCAAAACGGGTTTGCCCGTCTTTCCCACTTCTTTTAAGAGTTCGTAGTTTTGCATATCCCTTGCGCCAATCTGAATCAGGTCTACGTCTTTAAATAAGTCTATGTGGCGAACGCTCATAATTTCGGTAACAATGGGAAGTCCCGTTTCTTCTTTCGCTTTAAGCAGAAGTTCCAGCCCCGTTTCCCTTAACCCCTGGAAAGAGTAAGGCGAAGTTCTGGGTTTGAACGCGCCGCCCCTTAAAAGTTTTGCGCCCGACTTTTTAACCGACTGCGCGATTTCCACAATCTGTTTTTCCGTTTCGACCGAACACGGCCCCGCGACAACCGTAAAATTATCGCCGCCTATTTTAACGCCCGAAACGTCTACAATCGTGTCTTCGGGGTGGAATTTTCTGTTGGCGAGTTTAAAAGGTTCCTGAATTCTTTTAACGCTTTCCACTATGTCCAAAGAGCGAACGAGGTCGATGTCGATTTTGCTGGTATCGCCGATAAGCCCTAAAACGGTGGAGTGGCTGCCGTTACTTACGTCAACTTCCAAGCCCTGCTTTTTAACCCAATCTATAAGGTTTTTTAACTGTTTTTCTTCTCTGTCCTGTTTTACGATGATAATCATATCTGCACCCGTTAAAAAATAAAATTATAAATAAAAAAACGACCGATTGATTTATCGGTCATTTTATAAACACTTAATAAAAATAAAAGCACGAAAAAAATAACCGATATTAACAATATGGTCTGATAAAGTAATATTCAAAATAAAAAGCGGATAAAACTTTCATATTCGTGTTCCTTTTCTTTCAGTATATTATCATTTATTTTTCGTGTCAACCTTTTTTCGACTGAATTTTTTAAAATTTTTGTCGCAAACGTTTGACAACGCATATAAATATTGATATAATCGGCTTAAATTAAACCTTTGATACAGAGTAGTAACTGTTTATCGGACGTTAAGAGAGTTTTGGGTTGGTGCGACAAAACCGTTTATATTCAGCGAATGGACTGTTGAGGGCAAACGAACGGCAAACTTTTTGCCAAGTAGCAATTGACGGGTTGCGCCCGTTAAAGCGCATTGCGTATGATAGTACGTTAAAGAGAACGTGTAAACGTTAATTTGGGTGGCACCGCGGAATTATTCGTCCCAAAAGCAATTTTGCTTTTGGGATTTTTTGTTTTTTTTCGGAGGCAGTTATGAAAAAATACGGAATAGACCTATACCTGCGATGGCGAAAAGACTTTGTCGCCTTTCCACGCTTCAATCGATTTTAACGGGCGTTTTAATTTTTGGCAGAACGTAAAATAAAACAATCCGATAATCAGCGGAAAACCAAAAAAACGCAAAGTCAAAAGTTAAAGGTTAAACCTTAAAAATCAAAATAAAAAACTAAAATAAAAACGCAAAATATAAACAATATATAAGAATAGTTAAAGGAGAAAAAAATTATGGATAAGAAAATACCTTATAAAATATATTTAGAAGAAAAAGAGATGCCGAAAAGTTGGTATAACGTCCGCGCGGATATGAAAGTTAAACCCGCGCCCCTTCTTAACCCCGCAACGGGCAAACCCGCCACGCTTGAAGAACTTTCTCACGTTTTCTGCAAAGAACTTGCGGAGCAGGAATTGAACAACGACGACGCTTATATCGAAATTCCCGAAGAGATAAGGGATTTTTACAAAATGTATCGTCCGTCTCCGTTGGTGAGAGCGTATTGCTTGGAGAAAAAGTTGGGCACGCCCGCGCACATTTACTATAAATTTGAAGGAAACAACACTTCCGGTTCGCACAAACTCAACAGCGCGATTGCGCAGGCTTATTACGCTAAAAAAGAAGGTCTTACGGGAGTTACCACCGAAACGGGCGCAGGACAGTGGGGCACGGCGCTTTCCATGGCTTGCTCTTACTTCGACTTAAAATGCGACGTGTTTATGGTAAAGTGTTCTTACGAACAAAAGCCTTTCCGTCGTGAAGTTATGAGAACTTACGGCGCGAACGTTACCCCCTCGCCTTCTATGACGACGGAAATAGGTAAAAAAATAAACGCGGAATTCCCCGGAACTTCGGGTTCTCTCGGTTGCGCTATATCGGAAGCGGTTGAGAAAGCGGTTACCACGCCCAACACCAGATACGTTTTAGGCTCCGTTTTAAGTCAGGTTCTTTTGCACCAGTCGATAATCGGATTAGAAACCAAAGCCGCATTCGACAAGATTGGCGTTAAGCCCGATATTATTATCGGTTGCGCAGGCGGCGGCTCCAACCTTGGCGGTCTTATCTCTCCCTTCGTCGGCGAAATGTTAAGGGGCGAAGCGAAATACGACATTATTGCGGTTGAACCTGCTTCTTGTCCGTCGCTTACACGCGGTAAATACGCTTACGACTTCTGCGATACGGGTAAAGTTTGTCCGCTCGCTAAAATGTACACTCTCGGCAGTTCGTTCATTCCTTCCGCTAATCACGCAGGCGGATTAAGATACCACGGTATGAGTTCGGTTGTTTCCGAACTTTACGACCAAGGCTATCTGACCGCGCGCTCCGTAGAACAGACGGAGGTTTTCAAAGCGGCGGAAGAGTTTGCAAGAGTTGAAGGTATTCTCCCCGCACCCGAAAGCAGCCACGCTATCAAAGTTGCGATAGACGAAGCGCTTAAATGCAAAGAAACGGGCGAAGAAAAGAACATCGTTTTCGGCCTTACCGGCACGGGCTATTTCGATATGGTTGCATACAACAAGTATAACGACGGCGTTATGGGCGACTACATTCCCACCGACGAAGAAATTAAAAAGAGTCTTGATAAACTCCCCGTCGTAAACAAATAATCTCACAATAATCTCGTCGTAAATTGAATTTTACAACTAAAAAGAGTTCGGAAAATTCCGAACTCTTTTTTTCTTTGCGGTTTTATTGTCGCCGTCAGCGGATTTTTGCCGTTATCTTCGATTTCACCGCCGCTTTGTAACAGGTTTTTTTGCTTTTCAAATATATAGTGTTAGATAAATTAAATTTATGTGTATTTTTAGTAAATTATTAAAAAAATATACAAAGTTAAAAAAAAGTATGTTATACTGATTATAAAGATTGCAGATACTCTTGGTTTTACTCCACAGCAATCTTTCAGAATTTGTCAATAAGGAGGAAAAATATGACAAAGAAATACTTTATTTGGGCGTTTGTATTAGCCTTTATGTTGTTGGTGCCCGCAATGTTTCTGTTTTCGGCTTGCGGGAAACATGAACATTCATTTAGTGGTGATTGGTCTAAATCAGAAACTCAACATTGGCATGATTGCACAGACAAAAATTGTGAAGAAAAAAACGACTTGGCTGATCACGACTTTGTTTGGGTTGAAAAGACCCCTGCCGGTGTCCACACCGACAAAGTAGAAACAGGCACTTGCTCAACCTGTCAATATCAAAAAGACAGAACAATCGCAGGTTCGGGCGACAACATTCATACTTGGGAAAGAAAAAGTGATGAAACTAAACATTGGGAACAAACAACCTGTACCCAACACGACGCAATTAAAAGAAACGAAGAAGCTCATTCTTGGGAATGGAAAGCCAACGACCAAAAACATTGGCAAGAAACAACCTGCGAACTAGAAACTCCATTACAACAAAATGAGCAAGACCATACTTGGGTATATGAGTCAGAAGGCGAATTAACTCACAAACGCCAAACCAACTGTGGCGAAGAAAAACACGCACTAAGAATAGAAACTAACATTGCACACAGATATACAGATGAAAACGATGTTGATTGTAACGACTGTGGTTATGTTAGAAGTATTGCCGGCAAAGGTTCCTTTGGCACACTTTCAGCAAAAACATACAATGCCGGAGCACAAGGTGTTGCTTCAAGCGATTACACAGTTGCTGAAGCAATAAAAGATCTTTGCGAAATTCAATACAAAGTGAAAGGTGCAAACGATAGCACCTACACCACAACAGCTCCTACAAATGCAGGAACTTATGAAGTAAGAATTTACTGCAGAGGAAATGATACTTATCTAAAAGGCGAAGTTGCAAAAACAGATTATGTAATCAATAAATACAAAGTTGAAATTGCTAGAGGTTTAAGTTTTAAGGTTGCTTACAACAAAGCAGCTATGGAAGATCCTAATGTTCAATATATACATTTAGGAACTGTTACCGTATCTGAAGGTTTAGTTGAACCTGTTGACGTTCCAATTAAAGCACCAAAGAGAGACGACAACAAAAATCCTGGAAGAAATCCAATTTATGTTGAATACTTATTAACTGAAGATGACAATTTCGCAATTAAGGAATTGCCACCAAGTGACACTAATAGAAAAGTTAATTTAGTTCACTATAACGACAGCGTTGTAGCAACATTAACAAGTAAAGATGAAACAAATGTTAAATGGGACGAGACCAAAGAACAAGTTGGTATTACTGTTAATAGAGTTAACAACGGAACAATAAGAGTTGGTGACTATATGATTTGCGAGGGTTATGCAACACCTCTAGAAGTAGTTGCCTTAAAATTGGAATATAATGTTCCTACTGACATGTTAGTAAATGCCGACAGAAACTGTGAGATATATTTTGACTATAGTAGTTTTGCTGATTTAGACGCTGCAAAAACTATTTTGGCAAACAAAACCTTTACAGAAGTTGAAACTCTTAACTTTGTAGAAGGCGAAAATTATACCAACACTGTAAGCAGACAACTAAACAAAGGCGAAAAATTTTATCTTGTATTCACTACAGAAGCTTCTGAAAATCTAAAAACTTATAAATTAAATTTTGACACAAATGGAACAGGCTATGTGACAACTAGTGACTCGGTTGTTTTCTATAGAGAAGATGGATCTGGTGTTTCCGGGGGATACGAACTACACGTACAAACACCTGACGGAGTGTTATATTTTGTTACAGTAACAAAAACTGCCGACTGTGAGGCAGGAAAAGAAAGTGTAGATTTCTATATCACTAAAAGATAAAGCAAACAGCTACGTTTGTTAGCATTATTTAAAAAAAGCATATTTTAGGAGTTTTCCTAGATATGCTTTTTTTGTGCCTGCAAAAAAAGACTACAATTAAATTCTTCCCCTCAAATAACAAACTTGGTTTTTCCGGCTTCCTTATAATGGGTAAAGGCGGAAGAAAATAAATGCGTAAAATGATATTCATGTAAAAATAGGAGTTTTATTAAAGAGAACAACACGATTTGCGAGCAAATTGCAAGCCCTTATTTTTATACTTAATTTAGTCTGTTTTGACGATATAAAAAATAAATCCGAACCATTCGCTCGTGACGATGATACAATTCGGATTATAACTTCTTGGTGCGCCATAAGGAATTCGTTCTTGCCATTTGCAAAGCATTTGCTAAACCCCCTTTTTGTTGCTTTGCAAATGACTTCGGTCATCGCTGAAAACTTGCCACAGGCAACTTTTCCCGCCCTGCGGCGCTCTCATTCGAATTCCTTATTCTTACTTTGTTCTAACAAAAAAAGACGGAAAGTAATTCCGTCTTTTTTTGTTGGTGCGCCATTCTGTTATTCGGATAATTTTTTAGTGTTAGACAACGCTCTGCGCCTTTGCGAAGCAAAGAAGTATGGTTGACGGACAAACGACAGCCCTGCCGACAATTTCAGTTGAGCGAGCGATAACTGCACGGGCATTGGCTACGGCTACGGATAGTGTTCGGCTTCTTTGTCGTAGACAAAGCAAAAAACCTTGTTGCTTGTTAGCATCAAGGTTTTTTGTTGGTGCGCCATAAGGAATTCGAATCCCTAGCCTTTGGTTCCGTAGACCAACGCTCTATCCAGTTGAGCTAATGGCGCAAATAAAATATAAAATTTTATGTTCTCTTCTGAACGCTTAATTATTTTATACTTTATTTTTTTATTTGTCAACCGCTTTATAGTAAAATCTCTATTATTTAAGTACCGCTTTGATTCTTCTTATTCCGGACGCGGAACTTTCTTCCTTTTTAATTTCAAACTTACCTAAATCGCCCGTGTTTTTTGCGTGCGGTCCGCCGCAAATCTGTTTATCAACGCCCGCTATCGTATAAACCGATACTATCTGGTCTTCGGAAGTGGGATTAAACACGCCGTAAGCCCCTTCTTTTATAGCCTGACTATACGGAATTTCCGTTCTCACAACGTCTATCTTTTGGGCGATAACGTCGTTTACGAAATTTTCCAACTGTTTCAACTCGTCTTCGGTCATCTTATGGTCGCAGTTAAAGTCGAATCTCATTCTTTCTTCGGTTATATTAGAGCCTTTTTGCTCGGTTTTTTCGCCGAACATTTTTCTCAGTCCCGCAAGCATGATATGCGTTGCAGTGTGGTAATTAGTTGTGATTTCCGTTCTTTCGGTAAGACCGCCTTTCGCGCTCTGTGCCTGCGCTTTGGATATTTCCTGATGTGCTTTGAACGCTTCGTCAAAACCTTTTTCGTCTACCGTCAAGCCCCTTTCCGTAAGCAATTCTTTCGTGAGTTCCAACGGGAAGCCGAACGTATCGTATAATCTGAACGCCTGTTTTCCGCTCATTTCCGTTTCGGGAACGTAGTCCGCGTTCTTTACTTTCATAAACGCGTTCTTTCTCTCTATGCCCGTAACGCACTTATCGAATTCTTTCATACCCGAAACAAGCGTCGCTTCAAACTTCTTTATCTCTTTTTCGATTTCGTCGAGAATATAATTTTCTTTTTCTTTAAGAAGCGGATAGGCTTTATCGTAAACTTCTTCTATAAAAATTTTCGCAACGTTGCACATTTCGGCGGAACTTATTTCCAGCGACTTGCAATACCTTATCGCGCGGCGCAAAAGTCTTCTTAAAATATATCCCGCGCCCGTGTTGGACGGCGTTATTCCGTTTACGTCGCCTATAAGCATAGTTGCGGTTCTCACGTGGTCTGCAATTATCCTTATCGCTTTTTTAGCCTTTTCGTCGTTATCGTAACTCTTTCCGGAAACCTTTTCCAGATATTTAACGCTGTCTATGAAAAGGTCGGTTTTATACCCGTCGTCAAGTCCGTTAAGGAACACCAAGAGTCTATCTAAACCAAACCCCGTGTCTACGTTTTTGTTCTCCAACTCGGTATACGTATTGTTCGGGCCCTTTTTATACTGCATATAAACGTCGTTGCCGACTTCTACGTATCTGTCGGAAGTTAAAAAGTCCGAACTGTTTTTTTCTATATCGTAACGGGGATAGAACCATTCGTTATCGGGTCCGCACGGCGTTCCCACGGTGCCTTCCAATTCCCACCAGTTGCTGGATTTGTCGAGATAGAAAACGTTCTCTTCTCTGATTCCTAAACTTTTAAGATATTCCGCCGTTTCGGTATCTCTTTTCACGCTCTCGTTCCCTTCAAAAACCGTAGAGCAGATTTTATCTTTATCAAACCCAAAAACCTGCGTTAAAAGTTCAAACGTCCAGCGCGTTTTTTCCTTTTTGAAATAATCGCCAAGGCTCCAATTTCCCATCATCTCGAAAAAGGTGAAGTGAGTAGCGTCGCCGACGGAATCTATGTCCACCGTTCTCACGCAACCCTGAACGTTGCAAAGCCTTGTCCCCTTAGGATGTTTTTTGCCCAGAAGATACGGCATAAGCGGTTGCATACCCGCAACGTTAAACATAACGCCCGTCGTTCCGTCGCCTATCAGAGAAACCGCGCCGATATTGACGTGCCCTCTTTCTTCGTAAAACTTAATCCATTTTTCTCTTAGTTCTTTCGATGTTATCATTTTGATTCCTGTCTTTTTTTGTTTTCTGAGGTTTCTTTTAGTTTTATTTTTTTGTTAAAGAGTAGCCGTCTTTTCCGACCGAAACGTTATATCCGGCGGCGTTTATGTCGGCGCGGAGTCGGTCTGCCAGAGCGTAATCTTTAACCGCCCTTGCCGCCTGCATTTTTTCCGCCAAATCCACGATGTCCTGCGGGAGTTCGGCTTTTTCGGATTTTCCGTATTTTTTAAGGAATTCCTTAGGTTCGGACTTAAACAGTCCTAAAAGAGAATAGGTGTTTTTAATCTGATTTAACCGTGCGCCGGCGCTACTGTCGTTTGCCGCGATTTTAGCCTTAATTTCCTTAAAATACACAAACAGATTGCTTATCGCAAGCGCGGTGTTAAAGTCGTTATCCATAGCGTCGTTAAATTCGTCGTCAATCTTCTTGTATTCGCCCGTTATCGCTATCCCCTTTTCTTCCGCCGCGTTAAACACGCCGTAAAATTCCGCAAGGTGCTTTTCCGCTTCGGGAAAGAGCGAATCGGTAACGTTTATATCGCCCCTGTAATTAGTGGAAAGAAGCGCGAGTTTAATCGTTTCGGGAGAATATTCGTCGAGCAAGTCTTTAAGCAAAAGACTGTTTCCCAAAGATTTACTCATCTTCTGCCCGTTGACTTTGATAAGTCCGTTATGAATCCAATATTTAGCGAACGGCTTGCCCGTAAGCGATTCCGACTGCGCGATTTCGTTTTCGTGATGGGGGAAAATCAAATCTCTGCCGCCGCCGTGAATATCTATCTCTTCGCCGAACGCCTTTTTATTCATTGTGGAGCATTCTATATGCCAACCGGGTCTGCCTTTGCCCCACGGCGATTCCCAGCAAGGTTCGCCTTCTTTCGCCGCTTTCCAGAGCGCAAAGTCCAGCGGATTTTTCTTTTCTTCGTCGTTGTCTATTCTCACGCCGTTCATTGCGTCTTCCAGATTTCTGTGCGACAACTTGCCGTAAGACGGAAAACTTTCGACGGAAAAATACACGTCGCCGTTTTTGGTCGCATAGGCGTGCCCTTTTTCTATCAACGCCGAAACGAACGCGATAATATCGCCGATACATTCGGTTGCTTTAAGCCACACGTCGGGGTCGCCGACGTCTAATCTTTTCATTTGCTTGTCTATGCTTTTAATGGTCATAATCGCGTACTTATCGGCGGGGATACCCGTTTCGTGCGATTTTGCAATTATTTTATCGTCTATATCCGTATAGTTTCTCGCATAGGTAACGTTATAGCCCTTTTTCACGAGATACTTTCTTATAATGTCGTAAATAAGCGCCTGATAAGCGTGCCCGATATGCGCTTCGCCCGATACGGTTATACCGCAAGCGTACATTTTAACGTTTTTTCCGTCCAGCGGAATAAATTCTTCTTTCGTACCGGAAAGTGTGTTGTATATTTTCATATTCACCTTTTATTTTTAAGTTCTTCTATTTCTTGCTCTAACGTGTAAAGTTTATCTCTTAAATGGCAAATTTCTTCCTGCAACGGGTCGCATTTTTCCTGTTCCAAATCGGCAACCTTTTCGCCGTTAATTCTTACGACTCTTGCGGGAACGCCCACAACCGTAGCGTGCGGCGGCACTTCTTTAAGCACGACCGCGCCCGCCCCGATTTTTGCGAATTCGCCGACCGTGAACCCGCCGAGAACTTTTGCACCCGCGCTGATAACGACGCCTTTTTTAATGGTGGGGTGGCGTTTACCCGTTTCTTTGCCCGTTCCGCCGAGAGTTACGCCCTGATAAATAACCACGCCTTCTTCTATCTCCGCCGTTTCGCCTATAACTACGCCGGCGCCGTGGTCGATGAACACGCCCGAAGCGATTTTAGCCGCAGGGTGAATTTCTATACCCGTAAGCCACTTTGCGTACTGACTGGTTATTCTCGCCAGAAGTTTAAATTTTATTCTGTATAAAAAGTTCGCCCACCTGTGCCAGGATAACGCTTTCACGCCCGAATACGTAAGCCATATTTCAAACTTGCTTCTGGCGGCCGGGTCGTTTGCTTTTGCGGCGTTTATATCCGCCCTTAATCTCTTAAACATTTTTTGTCCTTTTCCGTTATACTTTTTTAATATACTTTTATGCCCGACTGCTCTATTGCGTTACGGAGTTCTTTCGGGAAGTTTTTGTCCACCACCATACAGTTTATATCGTTTAACGAAGCAAACGTATAGGTGGAATTATTGTTTACCTTTGAACTGTCTAAAAGCATAATAACGTTGTTCGCGCGTTTTATCGCCTGACGTTTAACTTCCGCTTCGGACTGGTTTCCGCAGGTAAAACAACCGCTGCTGTTGATAAAGCCCGTTGCCGTCATCACTGCGGTCTGAATATTTATCTGTTGCAAAAAGTCCGAACAGGTTTTGCCGACCGTTATAAAATTATTCTTTTTAACGTCGCCCCCCAAAAGGGTTACGGTGGGTTTATCCTTTCTCAGAACGGTTTCCGCTATGCTTAACGCGTTGGTTATAATATAGTAATTATCGTCGGGGAGCGCCCTTGCAAAAAAAGTCGTGGTAGAACCGCTGTCTACAAAAATACAACTTTTAGGTTCCACAAGTTTTATCGCTTTGTCGGCAATCTCGCGTTTTTCTTCGGTGTTATAAATAATACGTTCCGCAAAATCATTGTCCTTTGCTTTCAATACGCTGTCAACCGAAATCGCCCCGCCCGAAATTCTTATAACGGCATTCTTTTCTTCTAACCTTAATAAATCGCGCCTTAAAGTCATTCCCGATACTTCGGGAAAGGCTATTTCGAGTTCTTTAAAGGTAACTTTGCCGTATTTGTCTACAAATTCTTTAATTTCCTGTAATCTTTCTTTCATACAAAAAACCTACTTTGTTACATTGTAACAAATACCTTTAATTTTGGCAAGGAATAATGATAAATTTTAACTTTTTTTACCTGTTTTTCGCCTTGCGTTTTCGTTTAACAAAAAATATAACGCAAAATTAAAGTAAGCCCCCGAATTAAGGTCTGAAAATAACGTCCGTAAATAAAGTTCCCGAACAACGTCTTTAAAAAAGGCCCCCGAAAATTCCGGGATACCGTCCTTAATACCGTCTTTGACACGTCTTTGATAGCGTCCTTAGCACAGTCCTTGATTCGGTGTCATTAAAAAAGCGGCAGTTTTACCCCGTTCAGAACGTTTATAAAAAAATTGCTTCTATTTGTTCATCATATTATTGATTTTTAGCCAAAATAACGCTATAATGTTTGTTGAATTAAATTTCGGAAAACATTCGGGAGAAAACATTCGGAGAAAATTATGTTAGATTTAAAAAGAATTCTGAAAGAGAAAGAAAAAATCGAAGAACTTTTGTCGAGAAAGGGCTACAAAGCCGATTTTGACCGCATAATCTCGCTTGACGCGGAAAGAAGAAAAGTCATCGGCGAAGTGGAAACTCTTAAAGCGGAAAGAAACAAAGTTTCGGCGGAAATTCCCAAACTTAAAAAAGAAGGAAAGCCCGTAGACGGCATATTTGCGGATATGCGCGCTCTGGGCGAAAAGATTGCGGAAGGCGATAAAAAAGCAAACGAATTGGACGAACAGATTTTTAACGCGCTTGCCGTTATGCCGAATATTCCCGACGAAGACCTGCTTGCAGGCGAAAAGGAAAACAATCGGGTTATAAAAGTTGTCGGCGAAAAACCCGTTTTCGATTTTGCGGCGCAAAACCACGTAGATATTTGCAACAAGTTAGGAATTATCGATTATCAACGCGGCGTTAAACTTTCGGGCGGCGGCTTCTGGCTTTACAGGGGCGACGGCGCAAGGCTGGAATGGGCGCTTCTTAATTTCTTTATTTCGGAACACTTAAAAGACGGGTACGAATTTATACTTCCACCCCACCAGTTAGGTTATACGTGCGGTTTCGGTGCGGGGCAGTTCCCCAAATTCTCCGACGAAGTTTACTGGCTTGATTGCGACGAAGACAGAAAGAAAAACAGATTTATGTTACCTACTGCGGAAACGGCGCTTGTCAACATGTATTCGGGCGAAATTATCGACGAAGACAAACTCCCGATGAAATTCTTTGCTTACACCCCCTGCTATCGTAAAGAAGCGGGTTCTTACAGGGCGGAAGAACGCGGAATGATAAGGGGACATCAATTCAACAAAGTGGAAATGGTTCAATACGCGCACCCCGAACACAGTAAAGAAGCCTTTGAAGAACTTGTAAACAAAGCGGCGTCTTTAATGGAAAAATTAGGGTTGCATTTCAGAATAAGTAAACTTGCCGCGGGCGATTGTTCCGCGTCTATGGCGAGAACTTACGATATAGAAGTCTGGATTCCTTCTATGGGAATTTATAAAGAAGTAAGTTCGGTTTCCAACGCCAACGACTATCAGGCAAGAAGAAACAATACCAAATACCGCGACAGTAAAACGGGCAAACCCGCTTACGTTCACACGCTCAACGGGTCGGGGCTTGCCACCAGCAGAGTTTTCCCCGCGATAATCGAACAGTTCCAGAACGCCGACGGAAGCGTTACGATTCCCGAAGTGTTAAGACCGTTTATGGGCGGGCAGGAAGTAATAAAAGCAAAATAAAAAAGAGCGGGTTTTCACCCGCTTTTTTAATAAGAAAATTTTATTATAAGCATTTTTCGGTAAAAACTTTTTGCGGAATTTATCGGGAGTTTGTTTATAAAAGTTGACAAAACGGATATTACATTTTAACCTGTAAATTGCATATAATAAAAATAGGCTTTTTACGTTTTACCGAAAAACAACTATAAACGAATATAAACGAAAGACGTGCGATTGTAAAATTCGTTTGTAACACACAACTAAAAACATTGTGCTAAAAGGAGATAAATTATGAGAATTTGTGTTTACGGTGCATCAAGCAATAAAATTTCGCCGAGATACGTTTCGGCTGTGGAGAGTTTAGGTTGCACGCTCGCAAAAAGGGGACATAGCCTTGTTTTCGGCGGCGGAAACGACGGGGCGATGGGCGCCGCGGCAAGGGGCGTTGCCCGTGGCGGCGGCAAAATACTCGGTATCGCGCCCAAATTTTTGAATGCAGACGGCGTGCTTTATAAAAACTGCACGGAAATAATTTATACCGAAACTATGAGAGAACGTAAAAAACTTTTGGAAGACAATGCGGACGCTTATATAATTACCCCGGGCGGAATGGGCACTTTCGACGAACTTTTTGAAATTTTAACGTTAAAACAGTTAGGTCGTGAAAACAAACCGATAGCTTTTTATAACGTAGACGGATACTATAATCCCTTAATAGCCATGCTCGAAAACGCCGTCAAAGAAAACTTTATGACGGAAGAGTCCACCTCGCTCTATTCGGTTTTCGACAATGCAGACGAACTGTTTGAATATTTAGAAAACTATTCTTACGAAATTAAGGACGTTTCCTGTTATAAATCGGTTCCGCATATCAACAAGTAAAACTTTAAGATAAGTTTTCAACAAACTCTCAACTCAATCCCGATTGATTTTAATCTATTTTCGATATAAAACATAATCCGTTTCGGGGCAATTTTTAACGAATTTCATTGAGTTTTATTGAGATTGTTTTTAAATGAGCATTTGATAATAAAAAAAGAAAAAGACCGCTTTTAAAAAGCGGTCTTTATTGCTATCTTTTATCAAAACTTTAATAGCCTGATTTTCTTTATTGTTTAATTAAATATTGTTTTATTATATACTGTTATCTACAATAAAAGCGGGCAATAAAAATATAGGTTTTCGTGCGCATCTGCAATGTTTTTCCGTCGGTATATCGGCTTTCCGCACGATTAAACCTTATTTTTACGGCGTTTTACAACTTCTCGGCCGCAAGCGACTTTTCTTTAAGTTTTTTAGACGGGCGGTATATTAAAAGTGCGACAAGCAGGAATATCGCGGTCGTTCCAAGGCTTACGGGATAGACTATCATTATAGAAGTAAATGTATTGTAAACCTTAAAGACGGTGTAAATCCAGACGATTCTTATTCCGCACACGCCGATGATAGTAAGTATCGCAGGGACGAGCGAAATTCCGTACCCCCTTAAATAAGACGCCGCAATTTCGTACAGCATACTGAAAATATACGCCGAGAAAATAACGACAAGTCGGGTATACCCTAAACTTATAACTTCGGGGTCGCCGTTGAAAATTGCAAGCAACGGTTTCCCTGCAAGAAGAATCAGTCCAACGGAAATCGCGGTCGCAATCAAATCTTCGAGCAGACATATTCCCAGAATTTTTTTACACCTGTCAAACTGTCTGGCTCCGTAGTTTTGCCCCGTAAACGTCGTGCACGCCTGACTGAACGAGTTGATAACAAAGTATGCGATAATCTCTAAGTTATACGCCGCGCTGGAAGCCGCCATCACCGTCGCCCCAAGACTGTTTATCGCAGACTGAATAACTATGTTTGAAAGCGAAAACACCGCGCCCTGCAAACCGGACGGAAAACCTATTCTGATTATTCCTTTGAAACTATCTTTGTAGATTCTTAACTCTTTTATTCTGACTTTTATCGGCTTGTTTGTTTTAAGCAAAACGATAAATAATATAATCGAACTAAGCGCATTTGAAACGACCGTTGCGATAGCAACGCCGTCAACGTCCATTTTCAGCACGATAACGAAAAACAAGTTAAGCAAAACGTTTATCACGCCCGAAACCGCAAGCGCGATAAGCGGAAGTTTTGTCTGCCCTATACTTCTGAAAATCGCCGCTTCAAAATTGTATAACAAAATTACGGGCATTCCTAACAGGTAGATTCTTAAATACTTCGTGGAATACGGCAGCACGTCTTCGGGAACGTTCAGACTTTGTAACAAATACGGCGCAACAATCTCGCCTATTGCCGCAATAACCACGCCGAATATAACGGAAAGCACAACAGAAGTATGCACCGCTCTCCGCACGCCGTCTTCGTTACCTTCTCCTATGCATTTAGAAATAACGACGTTCGCACCTAACGCAAACCCGACGAAAAAGTTTATTATTAAATTTATAATCGGTCCGTTCGCACCGACGGCAGCCATGGCGACCGTTTTCAGTTCGCCCGTAAAGTTACCGACAATCGCCACGTCAGACGCATTAAAAAGTTGTTCTAATATTGCGGTAGCGGCAACCGGCAACGCAAATAATAATATTTTGTTCCATAATTTGCCGCTAAGCATATCGCTTTTTATCATATCAAGCCCGCTTTTCGCCTTTTGTTTTTTCTTTTATATCCTTTACTTTTTTAACGTTTTCTTTTTTAGAAAACAAAAAAAATATAAACTGTCAAATAAATTATCGTCCTGCCCTTGTTAATTGAATAATAGTCTTACCACCGCCACCCTTGTTTAAAAGGTAGTTTTTAGCGCGATCGCTAATTAACGATGAAGTTACGCTAACCACAAACTGTTTGTGTTCGTCCATAATGTAAAACCAAAATTGTTATTTGTTTATAAAAATATATATTTTATAAAAATATATGTGCAGAAAGAATTATACGCTTTCTGTTCCATGATAGCAATCGTTTATCAAACTTTTATTTTCCGTCGACACCTTTTCCTTAAATTATACTGCCTGATTGCGCTTGACCGCTTAGGTGTTTTTTTATACTTGTCGGTCACTACAAAATAGTATAGTGCCAGCATCTTTTTATAACGAAGTAAATGGTTTCATACTGCCTTTTTTTTAAAACAAAAGTTTATATTGTTTCTTTGCCCCCGACTTTTTCCACCCACAAAATATTTTTTGTAGATTGTTTTGTCGTAAAAGTTTTGTCATTTTTTCCATAGACACACTTTTTATAAGTAACTATTTTCATCTCACTTGCCAATCAAACCAAAATATTATTTTTTTTCCTTACCCCAGCTTTTACTATGAATATAATATTTTTTGTAAACTGCTTTGTCGTAAATATTTTCGTACATTTTTCCACAAATACTCTTTTTTATGTTTTTTTCTCAAATATTTTGTTTTAATATAATCAATATAGAAGATATGCTATTTTTTAGCAAAAAAACAGAGAAAGACACTACTAAACATAGTGCCTTTGTTTTTAATAAAAAAGGAGCGTTTTGTTAACGCTCCAACTTTTCTAATTTTTCTCTTAATTTTTTTATTTTCTCTTCTTTATAATCTTTATGAAAGTAAGCTATTCCTTCTTTTATTCCCCCGTATTTTAATATAATTACTATATTTACTATTACAAGGCAAAGCGAACAAAATAGAGCAATTAAAAGCAAATACTTTTTCAACATATATTTGTTAAAAAAATTGTATATAGTACTTAAAAAAATTGTAAATTCTATTTCTATTACAATGCTATAAATAAGTGCCGCGCCTAAAAGAGCAAGCAACACGATTTTAATAATTTTCTTTGCCATTTTAAGAACCTAAATACTTATTCCCCAGAGCGTTAGTGAAAGTTATACTATCTCCGATAAAGCCTTCTAATATCTTCGTTAATTCTATCAAATACAATTGATGATTATACCTTCCGCTTCCGACAGGGCTTTCGACCGATTTATCGTTTGAAACTAAGTACGTTACCGTCTTTGTTTCCGTTATTCGATTATTTTCTAATCGCATTGTCGTTTTTCCGTCCGTAGATACATAAGAACCGTCTTCGGCTTTATTAAAGGTCAAGTCCGAACGGTCTATAACCTTTAACATTGTTTGGTTGAACTTCGCTTCGGACGAGTTTGCAATTATCGCCTTACACATTGTAAGCGGCTTTATGTATTGAGTTTCTTTCCCGCACTGAATTAAATCTATACTACATTCGTCAAGATATAAAAAAGCATATAAAATTAAAAAATGATTATATGGCGCAAAAATAATTTTTATGCGCCATATTTGTTTTCGCCAAAATTTACGAAAGCGCTTTTAACATATTCCATTATGCCTTCTGAAATAACTTCCGCCATTTTATATACGAGATTCAGTCTTGTAAGATTAAACAAATTATAATTCTTTATAGACTTAGTCGCAACCACGCCTATTATACTTATATCCCCCAACACACCCAGATTCTTATTTAACCCCAAACCGGGTTTTAGTCCCTTATCTATAATCTTGATTACACCAACGTCATCTGCATCGCCAACGGCAGCGTCAATAGCAATTACAATAGAATTCGGGTGCATTATTTTCAGATAATCTTTCGCGTAAGACACTTCTTTTGCGGTAATCGGGCAATTTAACGTGCCATAAATAAACGCGTCAAAGTTATTTTTACGCAAAAAAGTACCCACAAGCGGCCCCAGACTGTCGCCCAACACCAAATCGCTGCCAACACACACAATAATCGGTTTTTTATTATCACCATTATATTTCAATAACGATTGAGCGATTCCGTTTTTAGCAAACTCGTTAAACATATTAAAACTATATAAATTTTCCATATATAAGCCACCCACAATTTTTTATATTTTTATACCCTCTTTTTACCATAATTATACGTCTATCACATAAATCCCTATTGTTTTGTTTCACGTGAAACATCTCTTTTTACTCAAATTGTTTCATGTGAAACAAAAACTTTTTCAAACACCAAAAAATACAAAAGCGCAACATAAAAATGTTATATTTTTATTGTTTTTATGCATAAAATCGGTCAAAAATATCATAATTTATTTTCAAAAACACAACAGAAATCCTTTGTCCGATGAATTTTTCTAAAAAACAGCGGTTTCACGTGAAACAAAACAGTGTAAAATTATATATTATTAAAAATAAAAATCAATTTTTTGCGCATTATCAAAATTGATTAATGATAAAACAATAAACAGATAAATATGAAATTTTAGCAAAAAATATCTTTTTGCCACACAGAATAAAGCCTATTTTTGGTCGGAAAAATTCATGCCCCATTCTGTCTCAGAGCGTTAAAATCGATATTTTTAAATAATGTTTTGTTGGTACAAATAGTTGTATTGGTTGCCAAATCAATGCTATTATGCATAAAAATACGTTGTTTTTTGTGAATTGAATATTGTTTTTGTTTTTCTATTAACTTTTTTGCGTTGCTGTCTGAAATGTAAGTTTAATCTAAAAAATTATCGCGCCAATCTGCGTTTTAAATTATAGGTGTTAAATTTTTTTGGCGCAATTAGCGTAAAAATGGTTTAATTCTGAAACGCAGTATAAAACGTTGCGTGTCTTATGCTGTTTTGTAGTTATAGGTTTTATTGTAGTTAAAACTATATGTCTGCACGTGTACAAAAAGAAAAAATATATTAAAACACATTGATTTTTCGCAAAAACGTGCGGTGCATATATGATAATCGTGTTTATTTATATTAAAAGCCGTATATTAAATGCTTTATAAGTGCATACCCGATAGAAAAGTAAGTCTACTGAAATCAGTGTTGAATAGTGCGCGTTTGTATAATAACGCCGTGTATTATATTTGGCGCAACACTTACAAAACTTAAAAGCGCATTTATATTTAAAATGGTTGGTGTAAATAGTTAAAATACTATTAAATAATTGGCGTATAATATAAAACGCGGCAAAAATTTTTTGCACTTATAATAAAAGCGCCGTTTTAATATAAAGCGCATAATAATATTATATCTTTTGAGCGCAAAGATATTTTTTTAAGCGCTTGTTCGGTTTTGGGTTTTTTGTATATTTTGTACAATAATTGATATTTGTACAAAAACCACAATTAGCTCAACAACCGAATACAGATAATACTAATAGTGTTTTATATAAAAACGCTCCGCTTTTGGTCTGACAGGCTTAAAACATACAAGCATATGCCCGCCTTATTGGCGGCAAGAATTATTTTTATTTTTTGTACAAAAAAATAATTTTGTATAAAATTGAATATAAAATTTATTCGTACTACAAAATACATTTCGCATTGTTATTTTTAAAAAATTTAGTAAAAAACATAGGTTGCAAACTAAGAAATAAAACATTGTGGGAGAAGTTATTTGGTATTATTTACGTTAAACGATACCACTAACACATATTTATTCTGCGTTTTGGAAAAGTTAAAATCAAAAACGAAATCCAAAATTAAAAATATATTTGTACAAAAGTTTTTATTGTACAAAAAGTAAGTTGTTAAGAAAAGAATTTATTAACCGTATTGTTTTTTAAATTTAATCAGTTTATTTAACGTCTAAATAATTTTGAACAAATTCGGTTTTTTGTACAAAACTTCGAAATATATTAACTTAATGTAAGACAGTCGGATATTTTATATATAACTCTAAAATATAATTTTTATAATATTGCACGATTGCACGCGGCATTAATTTTAATATCAAAAACTAATTGTTGAACAAAAAGTCATTTTTGTATTAAAGTATGTTTGCAGAATTTAATATAACTTTGTTTTATGTTTGAAAAAACTTCACTGTTTTGTATTTAATTAACCCCTACGTTCAGAGTTAAAGTTTTTAATTAAATTTTATTTTACAAAAATACATTTTGAACAAAACTACAATTTTGTACAATACTAGTATTAAGGTATGAAAAATTGTATTTACGTATGGCAATCTGAAATTTAAAAACTTATTTTATATCAAACGGCTCTTGCTAAGCGTTTTATAGTGTTTTATTAAAGTTTTGTATTTTTTACTAATAAAATTACAAGCACTGTTTTACGTTTAGCGTTTTGTTTTTTTGGTTGACATTTTATACAAAAATATTATTTTGTACAAAATTAGTATTGAAGTATGGTAAAAAGAAATTAAATAGTATTTAAGGTTAAAAATCCTTGCAGAATGGTTTATTCTTCTATTCTCGCATTATTTATTATTAAAATTGCGTGTAAAGTTAAACGGTGTAAATTCTGTTTATTTGTTTGGTATTTTGAACAAAACAGTAATTTTGTACAAAAATGAAACTTGCAATAAATTAATGATGGCGGCAGAGCAGCCATGGGGAAGCGGTTTTTTGCGGCTTTTTTAGGAAACAGTAGGGTAATAATCGTAAATATACTTTCTAAAATAATTTTTATGTTTTGCCTTTTTTCGGGAAACAATCAGATAAATTGCAATTACATATTACAAATAAAGAAATAAATATCTATAAAACCGTTGTTATCTGAGATTTTACCGCCGCTTTGCCGCATATATTTCTGCTCTGTTTTTTTGCATTTTATCCTTGCTTTTTATTTTTGTTCTTTACTTTTGTCTATTTCTTGCCGCCAAATACTTTTTTATGAGTTTTTTCGGCGCGGAACGCAACGAATATAAAAAACTCAAAAGTCAAACAAAAATTAAGACGAAAAAACACGGCGTTCACGCTTACCGATTAACCCAAAAGGATTAAAATATAAACCCAACACGACTACCAAGCGACAAAATATTTGAACAAAAAAAGATTTTTGTATAAAAATATAAAAAAATTAAAGGAGTTTTTTGTAAAGAAATATTTAAACTGCGCAAAAAACAAGACGTTTCTATACTTGTAATGGAATTTTATTGAACAAAGTTGTCCTTTTGAATGGATGTTTGTATAAAAACAAACTAGCAGTGTATTAAAAAAATCTTTTCGATTTACCGATAAGTTTTTACAAAAAAGGAAAAACCCATAAACAATATACGCTAAAATTGAACAACGAATGATATTTGAACAAAATAATATATGGTTGTCTTTGGTTATAATTTTCGGCGCATTTTTAATGGCGTTTACAACCAAGTCGGCGGGCAGAATTGGCGCTAAATTCTTTATGCGAAGGCAGTTATAATTTAGTTTATCTTTTAGTTACTATTTTGACGAAAGCATAGTTGTCTTAAAAAGTAAATTTGCGAAGTTTTGCGGTTTTTGGTTTTTATACAAAAATAGGATTTTTATATAAAAATGCGTGTTTACCCAATACGTATTTACAAATTGCAGTTTTTTATGAGAAATGTGCGCCGCTTTTACGTTGCCCGACGTTTAGTGCGAAGTATTTAATCTTTCCGCCGTCTTGCTTTTTATTGTTCGTTTTATAAGTTTAATTATCCATTGTGCACACTGCCACGACGTTTATTGCGCCGACGGTTTTACGGAATAAAGATTTGCGGCAAAAAAATAAATTATTTATTGTGTTTTTTGCTTTTTTGGTGTATACTATATAATGTTTAAGGTTTTTTAAATATTTATATGTTATATTTAATAAAATAATCTTGATAACCGCTTTTTACTGCGGTTTTTGGGAAAAGAACTGAAAATGCGATTTTTTATTTACGATTTATCGAAAAAGTAAACGACGCATATCGACGCATATTAAATTAACATATAAAATTTAGAAAAATAAGGAGAGCAAAAATTTGAAGACTAGAAGTTCTAAAACATTCTGGATAATTTTGGTTATCGGTTTGGCACTCGCCGTCGGTATAACTATTTTTTCTTCCAGATGCACGGGAAAAACAAGCGTCAATACTTCTGAATTTGACGAACTTGTTCAGGTTCTGGCCGATGACGGAACAAATCAGTTCGCTTATGCGGACATTAAGGACGACGCAAAACTTGTATCCATAAAGAGCAAATTAGAAAAATATTCCGACTACAATTTTAAGTTAAAAGACGTTGTGTTTAACAATTACGTTGTTAATTTTGAAATTTTCAGAGTGGATTCGGAAGGAAAGGAACTCGCACTGGTTTCGTTTACCACTAATTACAGCAGAAGTGCGGACGTCGTTCTCGAATTACAATCAAAACTTGCTGCGGCAAACGTAAACTATACCTATACCGACCCCAACGCGGGTTCGATTTGGTCGTCTATTCTCCCGCTTTTGGGATATCTTGTAATTGCGGTTGTATTCTTCCTTTTGATGATGCAGACGCAAGGCGGAACGAAAGGCGCGATGAATTTTGCGAAAACCAATGCGAGAGTAAACCACAATATAAAGGTAAGATTTTCGGACGTTGCCGGTGCCGAAGAAGAAAAGGCGGAACTTGCCGAAGTCGTGGACTTTTTGAAAAACCCGACCAAGTTTTCGCAACTCGGCGCAAAAATTCCGAGAGGCGTATTGCTTGTAGGCCCTCCCGGAACGGGCAAAACACTGTTTGCAAAAGCGGTTGCCGGCGAAGCGGGCGTTCCGTTCTTTTCGATAAGCGGCTCGGACTTTGTTGAAATGTTTGTCGGCGTGGGCGCGTCCAGAGTAAGAGATTTATTTGACCTTGCCAAAAAGAATATGCCCTGTATCGTGTTCATCGACGAAATCGACGCGGTAGGTCGTCAGCGTGGCGCCGGACTTGGCGGCGGTAACGACGAAAGAGAGCAGACTCTTAACCAACTCCTTGTTCAGATGGACGGTTTTGAAACCAACGACGGCGTTATCGTTATGGCGGCAACTAACCGTGCGGACATCTTAGACCCCGCGCTTATGCGCCCCGGCAGATTCGACCGCCAGATTTACGTAAACGTTCCCGACGTTAAGGGCAGAGAAGCGATACTCAAAGTACACGCGAGAAATAAACCGCTTGCACAGGACGTTAACTTTAAAACCGTTGCGAGAATGACCAGCGGATTTTCGGGCGCGGATTTAGAGAATCTGCTTAACGAAGCGGCTATCCTTGCCGCACGCGCAAACAGAAAATGTATTACTAACAAAGACCTTTACGAAGGCATAAATAAAGTACTGTTAGGTCCGCAGAAGAAGAGCAGACTCGTTACCGAAACCGATAAGAGAATAACCGCTTATCACGAATCGGGCCACGCGATACTTGCAAGGCTTCTTCCGCACTGCGACCCCGTACACGAAGTTTCTATTATACCGCGCGGTCAGGCGGCAGGCTACACGATGACAAGACCCGAAAACGACGACAACCACCTGACGAAAGCCAAACTTTTAGACGATATCGTTATGACGCTTGGCGGCAGAGTGGCGGAAGAAATTATTATAAAAGATATTTCGGCAGGCGCTTCGGGCGATATACAAGCCGTCAGCAAACGCGCAAGGCTTATGGTTACCGAATGGGGTATGAGCGAAAAAGTAGGCCCTATTTCCTACGGTTCCGACAAAGAAATATTTATCGGCAGAGATATGTCTTCGCACGTTACGTATAGCGAAGAAACCGCCGCGCTTATCGACAGAGAAGTTCAGGAAATAGTAGAAGAGGCTTTGGCAAAAGCCAGAAAACTTTTATCCGAACACAAACCCTTGCTTGACGTTATGGCGAGAGTTTTAGTGGAAAGAGAAACCATTTTCTCCGAAGAAGTCGATATGATTATGGACGGAAAATCGGTTGAAGAAGTTATTAAATTTATGGACGAAAACGAACGTACTCTTGCCGAAAACCCCTTTGGCAGAAAGTCCGTTATCGTAACCGAAAAAAGTTACGAAGCGTCTGATAATAATTCGGTTGGTAATTCCCAAAATTCCGCAAAGGTAGGGGAAGCGCACGATAAAACGCCTTCTTTAAGCGACGATTCCGCAGACGGTAAAGATAAAACCGAAAGCAATAAGGATAAAGCCGCTTTAAATTCGGACGATAAAGCCGAACAAAAAAACGCTAAAAAAAGCGACGGCAAAACCGATAAAAAGACCGACGACAAAGACAAAAATTGACGGCGGAAAAGCGCGGAAAAATAAAGATTAAAGAAAAAGTAAAAAACTAAAATAAAGATAAATAAAGATTAAAAAAGCAATCGTAAGAGAAAAGTTTACAGGAGAAATTTATGGGAAAAATTATTGCTTTTTCTAACCAGAAAGGCGGCGTAGGTAAAACCACAACCTGCGTTAATATGGCGGCTTATCTTGCAAACATGGGCAAAAAATGCCTTATCGTGGACCTGGACCCGCAAGGCAACGCGACTACGGGCTTGGGCTTTTCCAAATCGGAAGAAAAAAATTCCGTCTATAACGTTATGATAGACGATATGCCCATTGCGGACGCGGTTGTTAAGACTTCCGTCGAAAAACTCGATATTTTGCCGTCAAACATAAACTTGGCAGGCGCGGAAGTGGAACTCGTTTATATAAAAGACAGAGAACACGTTCTTAAAAAAGTGCTTGAAAAAGCCAGAAACTTTTACGATTTTATTGCGATAGACTGTCCGCCGTCGTTAGGGCTTTTAACGATAAACGCGCTTGCTGCTGCCGATACGGTAATTATTCCTATACAAAGCGAATATTACGCAATGGAAGGGTTAAGCCAACTTATGAACACCATAAAACTCGTTGTAAAACATCTTAACCCCAACCTTAAAATAGAGGGCGTTGTGCTTACGATGAACGATAACCGCGCGATAATTTCCAGACAGATTTCGGCGGAAATAAGAAAGTTCTTCGGAAAACGCGTTTACGACACGGTTATTCCCAGAAATATCAGGCTTTCGGAAGCGCCGAGCCACGGCGTTCCGATTATGCTCCACGACACCAAATGTACGGGCGCAAAAGCCTATCTCGCTCTTACAGAAGAGTTTTTAAGCCGTCAGCCGAAAAAGGCGTAAAGACACAGTTAAAAGACATCGTATAATAAGCGAAGCGTATCGTCATAGTATAACGGGCGTATAGGCGTATCGTCATAATCGTTGCGACAAAGACGTAATATTATCGAAAGAGCACACTTGCTTGCGCTTTGATAAAAAACATAAACAAAAGATAAACAAAAGCGTTGCAGACGCGCGCAAAAGAAAAATTTAGGTTTCCATAAAAAAATTAAAAGGTATTTTATGAAAAACAACAGAGGATTAGGAAAAGGGCTTTCCGCATTATTTTCGGAAACAGAAGAAGACTACGGTAAAAGTTTATTGTTTGACGAGAAAGAAATTTCCGCCAAAGAAAACGTTACCGAAATTGACATTAGTTCTATTTTCGCAAACCCCAATCAGCCGAGAAAGGTTTTCGACCAGACCGCACTCAGCGAACTTGCGGCTTCTATCAGCAAGCACGGCGTTATTATGCCTATCATCGTAAATAAGAGCGGCGACAGGTATATGATAATTGCCGGCGAAAGAAGATTCCGCGCGAGCAAACTTGCAGGGCTTTCTAAAATCCCCGCTATCATTAAAACCTATAACGAACGTCAGATAAAAGAAATTTCGCTTATAGAAAACTTACAGCGAGAGGACTTAAACCCCATAGAAGCGGCAACCGCTATGCGTTCTCTTATGGACGATTACGGATTAACGCAGGAAGATTTGGCGGACAGAATAGGTAAGTCCAGACCTGCCGTTGCCAACACGTTAAGACTATTATCTCTCGCGCCCGAAGTTATAAAATTAGTGGCAAACGGAGATTTGTCCGCAGGGCACGCAAGGGCGTTGATACCCGTTCCGCAAGCGGACCAGATAAAAATTGCGCAAGGTTCGGTTAAAGACGGATGTTCCGTAAGGGATATAGAGAAAAAAGTTAAAGATTACTTTATGCCGCCCGAAGAAAAAGCCAAAAAGAAAGCGCGTATTGAACTATCGGCAGAACTTAAAGAACTCGTAAGCGATATGCAACGCGTTTTAGGAACAAAGGTAAACGCCATAGGAAACGACAAAAAAGGCAGAATTTACATAGATTATTACACGCGGGACGATTTGGACAGAATAGCCGAATTCTTAGAACTCGTTAAAAATCACAAAAACTAAATTAACCGAAAAGGCGAAAGTTCGCCTTTTCTCATTTTTTTCTTTATAAAAATCAAAAGATTGCCTGTAACAAAATATTTATAAAACTCCCTTGCCGTAAAGATTAAAATTTGATTGCATAATCTTTTTATCGGAATAAGTTTATAAAAGCCTTTTTTAGTAAAATTATTTGAGCCCTTTTTTTTGTTTTTTTTCTGCTTTTGAGTTAAAAGTAAAAATAATTGTTGCTTCGGAATTGTTGTTTCAGTGCGGAAAAAGTATATTTTTTCAGGCATATCGGTAGATTTTTATCGTATATTCTTTTATTTAAAGTATATTTATATCTTTTACGGCTTTTACGGTTTAAGTATATTAACCCACATAAAGAGTAAAATATAATTATCCGAAAATTCGCAAAATAAGCGCGGATAAACATAAAGATTAGAGAAAAAGGCATTTATTTCTTAAACTTTGCTATAAACAACTGCGGATAATACCGCGGAAAAGACCGCGTAAACGAATGCGGAAAAAAACGTTTAATTTTTACCGAAAAAACGAAATAATTAAATAAAATGGTTAAGAGGCTTATCGTTGAACAAAAGTGCGTTTTTCGTTATTGCCTTTAACCGATAAATTTATTAAAACAGTATCTAAGATATGGAAAATAAAAAACTTATAATAACCGTTGTTTGCGACGTTCACGGAGAAGAAACCAACGGACAAACCATTGCCGCAAACAATCTTATAAATTATCTTAAAGAAGAAGGACATACCGTCAGAGTTCTTTGCGCCGACAAAGCGGAAGAAGGAAAAGAAGGATATTATCTTTTGCCTGTAAGAAATTTCGGAATATTTAACGGGTACTTTAAAAAGAACGGCGTCGCTCTCGCAAAACCCGTTGAAGAAACGATGAAAAGCGCCATATACGGCGCAGACCTTGTTCATGTTATTCTGCCATTTAAACTTGGCAGAATGTGCGCCAAAATGGCAAAAGACGCGGGCATTCCCGTTTCTTCCGGCTGCCATTTGCTTGCAGATAACTTTTCGTCGCACTTTTTTATGAATAACTCTTATTTGTTCAACAGGCTTGTTTATAAACATTACAACAAAACCTATAAACTGTGCGACACTTTGCATTACGTTTCGGAGAAAATGCGCGACATTCAGGAAAAATTTTACGTTCCTAAAAACGGAGAAGTTATTTCTAACGGCGTGAACGACATGTTCAGAAATCTGCCCGAGAACAATTTTGAGAGGCTTGACAAAATAAATATTCTTTACACGGGCAGATACTGTAAAGAAAAGAATCAGTTAATTTTAATAAAGGCGATAAAACATTCTAAATATAAAGATAAAATACAACTTTATCTTGCCGGAACGGGACCCTATAAAAAACTCTTGAAAAATGCGGGAAAATCTCTACCTAATCCCCCGATAATGAAGGTATATTCGAGAGAAGAGATGGTCGCTTTAATGTCAGACGCTTATATTTACGTTCACGCGGCAAGCGCGGAAGCGGAGGGGATAGCGTGTATGGAAGCCATAACCGCAGGCGTTGTTCCTATTATTTCGGATTCTAAAAAGACCGCTACGAAAGAATACGCTCTTACGGATAAATCTTTATTTAAAAACAACAACGCAAAAGATTTGGCAAACAAAATAGATTGGTGGATAGAGCACCCCGAAAAGCGCGCCGAATACTCTAAACTATACAGGGAAGAAGCCAACGACCTTTTTGACCAGAATACCTGTATGAAAAGACTTTCGGAACTATTGTATAATACGGCAATAGAGCGTTGCTTATAATTTTTTCGGAATAAAAAAATCTCTCTTTAATAAAGAGAGATTTTTCTTTTTTTAAGAATTTTTCCGCTTATATTTTGATTAAAAAATCAGTTGTCTTTTTTAAGACTGTTTCCTAAATAAGTGCCGAATGCGGAAGGCGTTTTTCTTTTTTCCGCTTCGCCGTAAGATTTCTTAAATCCGCCGCGATTTCCGCCCTTAAAGCCTCTTTTGTCGCCGCGTCTGTTATTATGCCTGTCGTCTTTTCCGTGTCTTCTGTCGCTGTTTCTGCCTGCATTATAGGGTTTAGAGTATTCGTCTAAATCGTTAGGAACGATAACTACGTATCTGTTGGGTTCTTTGCCTTCGCTCTTCGTCGTAACCGTTTCGCTGTTGGAAAGGGCGGTGTGGATAATTCTTCTTTCAAAAGGAATCATCGCTTCTAAAATTACTTCTCTTCTCATTTCTGTCGCTTTTTCTTCTAATTTATGAGCGAGTTTGATAAGAGTTTCTTCTCTTCTTTCTCTGTAATTTTCGCAATTTACGGTAACTTTTTCGTATTCTTTTTTGCCGATGTTAAGCGCCGCGCCTGCCAAAGTTTGGAGAGCGTCTAACACTTCGCCGCGGTAACCGATAACTTCGGAAGATTTTTCCGCTATAACGTTGATTATAGGTTCTGCTCCTTCGATGAGTTCGGCTTTTGCGTTTACGTCTAAAAGTTTTAATACTTCTTTAACGAAATCCAACGCTTTTTCGTTTCCGTCGGGTTTTTTCTCTATACTGATAACCGCTTTTCCTTTAAGTTTTCCGAAAAGACCTTTGGTCGGTTCTTCAAGAACCGTTATCGTGGAGTTATTTTCGTTTAATCCCGTTTCTTCGTAGGCTGATTTTATCGCTTCTTCAACCGTTTTTCCTGTAAATTCCATTATAAACCTCCTGCGCGACTTCGCGCTTTTACTTATTTCTTTCTGCCACGCAGATATTTCTTTCCGCCGTTAATAAAATCGGGCTTTTCTTCTTCTTTTTTCTTTTTGCTCTTCTTTTCGGGCTGCGGTTCTTCTTTCGGAATATAAACTCTGCCCCTTATTTTTTCGGGTTCTTTATTGCCTTCTTTTTTCTTAAATCTTAAATCTATAATATAGTTTATCAATAGGGTAAAGGCAATGGTTATAACCTGAGATAATATCATGTAGATAGAGAACGCCGCGGTATACATAAACGCGAATACAGCCATCAATATAGGCATCATCCACATCATTATCTTTTGCGTCTGCGCGCCTTGTCCGTCTACCGTTTGAAGTTCCATTGCCGCTTTCTGGCTCTTACTTAAAACAAACTGTGCCAAAAGCGAAATGCCTGCCGTTATAATTGCAAGAATAAAGTAACCGTTCGCTTCGGTTGTCTGCGTTTCTAAATCGGCGATAAGAAGTTTATAAGTATCTTCGCTCATATTAGAAACTTCGCCGTCTTTGGTTTTGTATTCGTGAACGGACTTGAATTTTTCCCACGAACTTTCTACGGGGTGAGCAAGGGGGCTGTCCGCCACCCAGATGTTTTTAACCCACAAGAAACTGCTGTTGTCCGCTTTATACTGTTTGCCCGCCATAACGCTGCCTACGTTTTGTAAAAACGTAAGTTCGTCAATCTCGGTGCCTTCGGTATATTCGTCGTAATTTTTATCTTCTATTTTTAAGAAGTTATTTTTTTCGGATAAAGATTTAACGTCCGGCTGATTTACGGATAACTCTTTTATTTTGCCGCTAATCAGAGAATAAACGCCGCTTCCCGAAGAATAATAATTTTCTCCGTCTACGGTATAGAATTGTTTATACTTAACGTAACCGTTAGAAGAATTTATAATATAGTAATTGCCGTTTTCGCCTTCGGAACCTTTTTCTACGTTGTAAGTAATTCCGTTAGAATTAAAGTTTCCGTCCGCGTCTAATTCTTTATTTACTATCTGATAATTATCGTAAACAAGTTTTCCTTCTTTTTCGTTATATTTAACAACTTCGTCGTCAATTTCCATACCGGCGTAAATAGCGTTGTTATACGCAACGCTCATATCGTAAAAATACTTTTTATTGACGTATTTAGAATAGCCGTTGAATGCGGAAATAGCCACTATAAATATTACAAGCGTAACGATAGTGGGAAGGCAGGCGCCGAACATAGAATAACCGTTCTTTTTATAGAGCGCCATCATTTTCTGATTATATAATTGTTTATCGTTTGCGTACTGTTTTTGAAGTTTTTCTAAGTCAGGGCGCATTTTTTCCATAATAAGCGAGTTTTTACGCATCTGTATTCTGGAAATAGCGTCAAACGGAATGGTTATAAGTTTAAGAAAAACCGTAAACAATATAACGCCCCACGCAATGGAAGAACAAATTCCGACTATCCACGCGATAACCGAAACCAACCCTTCAATCTGGGGTGCGACGAACAAGATTTCTGTAATATTCATATTAGTATACCCATTTTAAAACACTTTTTTTATCGGGAACTTTATCGAAGCCGCCTTTTGACCACGGCATACATCTGATTATTCTTAACGTACCTAAAAATATACCTACTATTATGCCCCTTTTTAATATTGCTTCAATCATATACTGAGAGCAAGAGGGGATAAATCTGCACGTTCCCTTTGATAAGAATTTCTGATAAAATTTAATCAGCGTTATCGGAAGAAGTTTTAACAAACGGTGAATTTTCTTTAATATAATTTTCATCGTTAAAAAAACCCCCTTTTTTTAAAAGATACCCCATATCTTTTTTAATATCTTCCAATCTATACTCTTCTTTTACTTTCGGTATAAAAACAAAAAAGAAGTCTTGCCTTAAAAAAGGCAAAAAACTTCTGAAACTTTCTCTTAAATATCTCTTGATTTTGTTTCTTTTAACGCTGCCGCCGTGTTTTTTTCCGACGGCAAACCCAACTTTCAACGAATTTTGTTTAATATATAAAAGAGTGAGATTATTAGAAAATAATCTCTTTCCTTTACCGAAAACTAAATTAAAATCTTTTTCTCTTTTTAATCTGTAATCCAACTTTAAATACCGAAAATCAGAAAAATTTAAGCGGAAAGTTTATGACGACCTTTATTTCTGCGTCTTTTAAGAACGTTCTTTCCCGAACGTGTTTTCATTCTTTCTCTGAATCCGTGAACTTTGCTTCTTTGTCTTTTCTTAGGCTGGTAAGTCTGTTTCATAATTATCTCCTTAAAACGCCTGCCGCGTATTTTTTAATTTTATTTTTTATTTTCTTTTTCGGCAAAAAACCGCCGACTTATTTATTTTATTGTTTTTTTAACCTTTTGTCAATTAAATTAAGAGTTTATTCTTACCGGTAACACCAGATAAGAGAAGTTTTTATCGCCGATAGGGGATAAAATACAGGGGTCTATCGCGGAATTAAGTTTTATAGTTACGAATTCTTCGTCTATAATTTTCAAAAAGTCCATAATATACTTTCCGTTAAATGATATATAAAGGTCTTTTCCGTTTAACGTTATTCCTATATTTTCGTTAACGTTACCTATTTCCGATTTAGCCGAAACCGTCATATAATCTTCGTTTATATCGAAGTTTACAAAATTATATCTGTCGTTTTTAGCGACGATAGAAGCCCTTTCTATACTATTTAAAAGCGCGGTTTTATTAACCGTTACAACGTTATTGAACGTTGTGGGAAGAATATGGTTATAGTTGACGAAATCGCCTTCTATAAGTCTTGATATAAGCGTAGTGTTTTCAACTTCTATAAACAACGAATTATTTTGTAAAATAACTTTAAGTTTTTCTTCGTCTTTATCCAAAAGCCTTGTTATCTCTTGAAGAGTTCTAGACGGAATAACCGCCTTAAAATCTCCGCTCGCTTCCGTTTCTTTCTTTAAAACCGCCATTCTGTAACCGTCTAACGAAACGACCGTTAAAACTCCGTCCTTAACTTCAAACAAGCAACCCTTTAATATAGGTCTGCTGTCGTCAAGCGCGCAGGCAAAAACCGTTCTTTCTATAATCTTCTTAAATTCTTTCTGGGAAAGAATAAAATAGTTCCCGTCGGTTGTCTTTTCTATCACGGGATAGTTTTCCGCAGGATACACCTGCAATTCGCTTGAAGAATCGGAATATTTAATCTGCAACTGCCCGTCTTCTATTTTGCAAAGTTCTATCTGTTCGTTCTGTAACTTTTTAACGAATTCCACAAAATATTTACCTACAACGACGGTTTCGCCTTCCATAAGCACTTCCGCTTTAATGGTTTTTTCGATAGTAATTTCCATATCGGAAGCAAGAAGGGTAAGCGTTTCGCCTTTTGCGGTAATCTTTATACCTTCTAAAACAGGGTTAGAAGATTTTACAGGCAACGCTTTGCTTACTTTAAGCACCGCGTCAGATAAATCCAAACCGTCGCAAATCAATTTCATAAAAATTTTCTCCGATAAAATAAAGTAAAAATAATTTTTTGTAAATAATATATATACGGACATATTATATAATATATAGAATTAAAAAGCAAGTTTTTTCGACTTTAATAGAGAATATAGTTTAAGGGAATTTTTTTAAAAAAAAGGACGGAATTTTTTGTTATTTTTTTATTTTTATTTATTTTTTAAATTTAAAATATAAGTATTATTCTTATTAACTAGTGGAAAAGTTGATAACTCAAAAATTATCAGATAAAACCTTATAAAAATCATCTTGATAAAAAGTTAAATTTTTGTGGAATAAACATTGATAAAATAAAAATAAAGTGGATAACTTTTTTAAACGAAAAGAAAAAGTAAAAAAAAGGGGACAAATTAAAATAAAATAATCGTAAAAATAAGAAAATCCCGAAAAGTTGATAAAAATGTAAAATAAAAGTTGATAACTTTTTAGTTACTTACAAAACAAAAAATAATTGATAAAAACAAATAACCGTGTTATAATTTTCTTATGAAAAGTTTGAAAGAGATACTTGCCGAAAACGAAATAGTTTTATCGGAAGACAAATTAAAAAAGTTTGAAAAATACTACGAGATTTTAGTTTTCTATAACGAAAAATTCAACATAACCGCAATTACCGAAAGAGAAGAAGTGTATATAAAACATTTTTGCGACAGTCTGATAGGGTTAAAATATTTTAACTGTGAAAATGTTGATAACTTAATAGACGTC
>JAEYEN010000056.1 GCA_023403375.1 Bacillota bacterium
TTCTCCGTGGGGCTACCATAAAAACTTCCACTCTTTCGGGTGGAAGTTTTTTTGTGTTCTCATAACACAATCGTCTCCTTGTTCGTCCGCCTTTGACAGGCTTCCACTGATGGGCAAGGACATCGGAGTAAACTTGTTTACGGAGATGCTTCTCCGTGGGGCTACCATAAAAACTTCCACTCTTTCGGGTGGAAGTTTTTTTGTGCTCTCATAACACAATCGTCTCCTTGTTCGTCCGCCTTTGACAGGATTTCTGACGGGCAAGGACGCAGAAGTTATCAATAAAAATCGTTGTTTATTAAATCTCTTATGGAAAACATATAATATAAAAAGCGTATAACTCGGTTTTATATTTTGCGGAACGGCAATTAAACACATTTTCAGGCACAAAAAACGGAAAAATTTTACTGTGGAAAATAGTTTCGGTATTGACAATTAAAAAAAGCGGTGTTAAAATTTTTATATACGAAAAAAGGAGATAAAAATGAGAACTATTATAACGATAGGCAGAGAATTCGGCAGCGGCGGAAGAGAACTTGGCAGGCGCATTGCGGAAGAATTGAATATCGAATATTACGATAAAGAAATTCTGTCCGAAATTGCAAAACGCACCGAACTTTCGGAGCAATACGTTAAGCAGGTTGTAGAGAACACTCCGCACAATCTTTTCCCGATAACGGTCGGGCACACTCTCCCTTATTTTGAAAACTATTCCATAAGCAACGTTCAGGCGGTGTTCCGCGAACAGACTAACGTTATTAAAGATTTAGCCGAGAAATCGGACTGCGTTATAGTGGGCAGATGTGCCGACTATATTCTGGAAAAGGAAAAACCTTTCAAAATTTTCGTTTATTCCGACACGGAAAGCAAACTTTTAAGAATTAAATCAAGAATGAAAGACGGCGAAATTTATAACGAAAAGAAAATCAAAAAGGAAATAAAAAGAATAGACAAAAACCGTTCCAGATATTACGAGTTTTACACCGGCAAAAAATGGGGCGATAAACTTAGTTACGACCTTTGCGTGAACACTTCTTCGCTCAATATCAAAGAAATCGCAAAGACTATCGCAAAACTCTTTAAGTAGTCTTTATGCAGCGGAACCTATACCCTGCCGCATAAAATACAATTATAAAATACAAACTTACCCAAAACAAAAACAGAAAAAAAGGTTGACCATATGGTCAACCTTTTTTGTTTAACTCTTCACTTGATTTTTACTTGTTTTAACCGAAAATAAGTTTTTCGATTTTTATTTTTCTTCTTTTCCGGAATCGGTTTTCAAATCGTATAATTTCGCATTTTCCGTTTCTATCTTTTCATCTATAACTTCTATATCGCTATAAGCCGAAAGCATAGGCATAACGGGCAGACCTTTTTTCCTATCGAAATAGTTTTTAGTGATTTTGATAAGCGTGCCGGATAAAAGCACAAGCGCAATAAGGTTAGGAATTGCCATAAGCGCGTTTGTCATATCCGAAATAAGCCACACGAAATCCGAACCGAGATTTTCGCCGAAGAAGAACGTGAGAAGCGCGATTCCCACAATAATAGCGATATACACTATATTGAAAGTAAGTTTGCTTGCTTTCTGATGTTTATTGAAAAGATATTGTGCGGACTTGCTTCCGTAAACCGCCCAGGCAAGAATTGTCGAGAATGCAAACAGCGGCAAAATAGTACAATAGCAAACCGTTCCGAATACGCCCAGATTATTACCGAATGCGCTCATAGCGACTTTTGCGCCGTCGCCGACGGAGTTGCCGTCTATGCCCGAAGTAAGCACGAACAATGCGGTAAGCGTGCATATAACGAAGGTATCGAGAAATACTTCGAATATTCCCCAGAAGCCTTGTTTAACCGGTTCTACGTTGCTGCTGGTTGCGTGGGCGATAGAAGAAGAACCAAGTCCCGCTTCGTTAGAGAACACCCCTCTTGCAAAGCCGTAACGCATAGCCTGCGCGATACCGTAACCCATAAATCCGCCAAGAAGCGATTTAGCGGTAAATGCGGAAGTAAATATGGAACCGAGCGCGGCGGGTACCGCGGTTATGTTTATGCAAACCAAAATTATAGCGAGAATTATAAACAGTATCGCCATAAAGGGAACCATAATGGAAGTAACTTTACCTATTCTTTTAATACCGCCGATTACGACAAGCGCAACGAAAAACGCTATGATAAGCGCCGTTGCCCACGTGGGCATCGAGAACGCGGAATTAAACGTTTTCTGAATGGTGTCCGCCTGAACGGAGCCCATACCGATAGCGGCAAGAATCGTAAAGACTGCAAACATTATGGCAAGCCATTTACATTTCAAGCCGTTTTGTATGTAATACATCGGTCCGCCGATAAATTCGCCTTTATCGTCTTTTTTTCTGTAATACATACCAAGCGTTATTTCGGAATATTTCGTAACGCAACCGAAAAACGCGGATACCCACATCCAGAAAACCGCACCGGGTCCGCCAGATATAATCGCGGTGGTAACGCCGACTATGTTCCCCGTTCCGACCGTGCCGGAAACCGCCGTAGAAAACGCTTCGAATGGCGTTATGGCATTGGGATTATCGGACTTTTTCTCTTTTTTTTTCATCTGCTTTATCGAATCGCCGATGGTGTGTTTTAAGGAAAGATTAAATCTTCTGACCTGAAAAAATTTTGTTCTTATGGTAAGCCATATGCCCGCTAAAACCATAAGCGCAATTACGGGGATACCCCAAAGAATATTGGAG
>JAEYEN010000125.1 GCA_023403375.1 Bacillota bacterium
GAGTTGAAAAAACTTAAAGCAAGACTTAAAACCGCGGTCAGGGGGCACAAATTATTAAAAGACAAAACCGAAGAAATGGTAAGGAAATATTCGGTTCTGATAAAAGAAAACAAATCGTTGAGAGATAAGGTTGAAAGCGACGTTTCAAAGGCGTTGGCGCAATTTTCCGTCGCAAGAAGTATGATGAGTTTATCCGATATCGAACTTATTTTTTCCATGCCTGCCGTTTCTGTGGAATTAGAGTGCGAAACGCAGAATATTATGAGCGTTAAAGTGCCCAAGTTGTCGCTTAAAGAAACCCGCGCAAAAAACAAATATCCCTATTCTATGATAGGCGTTACGAGCGAAGCGGATTATTCGGTAGAACTTGTGGGGCAGGTTATATATTCGCTCGTCAAACTTGCAGAAGTCGAAAAAACTACCGATATGCTTGCGGACGAGATAGAAAAAAGTAAGCGAAGAGTCAACGCACTAGAAAACATTATGATTCCTTCTCTGGAAGAAACCATAAAATATATAACGATGAAACTCGAAGAAAACGAAAGAAGCAGCAGAACAAGGCTGATGAAAGTTAAATCTATGATAGAGTCGAGAGAAGGCTGAAAAATTATTAAAAAGAAGGACAAATATTATGTACACAATAGGCGTAGACGTAGGCGGAATGAGTATTAAAGTCGGACTTGTCGATGAGAACGGAAAGATTATCGTTAAAGACAGGGTAAAAACCGATAAGCGGGCGGCGGAAGACGTTAAAAATACTGCCGCGCTCATCAAAAAAATTCTTTCGGAAAACAATCTTACCGATAAAGATATTCTTGGCATAGGAATAGGCGTTCCGGGGGCGGTTACTTCCGAAACGGGCGTTATAGACTTTTTACCTAACCTTAACTGGAAAAATTTGAAAATAGTCGACGAATTACATAAATATTTCGATACCAAAATTATGCTGTCTAACGACGCTAACGTGGCGGCTTTGGGCGAAGTTGTTTTCGGTTGTGCAAAAAAGTTTAATTCCTGCGTTATGTTTACTTTGGGAACAGGCGTAGGAGGCGGCGTTATTATAGATAAAAAATTGTTTGAAGGTACGAAAAGCAAAGGTACCGAACTCGGTCATTCAACGCTTATTGCAGGCGGCGAACCTTGCGGGTGCGGCAGGCGCGGTTGCATAGAAGCCTACGTTTCTGCCACTGCGCTTATAAGGCAAACAAAAAAAGCGATGGAAGAACACAAAGATAGCAAAATGTGGGATTTTGTCGGCGGAGATATTGAAAAGGTAGACGGCAGAACGGCGTTTGAATGCGCAAAAGCGGGCGACGCGGCGGCAATCGGCGTGAGAGATAAATACGTTTCTTATCTTGGCGACGGAATTATGAGTATGCTTAATATTTTCCGTCCGGAAGCGTTTATTATCGGCGGCGGCGTAAGCGCGCAAGGCGATTATTTGCTTAATCTTGTTAAAAACTATTGCGAAAAGTACGATTACGGCTATAAAAACACGCCCGTCCCTAAAATGATGATAGCGTCTCTCGGTAACGACGCGGGTATTATCGGCGCCGCATCGCTTTTATACCAGTAATAAAAATCTTAAAATTAAAAAACGGTTGAATTTTTCAACCGTTTTTTTGTGCCTTTTTTTGTTGTACAATATTTTATATCGCTAATTAAGATGATATTATATCTGTTATATCTGTTTTAATTGTTTTGTTGTGCGTTTCTGATTTTATTCGTTTGATTTTTTATCTTATTGCTTTTCTATTTCCTTAATAAGATAAGGGAAAGCGTTTTCAAAATTTACGCCGTACCAATTGTGATTTTTTTCCGAAACGGTGAGTTCTATGGACTTAACCGTAAAATCAACGGCGATTTTAAGCGCGTTTTCAAGCGATTTTCCAACCGAGAGCGCCCCTGTAATCGTGCTTGCAAAAATATCGCCTGTGCCGTGGAAAGAAGCGGGGATATAATCGGAAAAATAACTGAAATATTTTTTATTTACGCTATCATACCCGTATGCGCCAAGACGTGCTTCGTCAAAACTAACCCCTGTGAGAATGGCTGTTTTCGCACCGCCGTCCGTCAGTTTTTTGAGAATATCCTTTATATCTTCTTCTTTGTAACCGCTTTTGACGTAGGGGATATTCAGCATAAAACAGGCTTCCGTCATATTAGGCACTATAATATCCGCTTTGTTGCAAAGTTTTGCCATTTCAAAAACGAACTCCTGCGAAAAACCGGAATAAAGCGCGCCGTTATCCGCCATAACGGGGTCGACTATTATAAACCCGTCTTTCGGTCTGAATTTATCAAAAATATCGGACACGATTTTCAATTGTTCAAAAGAACCGAGATAACCCGTATAAATAGCGTCAAAAGTAATGTTTTGTTCCTGCCAGTGTTTAGTTATCGCGTTTATATCGCCCGTTAAATCTCTGAACGTAAAGTTGTTGAACGCCGTGTGCGTGGAAAGAACGGCGGTCGGCAAAACGCAGGTTTCAACGCCGAACGCGGAAATCACGGGCAGGGCAACCGTAAGCGAACATTTGCCCACGCATGATATGTCTTGTATCGTCAGAATTCTTTTCATATACGTTCCTTTTTTATATTGCTTTAATAATAATCTTGTTATAAATTACAATAGTATTTTATAATCGGGTTGATATATTAGTCTTTAAATAGTTGATTAAAAATGTCAACATTAGATATTTTTAGTATTTTTTTTATAAATAACGGACTTGTTTTAGGAAAGAATTTGGCACAGAAATTCATAAACTCTGCGTCTAAGCCGATAATCATTCTGTATTTTCTTTTTTTCATTCCTTTGCAAATCTTTTTCGCCGCTTTTTCGGGCGGCATCATAAGTTTATCTAACAACCGTTTGGTTTTTTCAGAAGTGGCGGTTCTTTTTAAAATATCTGTTTTCATAAAACCGGGATAAACGCCGCCCACGTAAATTTGCTTTTTGTAATCGGTATAAAGACATTCCGTAAAGCCTTTAATGGCAAATTTTGTCGCGCAATACATACTTTCGCCGCAAAGCGGAAAGACACCCACAACGCTTGAAATATTTATAATTGCGGGCGTTTCGGATTGCTTTAACAGGGGGAGCAACTGTTTTACCGCATAAACGTCGGAAATAAAATTGGTGGCGATTATCTCGTCGATTTCTTCCGTAGAAATATCTTCAAACTTCTTGAAAGGCAGCATAAAACCCGCGTTGTTAATCAAAACGTCTATTTTAACGCCGTCTTTACATAAATCGTCTTTAAATTTTTGCCAGTTTTCTTTTACGGAAACGTCAAAAAGATAGTAAGAAAAATTCGACTGTTTCTCGCCGAGAGCAGGAATCATTTTTTCCATTTTTTCTTTGTTTCTGGCAACGCCTATAATTTTGCAATCGAATTTATTTATGAGATATTTCGCAAGCGAAAAACCGAGTCCGCCGCTTGCGCCCGTTATTACAACGGTTTTGTTATACAGCCATTTACTGTTAAATTTTTTCATAAAAATATTTTATCATAACGGAATATCTTTTGCAAACAAAATAATTCTTTTTTGTTTTTCTATTTGGTTTTATGAACTTGTAAAAATCTCCTGCGTGTGTTATAATTTTAATCAAATGGAAAACATAAAAAATTTACTTGAAAAACTAAACGAAGAACAAATTAAACCCGTTCTGGATACGGAAGGCGCGGTTTTGGTAATCGCAGGCGCAGGTAGTGGCAAAACAAGAGTTCTGACCACGAGAATAGCGTACCTTATTGCAGAAAAGGGCGCTTCTCCATACGAAATTATGGCTATAACGTTTACAAACAAAGCGGCGGACGAGATGAAACGCCGTTTGGAAGACATTATAGGCAACGTTTCGGGAATGTGGGCGTGCACGATTCACAGTATGTGCGTGAAAATTTTAAGAAAAGACATAGATAAATTAGGCTATGATAAAAATTTCAGCATTTACGACGAAACGGATAAAGAAAAGGCGTTGAAGCGCGCTTTTGAAGAAACAAAGACGGACGTTGCTTTGCTGAAAAGCGCAAAAAACATAATTTCCAACGCTAAAAACGAAATACTTTCGCCCGAAGAATGTAAAAAAGCGTATGCGGACGTAAAATTTATAGACGAAATATGCAACGTTTACGCGGCTTACGACAAAATGCTTCAAAGGTCTAATTCTTTGGATTTTGACGACCTTCTGATGAAAACGTACATACTTTTTGAAAAGTTTCCGGAAGTTGCAGATTCTTATTCGGAAAGGTTTAAGTATATCCACGTGGACGAGTTTCAGGATACGAACACCGTTCAGTTTGCGATTATTCAAAGATTATCCATAAAGCACGGCAATATATTTGTTGTCGGCGACGACGACCAGAGTATTTACGGCTGGCGTGGTGCGAAAATAGAGAATATTTTAAGGTTTGACGACATTTACAGGGGCGCCAAGATTTATAAATTAGAGCGGAATTATCGTTCGACAAAAAAGATATTAGAATTAGCGAATTGTATAATAAAAAACAATTTTGAAAGACGAGATAAAGAGTTGTGGACGGAAAATTCCGACGGAACGAGAATAGAAACCTTTGTGGCAAGCGACGAAAACGGCGAAGCGCAGTACGTTGCTATGCAGATAAAAGCGCTTATGTCGAGAAACGAAAACGTGAATTACCGCGATTTCGCCGTGTTTATGAGATTGAACGCATTATCGCGCGCTTTTGAACAGGAATTCTTAAAATACGGAATACCTTATAAAGTTTTCGGCGGATTCAGGTTTTTTGAACGAAAAGAGATTAAAGATATTTTAAGTTATCTTAAACTTGTTAATAATAATTTCGACGACGAATCTTTTATCCGTTCGGTCGGCACGCCAAAGCGCGGAATAGGCGACAAATCGCTTACGGAACTCAGAGAATATGCCGCGGCAAACGGAATGAGTATGTTCCACGCGATAGATTATATCGACGGAACAACCATAGGAAATTCTGCCAAAACAAAAATTAAAAATTTTAAAGCGCTTATCGAAAACTTTTACGATTTTTCGCGCGGAAATACAATATCTGGACTTATAGAAGAGATTTTACGTGTTACTGATTTTAAAGCGCAGTTTGACGAGAAAACCGAAGAAAACGATAACAAACTTATGAATATCGACGAATTTGTGAACACCGCAAAACTTTTCGAGAAAGAAAACGGCGAAAACGCGGTTTTGTCGGAGTTCTTAAACAGCGTAACGCTTAGTTCCGATACAGACGATATGAACGGCGATAACACCGTAACGATTGCGACCATTCATGCGGTAAAGGGGTTGGAATTCAAAAACGTTTTCGTTGCGGGGCTTGACGAGAATATTTTGCCGTTGGCAAGAGCAAAAGACGATAAAAAAGATTTGGAAGAAGAAAGACGGCTTATGTACGTTGCCGTAACGAGAGCGAAAGAACGGCTTTATCTTACGCGTGCGGCAAGCAGATATATGTACGGAAGAAGAGATAATATGATTCCGTCGCGCTTTTTATCGGAAGCAAAACCCGTTCTCGCAAGATTTACGGACGGTGCGCCGCTTGAAAAAGGCGCATACGTAAAGCGTGATTACGATAATAAAATTTATTCGGGCGGGAGTGCCGTTTCGGGCGGATATTCTTCGGGATACGCAAAAACTTTTTTAGAAAACAATAAGCCGAAACAACAGAAATTATCTGCCGATTGCAACTATAAAGCAGGCGACAGGGTAAGACATACGAAGTTCGGGGAAGGAATAGTCGTTTCCGTAAAAGGCACGAGCGAGAACACCGTTGTGGACGTGGCGTTCAGCGGAATAGGCATAAAATCTCTCGCCATAAAATTTGCGCCCATGGAGAAAATAAATGGATAGAATGGAACAACTTGTAAATATATTGAATAAATACGCTTACGAGTATTACGTTTTGGATAATCCCACCGTTTCAGACAAAGAATACGACGCATTGTACGACGAACTTAAAAAGTTGGAAGCGGAGAGCGGGGTCGTGCTTTTTGATTCCCCCACAAAAAGAGTGGGCGGGGAACCTATATCTTCTTTCAAAAAACATCAGCATATAAAAAGGCTTTACAGTCTTGACAAAGCGACGACGGAAGAAGAGCTGGACGCGTTTCTTACCCGTGCCGAAAAATTTGGCGATAATCTGAAATATACCGTAGAGTATAAGTACGACGGACTTACAATCTCGCTTACTTATAAAGACGGGAAATTTTTAAGGGCGACAACCCGCGGCAACGGGGTAACGGGAGAAGACGTTACGGCGCAGGTTTTAACAGTCAAAAACTATCCCCTGACTATCGATTATAAAGGCACGTGCGAAATTCAGGGCGAAGCGGTAATGCGACTTTCCGTGTTAAAAGAATACAACAAAACCGCAACGGAACAACTAAAAAACGCAAGGAACGCAGTCGCCGGCGCAATACGAAATCTCGACCCGAAAGAAACGGAAAGAAGAAAGGTAGACATAATTTTTTATAACGTAAATTATATAGACGGCGACGTTATTTCTTCTCAGACAGAGTGCTTTGAGTTTTTACGGCGAAACGGTTTTTACGTTCATCCGTTTTTAAGGATTTGTACCGATAAAGAGCAGATTGCGTCTGCCATAAACGAGATAGAAATCAGTAGAAAAAATCTGGACGTTTTGACTGACGGCGCCGTTATAAAAATCGACGATTATTCAGTAAGAGAAAAAATGGGTTATACCGATAAATTTCCTCGTTGGGCGTTAGCGTTCAAGTTTGAAGCGGAAGAAGTTACCACCATTTTAAAAGACGTTAAATGGCAGGTCGGAAGAACGGGAAAACTAACCCCGCTCGGAATTCTGGAACCGACAGTTCTTGCCGGCGCTACCGTAAAAAAAGCGACGCTTAATAATTACGGAGATATTTTAAGAAAGAAAGTAAAAATAAATTCGAGAGTTTTAGTCAGGCGCAGTAATGAAGTCATTCCCGAAATTTTGGGAACTACCGAAAATTTTGAAAATTCGGAAGAAGTGATAAAGCCGACGGAGTGCCCCTATTGTCATAGTAAGTTAATAGAAACGGGTGCGAACTTGTTTTGTCCGAACAAAAAGTGCCGCCCCAGAGTTATAGCAAAACTTTCTAACTTTGCTTCTAAACAAGGAATGGACATAGAAGGTTTTTCGGAAAAAACGGCAGGGCTTTTATACGATAAATTCGGCACGTATTTTTATAGCGACCTGTATAAATTAGACAAAAATAAAGTGCTTGAACTTGAAGGGTTTAAGGACGCTAAAACGGACAATCTTTTTTCTGCGATAGAAAATTCCAAAAACGTTGCTTTGGAAAACTTTATTTTTGCACTCGGAATAGACAACGTTGGCAAAAAAACCGCCAAGGATTTGGCAGATAAATATAAATCGATTGACGCGCTTAAAAATGCGGAAAGGGAAGAACTTGTAGCCCTTTCGGATTTCGGCGAGATTATGGCCGATTGCGTTTATAACTATTTCCGCGACGAAGAAAACGTAAAAGAGATAGAAGAGTTGTTGTCATTGGGCGTTAACCCCGTGTATGAGGAGAAGTCGTCTGTCGGCGCGTTTTCGGGCGAAAAGGTAGTGCTTACGGGGACGCTTTCAAAGTATACGAGAAGCGAAGCGGGTAAAATAATAGAAACGCTCGGCGGAGAAGTGCTTGGCGGCGTATCAAAAAGCACGACTCTTGTGGTCAGCGGCGAAAACGCAGGCAGTAAACTCGATAAAGCCAAAAAACTCGGAATAAAAATTATCGACGAAAAGACTTTCGACGATATGATAAACGGTTAATGTAACGCTGAATAAACCGTTTGACAATTCGTTTTATAAAATAGAAGCACGTTATACGGGAAAAACGGTAAAATATGAAATTATCAAAATAAGAGAAAACTAAATTTACCAAATATTTAATATTTTCTTGTAAATTTTATATTTATTTAAAATAACTATTTAATAAGTTGAAATAAAACGATTTTTGTGATAAAATAATAAAAATAATTTAAAAAGGCAACCTTTATGTATAGTATGACCGGCTACGGCAAAGCCGAATATAACGAAAACGGTATAAGTATTCTGGCGGAAATTAAAACCGTAAACAACAGAAACTTCGATTTTAATTGTAAAATGCCCAGATGCTTTATTGCGTTTGAAGACGTTTTGAGAAAAAAAGTATCGGAATACGTCCGCCGCGGCAGAGTGGATTTGTTTATTACTTTTTCGGATAAAAGGGAAAACGGAAGTAACGTAGAAGTCGATTTTGCAAAAGCGGAAAGTTATCTTTCGGCGGCGCGGCAACTTGCGGTAAAATTCGGTCTGGAAAACGACGTTACGGTTTCTTTTCTGATGAAATCGCCCGACGTTATTGCGGAAGCGGTGATATCGGATTATTCTGATTTGGAAAAAGTGCTGACAGATACTGTTGAAAAGGCTTGTTGCAGCCTTAACGGTATGAGAAAGACGGAAGGCGAGAAACTTGTGGCGGATATGTTGGCAAGGCTGGAAACAATAAAAGAATTGCGTGATAAAATCGCCGTTCGCGCGCCTTACGTTGCGGCGGAATACAAAGAGAAATTGAAAGAGAGAATAACGGCTGCGCTTGCAGAAGTTAAATACGACGAAGCGAGATTGCTTAACGAAGTCGCGTTTTATACAGATAAAGTTAATATAGACGAAGAACTGACAAGACTTAATTCTCATATCAATCAGTTCAAAACGATAGTAAAAGACGCGGACGCAGGGAAAAAGTTGGATTTTTTGATGCAGGAGTTTAACAGAGAAACAAATACGATTTGTTCTAAAAGCAACGATATAGAAGTAACTAATTATGCGCTTTCTCTGAAAAACGAAATTGAAAAAGTGAGAGAACAGGTACAGAATTTAGAATAAGCGTATGAGAAACATTTTATTTGTTTTGTCGGGACCGTCCGGCGTCGGTAAAGGCACCATTGCAAAAAAACTAACCGAAAAAGACCATATCGCGCTTAGTGTTTCTTGCACGACAAGAGCGCCGAGAGCTGGCGAAAAAGACGGGGTTGATTACTTTTTTATAACGAAAGAGCAGTTCAGAACTCTTATTGAGCGCAACGGGTTTTTGGAGTATTCCGAACATTTTGAAAATTATTACGGCACGCCCAAAGAGTTTGTTCTTAACAAAATGGAGAATAACGACGTTTTGCTGGAAATAGACGTGGACGGCGGGCTTAACGTAAAAAAGAATTATCCGCAAGCGGTGCTTATAATGCTTGTTCCGCCATCGGTAACGGATATAGAAAAGCGGCTTAAACACAGACATACGGAAAGCGACGAAAAAATAAAATTAAGAATGGAAAGAATGGATTACGAACTTTCCAAAAAGAAATTTTACGATTACGTTGTCGTAAACGACGATATCGATAAAACGCTTAAAGAAATAGAAAATATTATAAATAAAGAAAAAAACGTATAAGAAAAGGAGATACATTTATGATACATAAACCGCCGATAGACGAGTTGGTTGAAAAAATAGGTTCTAAATACGCGCTTTGCGTTCTGGCAAGTAAGCGTGCAAGACAATTGATGGATCAAGCCGCGAATCAGGGCATAACGGACGCTTTCGATAAAGAGAAACCTTTGTCGGTAGCCGCTCAGGAAATTTACGACGGCAAACTTATCGGAACAAACGACTGATAACACAATAAGTCCATCGCGCTTACGGTGGACTTATTTTATGTGAACTGATTTTTTACAAAAAGCCTATGTTTGCAGACGTTATCGTAGACATCAATCACTACGAAACAGATAAAGTATTTGAATATTCTTTTTACGGAAGCGAAGTCCGCGCGGGCTCTCGCGTTATCGTGCCGTTCGGAAAAACCGTAATCGAAGGCATTGTTATAGGCGTAAAAGAAAAAAGCGAATACCCCGTAGAAAGGATAAAGAATATTTTACGGGTAGTGGAAGAAACGCCTGCGTTAAGCGAAGAAACGCTTGCGCTGATGAATTACGTTGCCGAGAGTTGCTTTGTAACCCGTGCGCTCGCGCTGAGGTTGTTTTTGCCGAGCGAGATGAGAAAAGGCAAGGTAAAAGAAAAACTCGTAACGTTTGTAAAACTCAAAGACGACGTAGACAGTTCCGCCGTAATTAAAACTTTAAGAAAATCTGCGGTAAAACAGATTGAACTTTTAGAATTTTTATCGGACGGCGAAAAAGTAAAACAATCTGTCATAAGCGAAAAATTCGGCAGGTCTGCGTTAAAATCGCTGGAAAGCAAAGGTATAATCGAAGTTTCGGAAGAGAAAGATTATCGCTCTCCGTATAAAAATCTGTCGTCGGAGAAAAAGGAAATTCGCCTTACGGAAAGCCAGCAGGCGGCAATCGACAGTATTAACAAAACCGATAAAACCACCACGCTTTTATTCGGCGTTACGGGCAGCGGCAAAACGGAAGTTTATCTTAATTTAATAAGCGACGCGGAGAAACAGGGAAAGACCGCAATAATGCTTGTGCCGGAAATTGCGCTCACACCGCAAATGTTACGTCAGTTAAGAGCAAAATTCGGTAATAACGCGGCAATTTTGCATAGCGGATTATCGGCGGGCGAACGATTTGACGAGTGGTGGCGAATAAGGGACGGCGAAGCCAAAATAGTAATCGGGGCAAGAAGCGCGGTTTTTGCGCCGATAGAAAATATAGGGCTTATAATAATCGACGAAGAGCACGACGGGAGTTACGTCAGCGAGTCCGCCCCCAGATACGATACTTTTAAGATAGCGAAATTCCGTGCGGAATACTACGGAGCAAAAATAGTTCTCGGCAGCGCTACGCCGTCAGTCGGCAGTTATCTGAAAGCGAAAAACGGCGAATACAACCTTGTTACAATGCCGGAAAGGATAAACAAAAAGCCGTTGCCGGAAGTGGAAATCGTCGATATGAGAAACGAAGTGCGGCGCGGAAACAACAGCGTGCTGTCTTCCGTTCTTAAAGCGGAACTTGACGAATGTCTTAAAAAAGGAAATCAGGCGATAATCTTTTTGAATCAGCGCGGTTACTCAAAAACGGTTATTTGCACTGAATGCGGACACGTTCAAAAATGCGAAGCGTGCGACGTTTCGCTGACTTATCATAAAGAAGACGATTCGCTTTTGTGTCATTACTGCGGCGCGAAATACAAAATGATAAAAGCCTGTACGGAATGCGGCAGTCCGTACATAAGATACGGCGGA